>CAVGQS010000056.1:0-15044 GCA_963631415.1 Lactococcus garvieae | reverse complement strand
CGTTTCGCCCGAAATTTTTTCGTTAAGTCCGCACGAAAATTTTTTAAGTCCGCACAAAAATTTTTTAAGTCCGCACAAAAAACTCTTTAGTGCTACAAACTCGGATTGCAGCACCATCTTCTTTTGTGATTTTCGGAAGGCGCTCCCATCTTAGTGTGCTGCGAGATGCCGTGCGGAAACAAAAAAAAGTGCCGGTTCCCGGGATAGGGAATCAGCACTTGGGTGTTCTGTTTTTTGGGTATTTCCGCGCCGTGGGGGCGGGGGTGTGTGAATCAATAGAATTTGTGGCAGGCGAGGTCGTGCCAGTGGCCCTGGGTGAAGTCGGGGCACTCTACGGGCTGTCCGCCGCGGGAGGCCGACTGGCCTGACAGTTCGATGAGGCTGGACCACTCGGCGGCGTCGAAGACGTCGATGTCGAGGGGCAGTCCGTTGCGCAGGCAGTAGACGAGACGGCAGTCCATGGCGTGGTTCATCACGTTGGGAGAGCCTTTGCGCTCGCCGTCGGCGTGCCATTCGCTGACGCCCGGCTCAGCGAACTGCTTGGTGTAGTTGAGGGCGTCGTCACCGCAGAGGGCGGTGTCCATGCCCTGAAGCTGGACGGTGGGCAGGGGGTATTTCTGCGTGAAGCCCATGGTGCCGCAGGTGGTCTGGAGGCGGTTGTAGGGGCGCGGCGTGCCGATGTCGTGCTGCAGCAGTATGGTGCGCCCGAGCTCGGTGGTGATGAGGGTGTTGTTGACGCGTCCGCGCACTCCCTGCCCCTTGCTGGTGACCGACACGAGTGACTTCATGCGGTCGCCGCGGTGGAGGTTCATGAGCAGGGCTACGGGACCCATGCTGTGGGTGGGATAGGCGTTGCCGGGCTGCGAGAGTGTCTCTTGTGCCATCCAGTATTTGTGGTCTCCGCCGCGCGAGGCTATCTCGCTGTTGAGGTCGTGGATGTAGGCTCCCTCGCAGTGGGTAATGTCGCCCAGGAGCCCCCGAGCCGCCATGACGCGGGTGGCGGAGGCGAAGGTGTCGTAGCAGCAGTTTTCGAGCATGGTGCAGTGGCGCTCCGTTTCGCGCGACACGTCGATGAGGGTCTGGCACTCGCTGACGGTCATGGCGGCGGGCACCTCTATGGCTACGTGCTTGCCGCTGCGCATGGCCATAACGGCGAGCTGGGCGTGGCTTGCCCAGTCGGTGCAGAGATAGACGAGGTCTACGGACTTGTCCTCCATGAGCCGCCGGTGGGCGTCGGGGCCGAAGTAGGTGCGGGCCTCCGGGCGCCCCGACATGATGAGGGCCCGGTTGGCGGTGATGGTGCTGCTCTCCTTGCAGTCGGCGAGGGCGACAATCTCGGCTCCGGGCACCAGCTGGTAGCGGTCGACGGCCTTCATGCCTCGGTGGCCCAGTCCTACGATGCCGATGTGGACTGTGGCTAGCGGCGGAGTGGTGAGTTCAAGTAGTCTGCGTGTCAATGTCTGCTGGGTGTTTTATCCTCCCCCACTGCGCGGGCTGCGGCGGGAGGACTCTTCCGTGCGCAAAATTAGCAAAAAAAACGCCGCCCATGGTGGGCGGCGTTTCTTTTTTGTATTGTGTGTCGGAGACTTGCGGCAAATATTGGCTGCGGAGCCTCCGGCATGGTGCTTCGGATTACTTCTTGCGGGTAACGGCGTAGCGGCTGAGGAACTTGTCTACGCGGCCGGCGGTGTCGACGAGAGTGGACTTGCCGGTGTAGAACGGGTGGGAGGTGTTGGAGATTTCCACCTTTACGAGGGGATAGGTCTCACCTTCGAACTCGATTGTCTCCTTTGTCTTGCATGTAGAGCGAGTAAGGAACATATCGCCATTACTCATGTCCTTGAATACCACTGGACGATAGTCAGTAGGATGGATGTCTTTTTTCATGTCTGTATGTTTTGATATTGTTTTGCGTTGTCTGGGCGCACTCCCCGCCGCCGGCAAAACGGGCGGCATACGAAATGCGAGCGCAAAGTTACTGCTTTTTGCCGTATTGCAAAATCTTTTGCCGACTTTTTCGCTCCCGCGGACCAGATTGAGCCCTTTTTTCTTGCCCAACCGTGGTCGCTTTGCTCTTTTTTAATAAATTTGCACTTGATGACTGGACTGTGCGCCGAAACAAAACTATGGCTATGACTTTCGAAAAACTGCAACGGCTTATTGCTGATGGCGAGAATGCCAATATTGAGTTGAAGAAAACTACTGGCGAACTCAAGGAGGGAATGCATACCGCGTGCGCGTTCCTGAACGGTGCTGGCGGTTGGCTCATCTTTGGCGTCACGCCTAAGTCGTTGAATATTCTTGGACAGGAAGACACAGACAATTTGAGAAGTATAACCTCACGCCAAGCATAGCCATATATGACGACCGTATAGAAATAGAAAATCCTGGCGTGTTGCCTCCACAGCTCAACACTGAGACCATCAGGCAATCGCATGGCTCATACCCTTACAACCCCGTAATGGCGGAGGTGCTCTATCGCACTACGTTCCTTGAGAGCTGGGGTTCGGGAGCCTCGCGTATTATAGATGCCTGCAAGGCGCACAACGTGGCAGAGCCGACATGGAGCATTAACGGAGGATTTGTCTGTGTGACGTTTGTGCGACCAATAACCGACCCGATGAAAGCACCAGTAGGGTTGCAATTGGAGGCAGGACAAGCCCATACCGAGTCCGTACAAGGCGCAGACACACCTAAAATTGGACCTAACGACGAACCAAGTACGAACCAAGCTCGTACTAAGCACGAGCCAAATACGGGCCAAGCACGAACCAAGTACGAACCAAGCACGAACCAAGTACGAACCAAGTACGAACCAAGTACGAACCAAGTAAAGAATTTGATACTGTCAGTTTCTGATAATTACTTGACATTAGGAGACATGATGAAACTTTGCGGTCTAAAGAGCCGAATGAGGTTCCGAACGACATACGTTCTTCCTGCATTGGAAGAGAATGCAATAGAGCGCAAGTATCCAGACAACCCGAAGCACCCCCGTCAGCAATACAGATTGACAGGGCAAGCAATAGAATGGAAGAAAAGCCAGAAAAAGCAATAACCAGAAGGCTGCTTTGCTCTTTTTTAATAAATTTGCACTTTATTGACTTAACGGAACGGACTTTTCTGTGATTTATGAGTGACGGACATTTCAACCGCAGTTTTTTGCCGCACGGCGACTTTGCCAGCGGCGTGAGAGTGGGACGCGCCTCTGAGAGGGCGGTGTGCCTGGGTGTGTTTGCCGAGATGCTGGGCGAGATTTGCCCGGGAGCTTCGGAGGCCGAGAGGCAAGCTCTGGCGGAGAAGTTCAAGTCGCAGGTTTTGCAAAAGGAGAAATGAGACGAATGCAGATGAGATATTGCGCCATGGCTGCGGCGCTGTGCGCAGCATTGCTGTCGTCGTGCGGCAACAAGGCGCGCAAGGCTGACGCGCCCGATTCCCAAGCGGTAGTGAGGGACACGGTGCCCGAGCAGTACGCCGGCACACCGCTGGCCTCGGCTGCCGCCGTGGACTACGACATCACGGTGTTTGACACTCTCGACAACGGCAAGCTGCCGTCGGCAGTGAGCCTCTACGACGGCACTCAGGGCTGGCTCACTTTTCGCGGCAACACGCTGCGCGACGCCGACTTTGGCGGCAGGGTGAAGGGCGTGCCCTCGCGCATTGTGCAGGACTGGGTGTTCACCACCGGTTTCGACACGGCCAGAACCTCGGTAGGCACATGGGGCGGCGGCACAGGCTGGACAGGCCAGCCCCTCTATGTGCGCTGGACCGGCCAGCAGCTGGCGGCTTTCCGCAAGAGCTCGCCTGGGCTGACCGACAAGCTGGGGCGCGAGGAGATAATTGTGTCCTCGCTCTGCGGCAAAGTGTACTTCATTGACTTCAAGACGGGAGCCGCCTCGCGCCAGTGCATCGACGTGACCAACCCCATCAAGGGCACCTGCAGCCTGGACCCCTCCATGAACGGCAACCTCTATGTGGGACAGGGCGTGCCCAAGGTGGCGCCGATGGGCCAGGTGGCGATAAGCCTGGCTGACCACAAGCGCACCTTCTTCTCCGGCCGCGACTCCAAGGCATGGCGCGGCTGGGGCGCCTTTGACTCGTCGCCCGTGGTGGTCGGCGGCTACCTCTTCTGGCCAGGCGAAAACGGCACCATATATAAATATAAGGTAGGGAAATCGACGCTCAAGCTCCACAGCACGCTGCGCTACCGCTGCAAGGGCATGGCGCCGGGGGTGGAAAACAGCCTCTGCGTCTACAACAACTACGGGTGGTTTGGCGACAACCGCGGCAACATCATCTGCATAGACCTCAACACGCTGAAGCCCGTGTGGCACTACGACAACCACGACGACGTGGACGGGAGCATAGTGTGCGAGGTGGTCAAGGGCATACCTTATTTATATAGCGGCTGCGAGGTTGACCGCCAGGGCGACAGCGGCTTCTGCCACTTCGTGAAGCTCAACGGGCTGGACGGCACCGTGGTGTGGGAGCAGAAGATAGCGTGCCGCAAACTCAACCTGGGCGGCAAGCATTTCGACGGCGGACTCTACTGCACTCCGCTCTTGGGCAAGGGCGACTGCAGCAACCTCATTTTCGCCAACATCTGCCAGCGCGAGAAGTCGGCGGCGGCTGAATTCACCGCCTTCGACAGGGCGAGCGGCGAGGTGGTCTACCGCACCCAACTGAGCACGTGGACGTGGTCGTCGCCCGTGGCGTTCTACAACGAGAGCAACCGCATGTTCATCTTCACAGGCGACGCCTACGGCAATGTCTATCTCATAGAGGGCAAGACGGGCAAGGTGATCTTCAAGCAGCGCATGGGCAACAACTTCGAGAGCTCGCCCGTGGTGGCGGGCAACAGCCTCGTGGTGGGCTCGCGCGGCAGAGAAATCTACCGCTTCTCCGTGGAGTGATTTCCTAGCCTAATGCCTGTTTTGGCTTTTCATTTACAGCTTCTTGCCGCACCTCATCTCTTCAAGTTCGCACCACCCGGCGTCCTTGATTTCTCTCAAGAACAGTTTGGCGCACATTTCGGCGTCGTCGCCGGCGCGGTGGTGGGTGCCTATCGGGATGCCGAATTGGTTGCAGAGGTAGTCGAGGGTGTAGCAGCTGAAGTCGTAGTTGCGGCGGGCGGTGTTGAAGGTGCAGTAGTAGTCGGCGTCGGGCTTTTCGAGGCCGTAGAGTTCCAGCGACTTGCGGATGCAGGAGATGTCGAAGGCGGCGTTGTGCGCCACTAGCACCGGCGTCTCGTCGAGGTATTGCCTTATCTCTGCCCACACCTCGGGAAACTCGGGCGCGCTGGCGGTGTCTTTGGGCTGGATGCCGTGTATCTGCATGTTCCAATACGAGTAGGCGTTGTCTTCGGGGCGCACCAGCCACGACTTGGTCTCCTTGACCTGCCCGTCCTTCACCACGCAGATGCCGGCTTCGCAGATGGAGGCCCGCTTGCCGGTGGCGGTCTCAAAGTCTATTGCTATGAAATTCAGTCCTTTCATTGTCTAGTCCTTATAATAAGAGGTTAGTGTCTTGGCGAGGTTGCGCATCTGGTCGCGCAGGCTCTTGGGCTCCACCACTTCCACCTGGTCGCCCTGCTGCATTATGAGCTGCAGGAAGTCGTAGGTCAGCTTCACGTCGTAGGAGAACGTCGTAGACTCGTCGTCGCTGCCCACTTCCTGCTGCGACTCGTGGAGGGGCAGCGAGCGGAGGTAGTCGGGCGCCTTGCAGTAGGCCTTCAGCACCACGTGCTCCGTCGGGTCGTCGCTCGGAATGATGCCGGTGCAGCCCTCGTAGTATTTCTTCACATTGAAATCCTTCCTTATCTCAAACGTCTTGTCCAGCATTGTGGCCTCGGTGATGCGGTCCAGCCCATAGGCCAGAATCTCCTTGTGGGGAGTGTAGTCCGCCTCGCCCTCGTGCTGCTTGTTGGCCTCCACGTAATAAGGGTTGTTGGCGATGACATACCAGCGGCGGTTGGCCACCTTGAGGCAGTAGGGCTCTATCTCAAACGTGTTGGCGCAGGGTTTGCCGAATCCCTGGTGGGTCACCTCCATCACCTTGTTCTCGCGCATGGCCTGCATGAAGACGGTCAGCCAGGTGTGGCCGGACGGAATGTCCTCAAACACCACCCTGTCCTTCAGTTTGCTGTCTGCCTGCACCTGGTTGAGCGTGGCGTAGGAGTCCACGAGCCAGCTGCGCAGTCCGTCGCCCTCCAGTTCCTCGGGGTTCAGTATGTGGTACTTGTAGCCCTTCACGTCCGGGTCAATCTCTATTACAATATTGAAGATGTCCAGGATGGCTTTGCGGTGGTTGTGGAAGGTGCGCAGGGGCAGTTCGTCGCCCTCGCCATAGCTCAGTCCGCTCTGCTGCCACTTGTCGCTAATCTCCTTGTACGACAGGTGCTTGTAGTGGCGCAGCGTGTCGATGAGCCACACATATCTTCCGAATTGGTTTGCTGCCATGTCTCAGTTGTTTTTTGTTAGGCAAAGATATCTAATTTTTGTTGAATTTGCGGCACGCCGTCAGTTTTGTTGCCATTACGGCGCCGCCCCGCGCAACTTTCCTCTACACCCAGTCGGGCGAGTCGATAAAGTCAGTCTTTCCGTCAATATAGTCTTGCAGGCTTCTCCTTATGCCGTCCAGTCGCGGCGAGCAGGGCATTTCGTCGGCGAAGGCCTGCGCCTCGGCTTTGTCGGGCGACATGAAGAGCATTTCTTCGTCAAACCGTGCCAAGTACTTGCTGTCGGCCT
The DNA here is from genome assembly GCA_963631415.1 of Lactococcus garvieae. Classification (GTDB taxonomy): domain Bacteria; phylum Bacteroidota; class Bacteroidia; order Bacteroidales; family Bacteroidaceae; genus UBA6382. The sequence continues at coordinate 8,298 of CAVGQS010000056.1, read as the reverse complement.
CCAGGTGCTCGCTGTCAAGAATGTGTTGCAGCATGTCCTTGGCGTCGGGGCTGTAGCTGACCACTGAGGCCCTCGCTTTGTTCTCTGCCACGGCTCGCAGTTCGCGGCACAGGGCGCGTATGTCGAAATACGAGGGCATGTTCTTCGGCAGGTGGCTCTGCTGCATGGAGGCGTTGTAGAATTTCTTCCACTTCAGGTAGCAGCGCCTCAGCGCGTCTATCGTGCTGAGTCTGTCCAGCGGCAGTCCGCTGAGCTCCTGCGTTTCCTTTGCCAGCAGATAGTGCTCCGTGTGCTTGCTTACCGCCATGCCTTTCTCCACCTCCGGCATGGGCGGGGCGGATATGCGCAGCAGCAGTTTCTCTTCTGCCGGCGGCAGAGGGGTGCCGCGGTCGTTCTTCCAGTCCAGCTTGTCCCAGGGCGCGTTGTCGTCGTGCTCCGAATCGCTGGCGAAGTCCTTCATGTCGCCATAGCTTATCTGGTCGCGCGGAACGATGATGACGGCGTCGAGCTGCGAGAGGGTCTGTATGATTTTCTGAAACGGCTCCGACCCGAAGGCGAGCAGGTCGGTCTGGTAGTGCAGCAGCATTTTGTGCGACTTGCGCCCCGGCCCTTTCTTATCGTATATGGAGGTTATCGCACTGCCCAAAAAGAACGGGCGGATTTCGGCAAACCTGGGGTCGCTTTCAAAATCCCTTGAATGGCCGTCAGCCACGCTGACCACATACTTCACCTCCGTGTCCGACACCCTGTGGGGCAGCAGGTGGAACGTTGTCCCCAGACCGGCTATGGTGTAGCTGGAGCTGGTGTTAGTGGCGTATTTCATGCCCTTGTGGAGCGGCACCGACACGCTCTTGAGCGTTTCGCGCAGCTTCGTCTCGTCTATGGGCAGCAGCAGCCCTATCTGCGTCTGCACCTTGCCGTCCACCTTGTCGTGGAGGGAGAAGGTGATGAAGCGCGGCTTCAGCTCGGCTATCGCGGGGTGGACGTAGGCGCCGAGAATGTTGCCAGTGATAATCTTGCGCTCTATGATTTTGTTGTTGTTGCGCGCTATCTCCGTGTCCCAGCTCTCCCGGTTGGGTATCCACATTTCCGAGTCGAGAATCTCCTCCACCCTGTCATAATTGCTCCACTTGCTGTTGTGGACCAGATTGATGGTGACCTCGGTGGCCAGCGCCGTCAGGGCGAAGACGAGCTCCACCCGGCTCGGCAGAAACCTCGTCCGCTCGTCCTTGCCAAAGCGTATGTCGCGCAACACAGCCATAACCCTCTGCGGACACTCTTCGCTGGCCAGCTGGTCGCGCACGTTGGCGTAGCCGCTGCCTATCTCGGCTTTCGACAGCACGGTCACGAGCCTTTTCTTCTCCGCGTTCTGCTTCTTCACGTCCCTCTTCTCCTTGTCGGCCATGGTGTTGTACTCGTTTGAGTACGACATCAGCTTGCGCATTATCATTTTGGACTTCGGCTGCCTGTCCACGTCGGCAAAGCAGTAGGGGTGCCAGCTCTCCGAACTCTTCTTGGCTCTCTCCAGCCAGTCTTCGGCCAGCGCCGCGTCGCCGCAATACTTCACCAGCATGCGCTTGGCGTCGGCGTGGAGCAGCTCGCGCCTCTCGTCATAGCGCTGGTGTATCTGCTTGATGTGGCCTGAGTAGTAGGCCCTCACCTTTTTCTGCAGCTTCGCGTTGTCGTCATAGCAGCGGCCGTAGCGCGCCTTGGCCTCGTCGCACTTCTGCATCAGCGTGCTGTAGTCGTAGGGGAAGGTCTTGTGCTTGCACTTGTACGTGGTCAGGTAAGAGCAGCCCCCAAGCTTGGTGTCGGCCTTGGCGGTGGTAAACAGTTCCTCGTTCACAAACTGCGCCTCGAAGTCGCGGTAGTCGCGCTCCAGGTCCCACTGGTTGATGCGGCGCAGCTCCGCCTCGAGCATGGCGTAGGCTGCCATGAGGTCGTCCACTATGTCCTCTTGGGCAGCCACGCTCAGCATGGCTATTCTGGCCAGCAGCTTGCTCGCCGTCACCTTGCCCGCCAGCCCCAGTTCCATGGCCAGTTCGGGGTGCTCGGCGAGGTAGTCCGCCGCCACCTCGTTGCCGTACTTGTTGCTCAGGTCGGCAAAGTCGGCCTGCTCCTTGTCCTGGTCCTGGCAGGCGGTGGTGTTGGCGCTCAGCGACCGCAGCTTGGCGCGCAGCATCATGTTCAGGCGTTTCTCCGACGGTATGGCGGTGATGATGTACTCATACAGCGGCGGCAGGTCGGTGCGCTGTCCCGTGCGGTTGATGCGGCCGCGCTTCTGCAGGTCTATGTTCACGTCCAGGTCGTTCTGCACTATGAGCATCTTGCGCTGGCGCACCTGCTCCTCCGGCACTTCGGCAGTGGCTATGGCGTGGGCGCTGGCGCCGATGGCTCCGCAGGCGTTCACCAATATCACGTCGAGCTTGTTGTTCTGAAAGTCGTTGAAGATGTGGTTGGAGTGGCGCTTCTTCCGTCCGGTCACCCGGGCGTGGATGAAGTCGTCGTCGCCGTCGGGCGAGAGGTACTGCAGCTGTTGGGCGCGCCCGGTGCATTCCTCAAAGCGGATGTTTATGGTCTCGCCGCCGGGCGCCCTGAACGTCTCCCTTTCTATCAGCTGCCTGATGACGTCTATGGGCGACATGGGCAGGTGGAACACCTCTTCCCTTATGCCGTTGGCAATGTTGTGGTAGTAGTGCTCGGCGGTGTTGTTGAGAATCATGATTTGCTCGGTCAGCTGTCCCTCGTCAAGCAACTCTACCTCCTCAAACACAGTGGGGCCGTCGCCTGCGCTGCCCGAACTGCGCACCGTCTTCTCCAGCAGCCTCAGCAGCAGCACGGAGATGTCGCCCCTCACCGCACCGTCGCCTTGCGCCATGGCGTCGCGCAACACGCACTCCAGGGTGTCGCTCATGCCTATCACCACGCTGCGGCCGCTCCTCACCTCCTCCACCGCGGTCCGGGCCACCGTCTGGGCTTTCAGCGAGAGCAGCAGCACCTTGTTGATATAGAAGAGCTGCGCCAGCGTGGGGTAGGCCTTATACAGCGGCAGCCCTTCCCGCGCCTTCACCTTCTTCACCAGCGTGCGCACCATCGACGACAGCTGGGCTATCTCCCTGAAGTAGTACATCACCTTGTCAAACAGCTCGCTGTGCATCACCAGCTCGTCCTCCAGGTAGGTGTAGACGGGAGTCGGAATGCCCGCCGACGAGTGCTCGCGCCTTATCATTTGTCCCTCGCCTGCCAGGCACGACGACACATACTCCTGCATCTGCACGCCGCCGGCATGCAGCGCGTCCTCCAGCGTGTCTTCGGTGGCCAGCGCGCTCAGCGCCGTGCGCCTCATAAAGGTTATCAGGCTCTCCGGGCGCTTGGCGAAGGTGGCGGAGAGAAATACGCACTGCGTCTGGGGCGACTCGGTGAGTATCAGGTTGATGCCCTGAGTGATGATGGAGATTTTACCGGCGCTGACACTGCTGCTGCGGTGAGCCTCGTCGAAGATGAAGAGCACCCGGTGCTTCGCGCACAGGGAGCGCAGGAAGTTTACCCTCGTCATGTCGCGCCGCGCGTCTTTCAGCTGCGAGTAGGTCACCATCAGGTAGTCGTAGACGCCTGCCGCAATGTCGCCCTCGCTGTAGATTTCGTCCATCACCTTCTTCTTGGGCGCCCTGTACACCACCTCATACCGCTTCTGGTAGAGGCTCTGTATGTCGGCGTCGTGCTTGGCGGTGTCCTCCTCCTCTTCGTCGCTGGCGGGCATCCAAATATCTTCGGGCAGGTCCTCCCCGTCGTCAGACTCCACCACCCTGTCGAAGTCAAACACCGACACGCCGGCATTGACCACCAGCGGGCGCGCGTCCTTTATGCCGAGCGCCTTGCAGTCCCTGTACATGTCGCTGAACAGCGTGTAGCGGTCGGTGAAGAAAATGGGCAGATAGCCAGCAAGCAGACCGTAGCGTATCATGGCAGCCGCCTGCCGCCCCTTCCCTATTCCCGTCTGGTCGCCGATGATGACCGACTGCGCCCTCTTCTCAATGTTGTACATGGCCAGGGCGACCCCGTCTACCTGCTCGGCGGCGAGGGCGCAGCGCAGCTCCTCTTGGTTCATGTGCAGCCGGTTGGCTACATATCCGCTCACGTCGCCGCCCAGGGCCTCGCTCAACTTGTGCAAGGCCCGGTTAGTCGGCTCAGCCAACTGGCCCGGCACTACCGACCCCAGCGCGTTCACGCCGCTGGCGGCACTCTGATAATCTTCTGACGTCTTCATTCTTCTACTGTTCCCTTTCGTTGTTATACCTTATTATAAATGCGTGTGCGCGCATGTGCGCGTGTACCTAATATATAATGTGTGCGTGAAATGTAATCTGTGTGCGTGAATCGAATCCGTGTTTTAACCATTCTGGATATCTGCGTGCGCCCCTGCCGGGACTCCTGCCGCCGCCGGCTCAGCTGCGCCGGCTCCAGGTGAGTCCCTTGTTCCTGGAGTAAAACAGTCCCTTCTCTGTCGTGGCAAGCAGCTCGCTGCCATTGTCCACAAGGTCCAGGAAGCCGCCGTAGTTATAGCTGCCGCTGCAGCGCACCGACCACGTCAGCCCCTTGTTTCTCGAATACTCCAGCTTCTTGTTGTCCCTTGGCGAAATGCGTATAAGCTCGCCCCCGTAGCTGATCATCTGTGGCATTGTCCTGAATTTTTGCTTGTTGTGCGGGAATAGTCCCTTTTTAATTCTATTGCCCGGCAAAGATAAAACACAACCTATGCCAAAAAGGTGTGCAGCTTTAAGAAATTTTCGGTCATTCCCACAAAAAGTGCCGTTTCTGCGCCCGCCGGCAAGCTGAAAACAACCTCAATTGAAAAAACTAGGACTTCAGTTCATCTGAAAGCCACTTGCGCTCATCGCGCGCGGACTTAATTTTTCCGAACCGTCAAAAAAGATTAGCCATTTCTGCGAAAACGGGAAGCCATTTTCCGTTAAATGGTTTCCCGTTTCCGCGGAAATTGAATCGCCTGGTGGCTCTCTGATGAACTAAAGTCCTTGTCTGATGAACTGAATCTGATAAAACGAGGTTTGCGAGGGCTGTGCTGGGGGCAAGTCGGCGGCTTTATCGCCACAATACATCTTCCTGCCAACCTGGACTAAATCCCATTGCAATAATATCTACATTTGGATGCTTCTGCAACAAACTTTTCAAGTCAGCTGCAAAGCGGTTGTCTGGTTTGATACTGTCGAGCATGTACTTCAAGCAGCAGAGGTGGATATAGAGTTTGTTGGCGTTTTCTACACTATGGGTAATCCATCTGCCATAAAGTCGCGTATTGGTCTGAGGTATAACCGGGAAGCAGCGATTCCAAACACGGGAATGGTGGGCCAAGTAATTGCGCATAACTACGGCACACTTTATCCAGCTCTCAAGAATGACATGTTGTGGAAGGTTGAATTCTCTGGCAATGCGTTTCTTTATAGCGTTGTCTCTGAAATTGCAGAACAACTTGGACAATGTTCCAAAAGTGGTTACCTCAAGTGTTTTCCAAACTGGAGGGAATTCCGGCTCCGTATATTTGCCATAATGTTCGATAATGAAGTCTTCACGGCTTCTCTCAATCTCCTTGCGAATGTGCTGCAGACAGCCGTTGAAGATATTTCCGTTGCGGAAGAGCGTCTCGTCAGCGAACCAAAAAGAACCATATGCAAGCGAGATGTGGTGAATCATCTTTGAGCGCAAGGCTATCTCGACTGCCTGTATGGCTGAGAATATTAAGCCGCGCAACTCACGGTCAAACTCGTAAAGATCTACTGCATTCTCGAAAAGACTATTGGGTTTGAAGACATGGCTAACCTTGTCTGCCTCCATCGGATGAAAATAGTTTGCCAAACGGAAATAACTGATTACCCTCAAACAATCAATGGCCTTGTCTTTGTCGGTAATAACAAGACCGCGTTCCTTCAACATTGCAAGAATGTCTGAATAATCTAAAGGTCGCTTGGTGTATCTCACTATAAAAAAGCAAAAGTCCCACCCTGGTTCGCTGTTCTATGGGAAGCGTGGTGGGAACTGTCAGTGCAAAAGTATAATTATAAATTGAACTCTCCAAATATTTTGCGTTTTTTTTAACGGAGAGATGGCGAAAGTTGTGTTAGTGTCGCTTGCCTGAGTTAGAATGTGCGGAGATTCTAATTCTTCCGCGTTGTCTCGCCTAGGTTAATCCACTGGTTGAGAGCCTTGTAGCCGGGCAGGCGGCGGAGGATGGCGGACTGGTTGGCGGGGAGGGTGAGGCGGTCGTTGTCGGCAGACCACTGGTGTATGTTGAGGTAGGCTGCCTCGCTCTGGAGGTTGGAGGTGACGCACTCGCTCTTCAGTTCGGCTGCCTTGCCGAGCAGGAGGTTGGTGCCGAGGCGGCAGTTGGCGTTGGCGTCGCGTCCCTCAAAGCGGATGGGGGCGCTGATGATGTTGCCGCTGATGCGGTTGTTGACGTTGACGGTGGGCGTGTGGCTGTTGGCTGCCTTCTCAATGCTGACGGAGCGGCGGAGGTCTATGGCGTAGCTGTTGGTGATGTTGGTGATGATGTTGGAGCTGATGGTGACGTTGAGCGTGCCGTCGTCGCAGAAGATGCCGCGGTTGTAGTAGGCGCCGTTGTAGTTGTTGATGAAGTTGTGGCGTATCTGTATGTCGTCACACTGCGTGTAGACGTAGATGGCGCCGGAGTCCATCAGCGAGTGGCTGAGCCACTGGTCCATGTAGTCGTCGGTGTAGCGCAGCAGGTTGCGCTCCACCACCCCAGTGTTGTCCATGCGCTTGGGGCTCGCCCACCAGGTGCCCACGGCAATGCCGCCGTAGCCGTAGTCCTCGATGGTGTTGTCGGCTATGGAGATGTTCTTGCCCGAGGAGCGTATGCTGAAGGTGTTGTTGCACGCCAGTCCCATGCGCACGAAGGTGTTGCCGGTGATTGTGGCGTTGGCTGAATTGACGGTGTAGACGCCGTGGCGGAAGCAGTCGCGGAAGGTGCAGCGGGTGACGCTGACGTTGTCGGTGGTGTCGGCCTTCACCACGTTGCTCTGAATGGCGCTGAAGGTGCAGCGGCTGAGGCTGAAGGCGCCGATGGTGGAGTTGGTGAGCTGCAGGAGGGCGGCGCTGCTGTTGCTGTTGCCCAGAAAGGTGAGGCTGTCTATGCTGAGCGCCGCCAGCGCGGTGTGGTCGAGGTGGAGGAAGCGGGTGGCGGTGCACTGGTGCACACGGCTTACTCCCTTGGGCAGCGCCACGGTGCCGCCGCTGAGCGACATGAGGGGCTCATCTGTCTGCGGCATGTTGCAGAGCCTGAAGCGGGGCATCATTTTGCCGAAGCCGTAGTCGAGGTTTACGGAGTGGCATTTGCGCGCCTTGTTGTAGGTGAGGTCGGTGGCGGTGAAGTAGACGCAGGAGTCCTTGATGTACTTCACCCGGTAGGTGTTGGAGCGGTACCACTGCGTGAGGTTGACGTAGACGTTGCCGCAGCGGTCGGCTGGCACGTCCTGGTCGATGTCGGCGCAGGAGAGGCGGCAGAGTTTGGCACTCTCGTTGACCACCTCTACCAGTTCGTCGGCCTGCATCAGGTCGCCCCAGAGGGGCACGAGTCCGCCGGTGAGGCTCACGAAGCCGTGGTTGGTGTTGAAGACGGCGGCTAACTTCTGGCCGGCGACAAAGTCCTTGCCTTCGCTGACCAGGGTGGCGCCGTTGCCCCTGATGGCTATGCTGACGCCGGACCACTGCTTGCGGGCCAGCTTGAGGTGGTTCTCGCTGAAGTAGTAGGTGCCGGGCGACAGCTCCACGGTGACCTGGGCGGCGCCCGAGGCTACGGCGGCGCTGACTGACGACGCCATGGCGTCGAAGGCTGCCTGCGAATTGACGCGTATCACCTCTGCGCTGAGCGAGGCGGGCAGCACGAGGGCTGCGATGACGAAGGAGAGAAGGCTTTTCATGAACGCAATTTCTTGATTATGCGGCAAAGGTATCAATATTGTGGGGATGGGGAAAGGGATGGGGAGAGAAAAAAAAGAGAGCCTCACCCGCGAAGCCTCACCCAACCCTCTCTGTCAAAGTTATAAAGTAGGACTTAAAAAATTTTCGTGCGGACTTAAAAAATTTTCGTGCGGACTTAACGAAAAAATTTCCGCGGAAACGCTGCAACGTTTCGGGCGAAACGTTGCAGCGTTTCCGCGGAAATCTTGCAGCGTTTCCCCCGAGATTTTTTCGTTAAGTCCGCATAAAATTTTTTTAAGTCCTTGTTTTCAATCGCTCAAGTGCTTCTTAAAAATTCTTAAGTGC
>CAVGQS010000055.1:0-15263 GCA_963631415.1 Lactococcus garvieae | reverse complement strand
TTTTAAGTCCTTGTTTTCAATCGCTCAAGTGGCTTCAAAAAATTCTTAAGTGCGCGCGAAACGTAATGCGCTGGAAATGAGGCGCAGACAAGGACTTCTCTTCGCCAGAGAGCCACCTGACATTCCAATTCCCGCGGAAACGGATAACCTTTCCTTCATAAACGGCTGTCCGTTTATGACGGTCCGGAAAATTTAAGTCCGCGCGATGAAGAGACGTCCTGGTCTGATGAAGAGAAGTCCTGGTTTTTTGAATTGAGGTGTTTCCACCTCTGCAGCGCGGGCAAAGCCTCCTCTCGTTTTGCGTCATTTTTGAGAAAGAGAGTGATATATTTTGCCGTTTCGCTGAAAGACAGTATTTTTGTAAATCGTTATAAAAACAACAAATAGCAATGGCACAGATAATGAAAATCGTCGGTGGTCGTGTGTTTACGCCCCAGGGTTGGGTGAAGGACGCCACTGTAGTAGTGAAGGACGGCAAGATTGCCGAGATAGCCAAGGGACCGGTGGAGATAGCCGGCGCTCAGACCGTTGACGCCGGTGGCAACAACGTGGTGCCCGGCGGCGTGGAACTGCACATACACGGCGGTGGCGGCCGCGACTTTATGGAGGGCACCGAAGACGCTTTCAGAACCGCCATTGCGGCTCACGCCAAGCACGGCACCACGTCGATTTACCCCACGCTGTCGTCGTCGTCGGTGAAGATGATAAAGGACGCGCTCGCCACCTGCGAGAAGCTGATGGCGGAGCCCTTCTCTCCCGTGCTGGGACTGCACCTGGAGGGTCCCTACTTCAACCCCGCCAAGGCAGGCGCGCAGATGCCCGAATACATCACCCCGCCCATACCCGAAGACTATGAGGACGTGATCAACAACACCACGGCGCTGAAGCGCTGGGACGAGGCTCCCGAGCTGCCCGGCACCACCGAGTTCGGCAAGTACTGCACGGAGCACGGCGTGCTGGCAGCCATAGCCCACACCAAGGCTGAGTATGTGGACGTGAAGCGCGCCTGGGACTGCGGTTTCCGCCACGCCACCCACTTCTACAACGCCATGACCGGCTTCCACAACGTGAGGGAGTTCAAGCACGAGGGCACAGTGGAGAGCGTCTACACGTTCCCTGAGATGACCGTGGAGATGATAGCCGACGGCATACACGTGCCGCCCGCAATTCTGAAGATGATATATATGGTGAAGGGAGTGGAGCGCACCGCCCTCATCACCGACGCCCTGGCGTGCAGCGCCAGTGACAGCGACACGGCGTTTGACCCGCGCGTGATACTGGAAGACGGCGTGTGCAAGCTCGCCGACCGCTCGGCGCTGGCTGGCAGCATCGCCACGATGGACCGCCTGGTGCGCACCTGCGTGGAGAAGGCCGACATACCATTGGAGGACGCCATCCGCATGTCGTCGGAGACACCCGCCCGCATCATGGGCGTGCTCGACCGCAAGGGTACGCTTGAGGCAGGCAAGGACGCCGACGTGTGCATCTACGACCAGGCCATCCAGCTGCAGGCAGTGATCCAGCAGGGCAGGATTGTGGAAGGCGTAAAGTAAAAGTACAGACAAAAACAAGGACATAGGGCGAGCCGGCGCGTCTTTTTGACGTGTCGGCTTGCCAGACTGTGAAAAAATGCAAAAAGCCGCTTGCGCTACACACGGAGCGGCAAGTTTTGCTTAATTTTGCACGTCTAAAACTCTAAGTAACAAACAGCAGCCAGCGAGTGAACCTGATAGTTGACATAGGCAACAGCTTCGCCAAGGTGGCCTTCTTTGAGGGCGGCGAGATGTTGAAATGGCAACGCATGGACATAGACCATGTAGCGCGTTTTGTGGGCGAAAGCGAACTTGCCGGCAAGTGCGGACGGTGTATCGTCTCAGCAACGGTGGACCTGCCGCCAGAACTGGAGGAGACGCTGCGCGGACTGCCCGCCCGGACGGTGCTGCTGGGGGCTCAGCTGAGGCTGCCCTTCGTGAACTGCTACAAGACACCCCGCAGTCTGGGCACCGACAGGATGGCGGCTGTGGCTGGAGCGCAAAGGATGCTGCCGGGCGAGAACGTGCTGGTCATCGACGTGGGCAGCTGCGTGACCTACGACGTGCTGACCGCCGACGGCCGCTACCTGGGCGGCAACATAGCGCCAGGACTGCTGATGCGCTTCCGCTCCATGCACGAACACACGGCGCGCCTGCCGCTGGTGGACGCCGCGGGCGACACCCCGGCGCTGGGCTGCGACACGGAGACCGCAATGAGGGCGGGCGTGCTGAGAGGCATAGAGTTTGAAATAAGAGGTTACATACATTATTTATATAATAAGTTAGGGCAGGTCAAAGTGGTGCTGACGGGCGGCGACGCCGACTGCTTCAAGGATTTGCTGGCAGACGTATATGTCTACGACGCCCATCTGGTGCTCCGCGGCCTTGACTTCATCTTGCAGTATAATGAAGACAATATCTAAACTGGTGTTGGCGGTGTCGGCGGCATGCGTGGCGCTGTGCGGCGCTATGGGACAGACAAGCGGCAGCAACTCCCCCTTCTCGCGCTACGGCTGGGGCACGCTGGCCGACGAGTCAATGGGATTCAACAAGGGCATGGCGGGACTGGCTCTCGGCATGCACGACAGCCTGTCGCTCAACCGCCAGAACCCCGCCGCCTACTCTGAGATGTGCGCGCAGACCCTGATCTTCGACGCCGGCATCTCGCTGCAGAACTGCATGCTCAAGTCGGGCGGCAAGACCATCAACGCCCAGAACTCGTCGGTGGACTACATAGCCGCCGGCTTCAGGCTCGCGCCGGGGCTGGGCTTCTCGCTGGGACTGCGCCCCTTCTCGTATGTGGGCTACAACTTCAGCACCTCGAGCAGCCTTGACGACATAGACGGCTACGGCTCGAAGACCGCCAGCAGCACCTACTACGGCGACGGCGGCTTCAGGCAGATATACATGGGCGTGGGCTACAAAGTGCTGAAGCCCCTGTCGGTCGGCATGAACGTGAACTATATCTGGGGCGAATATCAGCACTCCTCGTCGATGAGCTACAGCGACAACAATGTGCAGTCGCTGACACGCAACTACAAGGCCAATATCAACGCGCCCACCCTCGACTTCGGCGCGCAATATCAGCACCGCATCGACGCCAAGAACACGGTGACCCTGGGCGTGACATACGGTCTGGGCTTCAAGATAAACCAGAAAGCACGGTTCATCAACACGCAGTCGGGCTCGGGCGACACCAGCACTCCCGACACCATGAGCGTGGGCGACGCCTTCGCCCTGCCCAACAAGGTGGCGGTGGGCGCTACGTGGAACCACGAGAACCGCTGGACCGTGGGCGCCGACTACTCCATAGAGTTTTGGGACAAGTGCCGTTTCCCGTGGCTGCGCGCCACCAAGACCGGCACGACCTATGCCGTGGGCAAGGGCTACCTGCGCAACCGCCACAAGCTGACGGTGGGCGCCGAATATGTGCCCAATCCGCGCGGCTATAAAATCAAGGACCACATAGCCTACCGCGCCGGAGCCTCTTACTCAACGGCCTACACCAAGGTGGGCAACGGCAGGGACGGCGCCGAATATCTGCTGGTGAGCGCCGGCGTGGGACTGCCCATCGTCAACAAATACAGCACCCGCTCGGTTCTCAACATATCGGCACAGTGGGAGCACGCCGCCTCGCAGGACCTCAAGGGACTGAAGGAAGACTACCTGCGCCTGTGCATCGGCCTGACGTTCAACGCCACGTGGTTCAACAAGTGGAAATTTGAATAGCCGGCTATGCGGAGGAGTGGCATGAGATGGCTCTTGTGTGCAGTGCCGCTGTGTATGGCAGCCCTGGCTCTGGCCTCGTGCGGCAAGACGGAGGCTCCCGTAGCGCCGGCAGTGCGACAGCGCGACTCGTCGAGCCTGCTGACCAGCTATGGCGTGAGCAAACTCATCTCTGACTCGGGACGCATACGCTACAAGGTGGTGACAGAGGAGTGGCGCATCTACGACCGCACCAATCCGCCCCGCCACAGTTTCCCCAAAGGCATACTGCTCGAGAAATTCGACAACAAGTATCACATCGAGATGTACATAACTGCCGACACCGCCTACTGGTACAACCAGAACCTGTGGGAGCTGCGCGGCAGGGTGAGGCTGTGGAGCCAGGACGGCACGGTGTTCAACTCGCAGCGCCTCTTCTGGGACATGGGGCGCCATGAGTTCTACTCCAACGTCTACTCCCACCTCAAGACGCCCACCGAAGACGTGAAGGGCATGAGCTTCCGCTCCGACGAGCGGATGACGCGCTACTGCATCAGCTACACGAGCGCCGTGTTCCCGATGCCCAGCGCTGCCGCCGACGACAAAGACTCCGTCAAGGTGGCAGAGCAAAACGAAACGCCGGAGCCCACTTCGGTCATAGCGCCCCGCACTCCAGCGCGCGCCACCGACAAGCCCAATCCTAATCTGCCTCCCGGCGGCCACTTCAGATAGGCGCAGCAGGGTGGGGCAGAGCGCCCTCTGCGGGACACCAAAGGACGTCTTTTCGGGACACTGCGAAGCGCCCGTCGGAAACACCGCGAAGCGCCCGTTAAAAACATTGCGGAGCGCCCTAACGGGACATTTTAGATAAAAAGTATTCGCAAAAGAGGTGTATGTGCAATCTTTTTCCTAATTTTGGAGCTTGAAAAATGTGGCGTGTTGCCGAGCCTGCCGCAAAAGGGCGGCGCAGAGAGGCTCCCGGGGCACTCCATGAAGCAGAATAAAAACAAAAACAAAACAAATAATGGCAGCAATTCAATCAATCAGAAGCAAAGGCAAGTTGCTTATTACCATTATCGGTGTCGCGCTACTCGCATTCATCACAGAAGAGTTCTTCCGCGCCACTGAAGCACAGAGAAACCAAAACAGCGGCGTGATCGGCGTAATCAACGGCGAGAAGTTCAAGTCGCAGGAATACACCGAACTGCTCGAAGCCTACAAGGCCTACTTGTCGTTCACACAGGGCAAGACCAGCTTTACCGACGACGAGGACGCAGCTCTGAAGGAGCAGGTGTGGGAGAGCTACGTGAGCAACAAGCTCATCGAGGCTGAGGCCGAGAAGCTGGGCCTGACCGTTACCGACGACGAGCTCCGCAACGTGATGGCTGAAGGCACCAACGGACTGCTCACGCAGACCCCGTTTGTCAACAGGCAGACAGGCCGCTTTGACGTGACCACCCTCAAGAACTTCCTTGACGAGTACAACAAGATGCAGTCGGGCTCTTCGCAGATTCCAGAGCAGTACCGCGAGCAGTATGAGAAGCTCCACGGCTACTGGCAGTTTGTGGAGCGCACGCTGAAGGAGAGCCTCCTCCAGCAGAAATACACCACTCTGCTCCAGGCTTCGTTTACCTCCAACCCCGTTGAGGGCAAGATGGTCTTCGACGCCACCTCCAACAACGCCACCCTCTTGCTGGCTGGCATTCCCTACACCACCGTCAACGACAAGGACGTGAAGGTGAGCGACGCTGACCTCAAGGCCAAGTATGAGGAACTCAAGGAGAATTTCAAGCTCGACGCCCCCTCCAAGGACATCAAGTATGTGGCAGTGACCGTCAAGGCCAGTGCTGCCGACAAGGCTGAACTCAACAAGCGCATGAACGAATACGCTCAGGAGGCTGCCTCTACAGCTGACCTCGCTGGTCTGGTGCGCCGCAGCCAGTCTACCGTAAGCTATATCGACCTGCCGCGCACCGCCGAGGCTTATCCCTCCGACATCAAGGCAGTGCTCGACTCCATGGGCGTAGGCTCAGTGAAGGCTCCATACTACAACCCCACTGACAACACTATGAACCTCATCAAGCTTGTGGCCAAGACCCAGGCTCCCGACTCCATACAGATTCGCCAGATCCAGGTGGGCGGCAAGGACATCACCGATGCCCGCAACCGCGCTGACTCTATCTACAAGGCCATCCAGGGCGGCGCCGACTTCAAGGCTATTGCCGCCAAGTACGGCCAGACGGGCGACTCCACTTGGCTCGTGAGCAACATGTATGAGACTGGCTCTTCTGACGCCGACAACGTGAAGTTCCTCAACCAGCTGCAGACCATGGGCGTTGGCGAAGTGTCTAACTTCGAGTTCACTCAGGGCAACGTGATTGTGATGGTTACCGGCCGCGAGAAGATGGTGACCAAGTACAACGCTGCCGTCATCAAGTGCCCGCTCAACTACAGCAACGAGACATCCAACACTATCTACAATAAGTTCAGCAAGTTCGTGGCCGACAACAAGACCATCGAGGCGATGGAGAAAAACGCCGCCAAGAACGGCTACACCGTGCAGACGCTCAACGGCGTTGAGACCGGCGACTTCTTCTCTATGAGATACTTCACCCAGCCCGGCGCTGACCGCCACATGATGCGCTGGATAAGCAACGACGCCAAGAAGTGGATCTTCGACGAGGCCAAGGACGGCGAACTCTCTCAGCTCTACACTTGCGACAACGGCTCCCACCTGCTGGTGGTATACGTGGCAAAGTCGCACGAGAAGGGCTATATGCCGCTTGAGGACGTCAAGGACATCGTGAAGAACGAAGTGCTCCGCGACAAGAAGGCCGAGAAGATTCTGGCCAAGGTGAAGAACTGCAAGTCGTTCGCTCAGATCAAGGCTGTGCCCGGCGTGCAGGTAGACACCGCCAAGAACGTCAACTTCTACTCGCAGATGTACGACCCCGCCGTACTGGGAACTGTTGTAGGTGTCAAGGCTAACCAGTTCGTAGGTCCTGTGAAGGGCTACAACGCGGTGCTCGCCTACCAGGTGCTCAGCGTGGAGAAGACTGCCGGCGCCAAGTACGACGAGCAGCAGTATATCCGCACCGCAGCCAGCAGCCATGCCTCCATGGCACTGAGCCCGCGCCAGTACTACGGCGAGAGCCCGTTCATCGCCTACCTCAAGAGCAAGGCTGGCGTAGAGGACTTCAGGTACAGGTTCTATTGATGCGGCAAGGCGGCATAGCGCCGCCAGCTCGCGCCTGAAGCATGGCGCGCAGCAAACATTTGGAAATACGAAGTTTCTAGCATAATCACGGCCGGCGTTCGTTCTGCGGACGCCGGCTTTTTGTTTGCCCTTTTCGCTCGCAAGATGCCGCTGCGTGCATTTGAAGAGCGTCAAATTGTGAATAAACGTTATTTTGGACAAAAACGGGCGGTGCGCCTTTGCGTCCAAAAGATAATGTGCTAAATTTGCCAAAGAGTATATTGGGAAATCCCACCCGGGCACTGCCCGCCGTGAAGCCCCGCAACAGCAACAACTCTACGCGCAACAACGAATAAAACACTATAGTTATGAAAAAGATTTTGTCTTTGGCCTCCTTTGTCTTGATGGCAGTGATGTGCTTGTCGTCGTGCACCGACGAAGACGAGGCGAGAGTGCTCTCCGGCGAATGGCACGGAGACTGGAACATGTGGTATGAGGACGAGTACGGCGACCGCTGGACCAGTCACGACACCTACTTGCGCTTTGACCGCAACCACAGCACTTCGGGCACTGGCACTCAGGTGGACTACTACCGCAGCGGTCCCTACGAGTATCTGGTCTACAAGTTCAATTGGGAGGTCCGCAACGGAACGATTTACCTCGACTATCCGCACGACCCCGACATGGACGTGAGAATCCACGACTATCACCTTGACAACAATGTCTTTGACGGATATTTCGGTTCGAGCAACTCCAGGTTCTCAATGGACAAAATCAGCAGTTTTGAGCACTGGGTTCCCGCCGTTTCGATTGACAGCTGGTACGGCTACACTGCCTACACTTATTACAACAGCAAGAAATTTGACGGCGCTGCCGGCTCCAAGGCTTACGGCGAAGGCAAACTGCCTGGTATCGTGAAGCGCGGAGGCCATGCGCCACTCGCAGATCAGCAAAACTGAGACACCAGGACTTCTGCACTTGCCCGACTGCAGCGGGCAGAGGCACGGAATGGCGACACTGCTTGCCGCCGCGGATTGTATTAACAACTTAAAAACACAAGACTTATGAAGAAGATGATTTTTGCGCTTGCGCTGCTTGCCATAAGTGTTGAGACGATGGCACTGAGCAGAGTGAAGGTGCGCGAATACGCCCGGTTCCTCAGCGACAGAATGGCGTATGTGCTTGACTTGTCGTCGGGTCAGTACGACGACTGCTACGAGATAAACTACGACTTCGTCAACGCCGTGGGCGACCTGCTCGACGACATGGAGGCAGGCTACTCCGATGCTTACGACGACTACTATCAGTACCTCGACTACCGCAACGAAGACCTGTCTTACGTGCTGTCGTCCTATCAGTACAGCCGCTTCGTCTCTACGGAGTGCTTCTACCGTCCCTTCTGCATCTACGACGGGTCTTGGGCGTTCCGTCCCTACATGGTCTACACCAACCGCTACTACTTCTATCGTAGCGCGCCGCTTGGCTACAACGGCTATTACGGAGCCCATGCGCGCCGTTACTACTCGGCAGGCTTCTATATAGGCCGCTATTCCGGTCCCCGCTACGACTTTGTGTCGATACGCCGTCACCATGACTTCGACACGTTCCGTCGCCGCGACTTCGGTCCGGTCATCAGCGGTCACGGTGGCCCCGCTTATCGTCAGCAGCCTCGTCCGTCAGCGCCCAAGGCGGGTCCCGGCGGTTCGCAGCGCCGTCCCGATGCCGGCCGCGTGAACCCTGGCCGTTCGCAAGACCATCCTAACGGTGGTCGCGTGAATAATGCCCGTCCTCAGGACCGCCGCAACGACTCCAAGGTAAATCCTGACAACTCCAATAACCGTCCGGGTGGTTTCGATGTAAACCGCGGGCGCTCCAATGACCGCCGTAATGACCCCGGCGTGAGTTCTGGCAACTCAAAGGACAGCCGCAACGACTCTCGAGTAAGTCCTAGCAGCTCCAATAACCGTCCTGGTGGTTTCGACGTAAACCGTGGGCGTTCCAATGACCGCCGTAATGACTCTGGCGTGAGCACCAGCCGTTCGCAAAGCCGCTCCAGTAGCTCCGAAGTGAAGCAGGGACAGCAGCGCAACGACTCCCGCCAAGGCGGTGGCGGCGGTGGGGTAGTGCGTCGCGGACGCGGATAATCCTGTAGCGCCGCCAGTTGGGCAACGAACTAAACCAATTAGGCAACAAACTAAACCGATTAGGCAACGAACTTATAACTAAACCGTTTGCGCAACAAACTTAAAACGAAGCCGCTGCGCAATCAATCCGCAAAAAAGCCTCCAGAAGCAATTCTGGAGGCTTTTTTGGTTTCTGCTGCCCACTGCACACGTTTCGCCGATGTGCAAAAATCTTGGTCTTATAGTGTAAGCCACGGTTGCCAAACACAGCGAGCACCGTCAAAAAAGGCGTTCCGCTATAGGTTTATTAAGAAAACGAAACTTGTTTTTCACATTTTGGCGGCGTGGGTTCTTGAAAAATGACGAACTTTACAATTCAAACGAAGCCGTAAGGCAAATAAGGTTCATGACACCGTGCCAGTGGCGCAGGCGGTTCTGTCCGCCGTGGCCCGCCAGCCCGGGCGTCAAGTTGAAAAAATACAGAGATGAAAATTAAGTTACGTAGTTCGGTATGTACAGACGGCCGCCGCATGGCAGGTGCGCGCGCCCTGTGGGTCGCCAACGGCATGAAGCGTGAGCAGTTCGGCAAGCCCATCATTGCAATTGTCAATTCCTTCACTCAGTTCGTGCCCGGTCACACCCATCTGCACGAGGCTGGCCAAATCGTCAAGGCCGAAATAGAGAAAATGGGCTGCTATGCCGCCGAGTTCGACACCATCGCCATCGACGACGGCATCGCCATGGGCCACGACGGCATGCTCTACAGCCTGCCCTCGCGCGACATCATAGCCGACTCAGTGGAATATATGGTCAACGCCCACAAGGCCGACGCCATGATTTGCATCTCCAACTGCGACAAAATCACTCCCGGCATGCTCATGGCTGCCATGCGCCTCAACATTCCCGCTGTCTTCGTCAGCGGCGGCCCCATGGAGGCTGGCGCCTACAAGGGCGAGAACCTCGACCTCATAGCCGCTATGATCAAGGGTGCTGATCCCACCGTCAGCGACGAGGAACTGGCTGAGGTCGAAAACCGCGCGTGCCCCGGCTGCGGCTGCTGTTCCGGTATGTTCACCGCCAACTCCATGAACAACCTGACTGAGGCGATAGGCCTGTCGCTGCCCGGCAACGGCACCATCCTCGCCACCCACGTCAACCGCCGCCGCCTCATGCAAGACGCAGCGCGCCAGATAGTGAAAAACGCAATGGCCTACTATGGCGAGGGCGACGAGTCGGTACTGCCGCGCTCCATCGCCACCCGTGCCGCCTTTCTCAACGCCATGACACTCGACATAGCCATGGGAGCCAGCACCAACACGGTGCTCCACCTCCTCGCCGTGGCTCAGGAGGCAGGCGTTGACTTCACCATGAAGGACATCGACGCCCTGTCGCGCAAGACCCCCTTCCTCTGCAAGCTCGCCCCCAATTCGCAGAAATTCTCCGTGCAGGAGTGCGGCCGCGCCGGCGGCATGCTCAACCTGCTCGGCGAACTCGCCAAGGGCGGACTCATCGACACCAGCGTCAAGCGCGTCAACGGCGCCACGCTGCAGCAAGACATCGAAAAATACTCCATACTCAAGCCCCAGATTGACCCCGAGGCGCAGCGCATCTACTCGTCGGCTCCTGCTGGCGTCTTCTGCAACCAGCTCGGAGTGCAAGACACCACCTATCCCACCCTCGACACCGACCGCGCCAACGGCTGCATACGCGACATTGAGCACGCCTACACCAAGGACGGCGGCATGGCAGTCCTCTTCGGCAACATTGCCCAGGACGGCTGCGTGGTCAAGACGGCTGGCGTAGACGAGAGCATCTGGAAGTTCGCCGGACCCGCCGTGGTCTTCGACTCGCAGGAAGACGCCTGCGAGGGCATCCTCGGCGGCAAGGTCAAGAAGGGCGACGTGGTGGTCATCACCCATGAGGGCCCCAAGGGCGGTCCCGGCATGCAGGAGATGCTCTACCCCACGTCCTACATCAAGTCCATGCACATGGGCAAGGAGTGCGCCCTCATCACCGACGGCCGCTTCTCGGGCGGCACCTCCGGCCTCTCCGTGGGCCACATCTCGCCTGAGGCTGCCAACGGCGGCAACATCGGCAAGATTGTTGACGGCGACATCATCGAGATAGACATACCCAACCGCTCCATCAACGTGCGCCTCACCGACGAGGAACTCAACGCGCGTCCCCAGCAGCCGCTCAAGCGCAACCGTGTCGTGTCTAAAGCCCTCAGAGCCTACGCGCAGTCCGTTTCGTCGGCAGACAAGGGCGGAGTGAGAATCATAGACTGACACCCTCCCGGCCGTCAGCCATAACACACACACACACAAGCAAGCAAACACACAACAAACAGGCAAGGACCACAAACCCACACACCCGGAGGCTGTCTCCACCGCGAGCCAGCCAGTCCTTCGACCACACTAATATCCTTAAATCAGCAACATGAGAGAAAACATTACCGGTGCGGAGGCAATGATACGCAGCATTGAGAACGAAGGGGTCGACACCCTCTTCGGCTACCCCGGCGGCGCCATCATGCCTGTCTACGACGCGCTCTACGACCATCGCGACACGCTCAACCACATCCTGGTGCGCCACGAGCAGGGAGCCATCCATGCGGCGCAGGGCTATGCCCGCGTCAGCGGCAGGGTAGGGTGTGCCATCGTCACTTCAGGTCCCGGAGCCATGAATACCATCACCGGCGTCGCCGACGCCATGATTGACTCCACTCCGCTGGTGGTCATCTGCGGCCAGGTGGGCGCCTCGCTGCTCGGCACCGATGCCTTCCAGGAGGTCGACGTCATTGGCGTCACCCAGCCCATCACCAAGTGGAGCTTCCAGATACGCCGCGCCGAAGACGTGGCGTGGGCCGTGAGCCGCGCCTTCTATATTGCCAGCACCGGCCGTCCCGGTCCCGTGGTGCTCGACTTCACCAAAAACGCGCAGACCGCCAAGGTCGACTACGAGCCCGTCAAGGTCGACTTCATACGCTCCTACCGCCCCTGCCCGCCCATGGACTCCAGCGCCGTGGCTGAGGCTGCCAACCTCATCAACAGCGCCAAGCGTCCCCTTGTGCTCGTGGGCCAGGGCGTAGAACTCGGCGACGCCCGCCAGGAACTGCTCGGCCTCATCGAGAAGGCCAACCTGCCTGCCGGCTGCACCATGCTCGGCCTCAGCGCGCTGCCCTCCGACCATCCCCTCAACAAGGGCATGCTCGGCATGCACGGCAATCTGGGACCCAACGTCCAGACCAACAAGTGCGACCTCCTCATTGCCGTCGGCATGAGGTTCGATGACCGCGTCACCGGCAATCTCAAGACCTACGCCAAGCAGGCCAAGGTCATCCACTTCGAGATAGACCCCGCTGAGATAAACAAAAACGTCAAGGTCGACGTGGCGGTGCTGGGCAACTGCAAGGAGACCCTCGCCGAGGTCACCAAGCTCGTCAACCCCGCCAGCCACAAGGATTGGATTGACTCCTTCAAGGCCTACGAGGACGAGGAGTACCAGAAGGTCATCGCGCCCGCCATCCACCCCGACGGCGGACCCCTCCTGATGGGCGAAGTGGTGCGCCGCGTCAGCGAGCTCACCGCCAACAAGGCAGTGCTCGTCACCGACGTGGGCCAAAACCAGCTCTTCGCCTGCCGCTACTTCAAGTTCACCCAGGGCCGCTCCGTGCTCACCTCGGGCGGCTGCGGCACCATGGGCTTCGGCGTGCCAGCTGCCGTGGGAGCCACCTTCGGCGCCCCCGACCGCACCGTCTGCGTCTTCTGCGGCGACGGCGGACTGCAGATGACCATACAGGAGCTCGGCACCATCATGGAGCAGCACGCCCCCGTCAAGATCATCCTGCTCAACAACAACTACCTGGGCAACGTGCGCCAGTGGCAGTACATGTTCTTCAACAAGCGCTACTCCTTCACACCCATGGTCAATCCCGACTACGAGAAGATAGCCGAGGGCTACGGCATACCCGCGCGCACCGTGATTGAGCGCGCCGACCTCGACGCCGCCATCGGCGAGATGCTCGCCACCGACGGCCCGTTCCTCCTTCAGTGCGCCGTCAAGGAAGAAGACAACGTACTCCCCATGACCGTGCCCGGAGCCGACGTCGACAACATGATGCTCGAGATAAAGTAACCCCCTAAACAGAATTGACGCTTTATGACAGAATACAACAACAAGGGCGGCCAGTGCGGCGCGTGTGAGACCTGCGGCAAGTGCGACGACCGCAATCTCGCCAACTGCCCCGAGGGACTCAACCTCTACACCATCATGACCTACTCCGAGAACGTGGCGGGCATACTCAACCAGATCACCGCCGTCTTCACTCGCCGCCAGGTCAACATTGAGAGCCTCAACGTTTGCGCCAGCAGCACACCCGGAGTGCACAAGTACACCATCACCTGCTTCTGCGACGAAGAGACCGTACACCTCATCACCAAGCAGATAGAGAAGAAGATCGACGTCCTCCAGGCGCGCTACTACACCCAGGACCAAATCTTCATTCAGGAGGTCGCGCTGCTCAAGCTCAGCACCCCCCGACTGATTGAGAACAACGAAATCTCCCACATCATCCGCGTCCACTCGGCCAAGATAGTAGAAGTCAACGAAACCTACAGCATCGTCAACATCACCGGCATGCCCGAAGACATTGAGTCACTCTACTCCAGCCTGGCAGAACTCGACTGCGTGCTCCAGTTTGTGCGCACCGGCGCCATAGCCGTCACCCGCAATCCACGCGAGCTCCTCGACGAGTACCTCGACGTGCGCCAGCAGGAGAAAGACGAATAACACACACACTCTCAGACAACAAACAACACCAAACAACTTTTTAAATACTTAAGATTATGGCAAAAATTGATTTTGGCGGCGTGATTGAAGAAGTCGCCACAAGAGAAGAATTTCCACTTGAGAAAGCCCGTGAAATCTTGAAGGACGAAACCATCGCCGTGCTCGGCTATGGCGTGCAGGGCCCAGGCCAGGCATGCAACCTGCGCGACAACGGATTCAACGTAATCGTAGGACAGCGCCAGGGCAAGACCTACGACAAGGCAGTAGCCGACGGATGGGTTCCCGGCAAGACCCTCTTCTCCATTGAGGAGGCAGCTGAGAAGGGCACCATCGTCTGCATGCTCCTCTCCGACGCAGCCCAGATAGAGGTATGGCCCAAAATCAAGCAGTACCTCACCCCCGGCAAGACCCTCTACTTCTCGCACGGTTTCGCCATCACCTGGAACGACCGCACCGGCGTAGTGCCCCCCAAGGACATCGACGTCATCATGGTAGCCCCCAAGGGTTCCGGCACATCGCTCCGCACCATGTTCCTCGAGGGCCGCGGCCTCAACTCCTCCTATGCCGTTTACCAGGACGCCTCTGGCAAGGCCACTGACAAGGTGCTCGCCTTCGGTATCGGCATCGGCTCTGGCTACCTCTTCGAGACCACCTTCATCCGCGAGGCCACATCCGACCTCACCGGCGAGCGCGGCTCACTGATGGGCGCCATCCAGGGACTCCTCCTCGCACAGTACGAAGTGCTTCGCGAGAACGGCCACACTCCCTCTGAGGCCTTCAACGAGACAGTAGAAGAGCTCACCCAGTCGCTCATGCCCCTCTTCGCAGCCAAGGGTATGGACTGGATGTACGCCAACTGCTCCACCACCGCACAGCGCGGCGCCCTCGACTGGTTCCCCCGCTTCCACGACGCCATCAAGCCCGTCATGCAGCAGCTCTACAAGAGCGTAAAGGAAGGCCACGAGGCACAGATCTCCATCGACTCCAACTCCAAGCCCGACTACCGCGTCAAGCTTGAGGCTGAGCTCAAGGACCTGCGCGAAAGCGAAATGTGGCGCACCGGTGCCGTAGTTCGCAAACTGCGTCCCGAAAACGACTAACACACGACCCACACGGCCGTAAGGCCAACAACACACCGAGAGCCCGGACGCTCCGCACCCCCAAGCGGAGCCTCCGGGCTCTTTTTCGTAAAAATCCGCAGCGTTTGTATCCGGTTCTTTTTCAGTGCATTAAGAGTGGCGCGCACTTGGGAATTTTTAAGTAGTACTTTAGCGATTGAAAAGTAGGACTTAAAAAAATTTTATGCGGACTTAACGAAAAAATCTCGCCGCGAAACGCTGCAAGGTTTCGGGCGAAACGCTGCAACGTTTCGAGGCGAAACGTTGCAGCGTTTCCGCGGAAATTTTTTCGTTAAGT
>CAVGQS010000054.1:0-15393 GCA_963631415.1 Lactococcus garvieae | reverse complement strand
GCGTTTCCGCGGAAATTTTTTCGTTAAGTCCGCACGAAAATTTTTTAAGTCCGCACGAAATTTTTTTAAGTCCTACTTTATAACTTTGAAGTGCTTGCGAGCTGTTCCCCTGTTGTTTTATGACCGTTTTTGGTTTGTTTGGCTGTAGGGGACTGCCCAGCCAAAAAAAAATCCGCAGCCCTGGTGGTTAGGGTTGCGGATTTGGTAAGAGTCTTGTAGAGTTTCGGAGGGTTAGCGGACAGCGATAAAATGAATTGAAGTGCTTGTCTGGTGAACTGAAGTATTTCTTAGCTTACGCGAAAGTGCTTCTGAGCTGATTTTCAGTGTTTAAGCGCAGCGGCTACTGCCTCGGCGCAGCGCTCGCCGTCCATCGCCGCCGACACTATGCCGCCGGCGTAGCCAGCGCCCTCGCCGCAGGGGTAGAGTCCGCCCATGCGTATGTGGCAGCAGGTCTCGCGGTCGCGCACTATGCGCACTGGCGCTGAGGTGCGCGTCTCTACCGCTATCATCGTGGCCTGGTCGGTCAGGAAGCCGTGGTGGCGCTTGCCGAACAGGCGGAAGCCCTCCTGCAGGCGGTCGGTCAGGAATGCCGGCATCCAGAAGTGGAGCGGCGACGCCACCAGCCCTGCCGCATAGGAGGTGGAGGCTATCGAGGAACTCAGCCGCCTGTTGACGAAGTCGGCCATGCGCTGCGCCGGAGCGGTCTGCGTGCGCCCGGCCTGCAGCCAACAGAGTCGTTCGAGCGCCTCCTGGAGATACATCATGCGCAGCGGGTTGTCGGCGTCGTTCCAGTCGGAGCGCGACTGCGAGAAGCTCTCGTCGCCCATGGCGGTCGCCATGAGTTGCTGGAGCGAGGCCTCGGCGAGGTCTTCGGTGCGCAGTTCCACCACCATGCCGGAGTTGCTCCACTGCGAGTTGCGGCCCGACGGACTCATGCCGTTGACCACCAGCTGTTCGGGGCCCGAGGCGGCGGGAATGACGAAGCCGCCGGGACACATGCAGAAGCTGTAGACGCCCCTGCCGCCGCACTGCGCCGTCATGCGGTATTCCGCCGCCGGCAGATATTCGCCCCTGCCCTCGCGGCTGTGATACATTATCTTGTCGATGAGCTGGCTGGGGTGCTCGAGCCTCACTCCCACTGCTATGCCTTTGGCCTCGATGTCCACGCCGGTGCGCCGCAGCATGCGGTAGACGTCGCGGGCGGAGTGGCCCGTGGCCAGTATGACGGGTCCCTGGTGTTCAGTGCCGTCGGCGGTGCGCACCCCGACTACGTTGTCGCCCTCCGCCAGCAGGCTGACCACCTTGGCGCCGAAGTGCACCTCGCCGCCTGAGCGGCGTATTTGCTCACGTATGTTTTCTATCACGCGGGGCAGCTTGTCGGTGCCTATGTGGGGGTGGGCCGCCGACAGAATGGCGGTGTCGGCTCCGTGCTGGCAGAAGATGCGCAATATCCTGCCCGTGTCGCCGCGCTTGGTGGAGCGGGTGTAGAGCTTGCCGTCGCTGAAGGCTCCGGCTCCGCCCTCGCCAAAGGCGTAGTTGCTGTCGGGGTCTACGGTGTTGGCGCGCGAGATGAGGGCTATATCCTTCTTGCGCTCGTGCACGTCCTTGCCGCGCTCCAGCACCACGGGGCGCAGTCCCAGCTCTATCAGGCGCAGGGCGGCGAAGAGTCCGCCGGGGCCAGCGCCGACCACTACCACGGCGGGAGCCTGGCTCACGTCGGGATAGTCTATTGGCTCAAAGAGTTCGGCTGGCGCCGGTTCGTCAATATAGACGCGCAGCGAGAGGTTGCAGTAGATGGTGCGCTGGCGCGCGTCGATGCTGCTGCGCACGGTGCGCACCGCCGTGATGCGCCCTGCCGCCACGCCCAGTTCGTCCGCCGCGTGCTGGCGGAGCAGGCTGTCGGTGGCGGCTATGCGGGGTATTACCCTCAGGTTTATTTCTTTTATCATGTGGGGAGTCTTGTAATCAGAACAACTGCCTCAGCACGTCTTGCAGGCGGGCCGAGGGAATGAGCTCGATGCCTATGTGGGAGGTGTCGAGACCCTTGAGGCTGGACTTGGGTATCACTATGCGGCGGAAGCCCAGCCGCTGCGCCTCGCTGATGCGTTGCGCTATGCGTGTGACGGGGCGTATCTCGCCGCTCAGTCCTATCTCGCCCGCCATGCAGGTGCCCGGCTTGACGGGCTGGTCGTAGGTGCTCGACAAGACGCTGACCGCCACGCTGAGGTCAATGGCGGGGTCCTTGACCTTGAGACCGCCGGCAATGTTGAGGAACACGTCCTTTTGCGACAGTTTGAAGCCGGCGCGCTTCTCCAGCACGGCCAGCAGCATGTTGAGGCGGCGGATGTCGAAGCCCGTGGCGGAGCGCTGGGGATTGCCGTAGGCAGCCGAGCTGACCAGCGCCTGCGTCTCGATGAGGAAGGGGCGCGCGCCCTCTACGGCCGACGCCACCGCCACTCCGCTCAGCCCCTCGTTGTCTTGCGACAGGAGCATCTCGGAGGGGTTGGCCACGGGGCGCAGTCCTCCGCCCTGCATCTCGTAGATGCCCAGTTCGGCGGTCGAGCCGAAGCGGTTCTTCAGCGAGCGCAGCACCCGGTAGAGGTACTGGCGGTCGCCCTCAAACTGCAGCACGGTGTCGACGATGTGCTCAAGCACCTTGGGGCCAGCCAGCGTGCCGTCCTTGGTGATGTGGCCCACCAGTATGACGCTCTTGCCCGTCTCCTTGACGTAGCGCAGCAGGCTCACGGCGCAGTCCCTGACCTGCGACACGCTGCCCGGGAAGGCGTCGCCCTGCTCTGTCGACACGGCCTGCACCGAGTCTATTATGAGCAGGTCGGGGTTGAGGGCAGTGGCCTGGGCGTAGATTTTCTCCAGCGACGTCTCGCAGAGAATGTAGCACTCGCTGCCTATGCCCTGGCCGTCGGCGGGCGACAGGCGGTCGGCCCTCATCTTGAGCTGGCTCTGGCTCTCCTCGCCGCTGACGTAGAGGATGCGCAGGTGGCGCATGCGCAGCACGGTCTGCAGAAGCAGCGTGGACTTGCCTATGCCCGGTTCGCCGCCGAGCAGCACCAGCGAGCCCTTGACCAGCCCGCCGCCAAGCACCCGGTTGAGTTCGGCATCGAGAGTGTCGAGGCGCTGTTCGCTGCGCGACTCAATGTCGCAGAGCCGCGTCACGAGCGACTCGGCGGGCTCGGCGCCAGCCCCGGCGTGGAGGGCGGCAGAGTGAGGGACGATGCGGCTGGAGGCTGCCGGCGCGAGCCTCACCTCCTTGAACGTGTCCCACCGTCCGCAAGCGGGGCACTTGCCCAACCACTTGGCAGAGTCATAGCCACACTCCGAGCATACGTATGCCGTCTTTTCTTTTGCCATTATGCTTCTGTTTTTATTTGCTTTGCTTACAAAAGTAGTGCATTCTTTTAGTTTTGCAGACTCTTTGCGGCAATTTTTTGGGTGAGCGCCGGCAAAAGGCGGCCCAAGTGCCAAGTTGGGTTGCCTTTCGAGTGCCGGCGCCGCCTTTTTGCTGCCTCGCGAGGGAAATTCCCCCACCAAAGCGCCCCACCGCCTTCACCGCTGAAACACAGCAGATTGCGCAAAGCGGAAAACTTTATTTTAAGAAAACTTTAATTTTATTTCGGAAATTTGTGGGGAATTGTGGGGAATTGTGTAATTTTGAGCATTAAACCATATTGTAACCGGAAAAAAGGATGCGTTTCATAGGTACCATAGAAGCAAAACTCGACAGCAAGGGGCGCGTGTTTATACCCGCGTGCTTCAGGCGCAGTCTGCAGCAGGCGGCGGGCGACTCTGGCGAGACGAGGCTCGTGATGCGCAAGGACGTCTTTGAGGACTGCCTTGTGCTCTACACCGAGGCCGAATGGTACAGCCGGCTCGACGAGCTCCGGGGCAGGCTGAGCGTATGGAACAAAGACGAGCAGGCCATCATGCGCCGCTACGTGACCGGCGCCGAGTGGATTTCGCTCGACAGCAACGGGCGCATGCTCATACCCAAGCGCTACCTGCGCATGGCCAACATGGACAGCCAGGTCACCTTTGTGGGCATGGACAGCACCATAGAGATATGGAGCACCCCGCTCCTGGCGCAGCAGGCGAGCGACAACGACTTCGCCAAGGCCGTGCAGGACGTAATGACACAGCACCCCACCGACTGACACACCCCCACCGCCATGAACAACACGACCACCTACCACACGCCGGTTCTTCTGCAACCGTGCATTGACGCCCTCAACATCAAGGACGGCGGCAACTGGGTCGACGTGACCTTTGGCGGCGGCGGACACTCGCGCGCCATACTGCAGGCGCTGGGCGGCAAGGGCCACCTCTACGGCTTTGACCAAGACGCCGACTCCTTCCGCAACAAGCCCAGCGACGAAAACTTCACCCTGGTGTACAGCAACTTCAGGTTTTTGGGCAACTGGATGCGCTACTACGGAGTGGACGGCATAGACGGACTGCTGGCCGACCTGGGCGTGTCGAGCCACCATTTCGATGACCCGACGCGCGGATTTACCTTCAGGGAGGACGGCCCGCTCGACATGCGCATGAACGGCAAGGCGCAGCTCACGGCGGCACAGATAGTCAACAACTACAGCGCCGAGCGGCTGGCGCAGATACTGTATCTCTACGGTGAACTGCGCAACTCGCGGCAGATAGCCAGCGCCATCGTCAGCGCGCGGCAGAAGAAGGAGATAGTGACCACCGGCCACTTCCTTGACGCCATTGGCGCCACCGCCAACAAGGCGCACTACAAGAAGGACCTCGCCAAGATATTCCAGGCGCTGCGCATAGAGGTGAACCACGAGATGGACGCGCTCAGGGAGATGCTGCAAGAGACTGTCCGCCTGCTCAAGCCGGGCGGCAGGCTGGTGGTGCTGACCTACCACTCGCTCGAGGACCGCATGGTGAAGAACATCATCAAGGCGGGCAACATAGAGGGCAACGTGACGAAGGACTTCTACGGCAACGCCGTGAAACCACTCAAAGCCGTCAACGGCAAGGTGATAGTGCCAAGCGACAAGGAGCAGCAGGAGAACCCCCGCAGCCGCAGCGCAAAACTGAGGATTGCCGAAAAAATATAATGAAGGAACCATGAAGAAATCTCCACTCGACAACACTGAAGCCCAGACCACACGGCAGCCAGAGGAGAACGAGCCGCTCATCCAGCTGATGGTGCCGGAAGGGGCGCCCGCTGACAACAGCTCTGACGACAGCGACGAAAAGGAGCTGGACGGCAAGACGGCGCGCCGCAAACTCATAGAGTCGTTTACGGACGACGAGGGCGAGAAATCGGACATCAATTTCTTCTACATCCTGAGGGGCGACATACTGACCGCCAAGTGGCTGCGCACCCACATCTTGTGGCTCGTGATGCTGGTGGTGCTGGCGTTTCTCTACGTGAGCAACCGCTACTATGCCCAAGAGCAGATGATACACAACAACAAGCTGAAGAACGAGCTGAAAGAGGTGCACTACAACGCCATGGCACGCTCGTCTGAGCTGATGAGAAACTGCCGGCGCAGCACCATCATGGAGCAGCTGGCTACCGACCCGGAAAACACACTGGCCCCCTCGACCAAGCAGCCAGCCGAAGTGGAGGAGGAAAACTGAAAACGGTGACTACGCGCGCACGCGCTACCTTATATATATAGTAGACAATAATGAAGACATTCCCATACCGACAAGTCATAAAGAAATACATGATCGTATCAGCTGCGTTCGCGCTGGTGGGAATTGTCATTGTGGGCAGAGCCGCCTACATAATGTTTGCAGAAAGGACGAAGTGGGCTGAGATAGCCAAGACGTGTGTGGTGGAGAGCGTGCCGGTGCCCGTAAACCGCGGCAACATCATCTCGGCAGACGGACAACTGCTCGCCACCTACGTGCCCGAGTACAAAATCTTCATGGACTACGACATAGTCAGCGACGACTCCTTGAGCCGCCAGAAGTTCCTGCACCGCAAGGACTCGCTCTTCTTCGACAAACTTGACAGCATGGCCATAGGGCTCAACCGCGTGCTGCCCGACAAGAGCGTGGCGTGGTTCAAGCAGCAGCTGCTGGAGGGGCACAAGCGGCGCGGCAGACACTGGCCCATCTACCCCTATCGCGTGAAGTATCTTGACTACAAGGAGATAAGGAAGATTCCGTTCTTCAACCTGTCGCGCAACCTCACGGGACTGCACACCGAGGAACAGAAAAAGATAGAGAAACCCTTCGGCTCGCTCGCGGCGCGCACACTGGGCGACGTGGACAGAGGGACGGGCCACGGCCTTACAGGACTGCAGAAGCAGTTTGACTCCCTCCTTAGCGGCATCCCGGGACTGTCGCACAAGGTGAAGACCATGAATATGTACCTGCCAGTGGTGGACCGCCCCGCAGTGGCTGGAGCTGACGTCCACACCACCCTCGACGTCAACATGCAGGACTTCTGCGAGAATGCCCTTGTGCAGAAGCTCAAGGAGATAGACGGCATGTATGGCGTGGCCATCCTGATGGAGGTCAAGACCGGCGACATCAAGGCCATGGCCAACATGGAGCGCGTGGAAGAAGGAACCTACCGCGATGTGCGCAACTACGCCGTAAGCCAGCTGATGCAGCCGGGCTCGGTGTTCAAGACCGTGTCCATCACGGCAGCGCTGGAGGCGGGCAAGGTGGACCTCAACACCACGGTGGACTGCAGCAGCGGTGCCATAACGATAGGCGGCTACACCATACGCGATGCCTCGCACGCGAGCAACAAGGTCATCAGCTTGAGAGAGGTGCTCGGCTATTCGTCTAACGTGGGCGTCATCAAGCTCATCACCAAGGCCTTCGGCGGCAGCCGCGCCAGCGAACAGCAGTTCTGCGACGACGTCAAGAAACTCGGCATAGCCGAAGACATGCAGCTCGACATACCCGGCTACACCACTGCCAAAATACCCAGTCCCCAGAGCATGGGCGACTACTGGTCGGCGTCGTCGCTGGCGTCGATGAGCATAGGCTACTCCACCATGGTGCCGCCCATCAGCCTGCTCGCCTTCTACAACGGCATAGCCAACGGCGGAAAGATGATGAGGCCAAGACTGGTGACCCACATAGTGCGCGACGGCAACGTCATCCAGGACTTCCCGCCACGCGCCATAAAGGAGCACATGTGCTCGTCAAAGACGGTGCACGACATCACCGAGTGCCTGAAGTGGGTAGTGAGCGACGGACTGGGAGGCAAGGCCGGTTCTCCGTATTTCGCCGTGGCAGGCAAGACGGGCACGGCCCGTGTGCAGGAGAAGGACCACTCGGGTGAATACCTCGTCACCTTCGCTGGCTTCTTCCCCGCCGACGACCCGAAATACAGCTGCGTGGTCTGCATACGCAACAAGGGCGCCAGCTCGGGCGGCGGCATGTGCGGCCCCGTCTTCAAGCAGATTGCCGAATTTGTGATGGCGCAAGGCAACCGCTACATCATAGCAGACCACGTAGACTCGCTGCACACCATACCGCCAGAGCTCGACTTTACCAACCTGCTCTACTCGGGCAGGGCGCTGAGCGACTTCGGCTTCGTAGTGCCGTCAAGCTGGAGCAAGCAGGGCGGACAGATGCCGCTGGGCAAGGTGAAGATTACCGACAACCACGCCAAGGCGGAGATAAGGAAGACGAAGCCCGGCATCGTGCCCGACCTTACCGGCATGGGACCGCGCGACGCCCTCTACATACTGGAGAAACAGCACCTCAAGGTGAAGCTGTGCGGAGTGGGAAAGGTCGTTTCGCAGAGCCTGCCCTACGGCCACGTCATAAAGCCCAACGACCAAATCACACTGGTGCTCGGCTGCGTGGACAAGAGCAAGCCGAAGGCTGCGCCGCCGAAGACGGCAGCTGACAGCGTCAAGGTCAAGCAGAACAACAAAGACTCACTCAACAAGCAAACACAGAAAACAACAACATAACTCCCCCTCGACAAATGAAACTGCAGGAACTTCTCAAAAACGTCACGCCCCTGGCCATTGAGGGCAAGGGCGACCCCGACATCACCGGCGTAAACATCGACTCGCGCAAGGTAAAGACGGGAGATTTGTTCATTGCCGTATGCGGCACACAGACCGACGGCCACAAGTACATCGCCAACGCCATAAGCCAAGGCGCCGCAGCCGTGGCGTGCCAGGAGATGCCCGCCGAAATCAATCCGCAAGTCACCTACATCAAACTGGCCGACACCGAGGACGCCACGGGCAAGATAGCCACGGCCTTCTACGGCGACCCGACCTCAAGGCTCAAACTGGTGGGAGTGACCGGCACCAACGGGAAGACCACCATAGCAACGCTGCTCTTCAAGATGTTTAAGCAGATGGGCTACAAGTGCGGTCTGTGCTCCACGGTGTGCAACTACATACAGGACACGCCCTACCCCACGGAGCAGACCACGCCCGACCCCATCACGCTCAACCAACTGCTGGGCGAGATGGCCAACGAGGGCTGCCAATATGCCTTCATGGAGTGCAGCAGCCATGCCATAGCCCAGAAGCGCATCAGCGGACTCCGCTTTGCCGGAGGCCTTTTCACTAACCTGACGCGCGACCACCTGGACTACCACAAGACCTTCGAGAACTACCGCAACGCCAAGAAGGCGTTCTTCGACTCGCTGGACAAAGACGCGTTTGCCATTACCAACGCCGACGACAAGAACGGCATGGTCATGGTGCAGAACACCAAGGCCACCGTCAAGACATACTCGCTGACCAGCATGGCCGACTTCCACGCCCGCATCATCGAGATGGCGTTCAGCGGCATGCAGCTCGACATCAACGGACAGGAGGTACACATTCCGCTGGTGGGCAAGTTCAACGCCTCGAACGTGCTGGCCATCTACGGCGCCGCCGTGATGCTGGGCAAAGAGCCGGCTGAGGTGCTGACGGTGCTCAGCACGCTGCGAGCCGTGTCGGGCAGGTTCGAAACGATACACTCCAAGAACGGAGTGACCGCCATTGTGGACTACGCCCACACCCCCGACGCGCTAGAAAACGTACTGAAGACCATACGCGAAGTGCTGGGCACGAAGGGCGAGGTCATCACCGTGTGCGGCTGCGGAGGCAACCGCGACAAGGGCAAGCGCCCGCAGATGGCCTCCATAGCCGCCAAGCTGAGCGACAAAGTGGTAATCACCAGCGACAACCCACGCTTTGAGGAGCCGCAAGACATCATCAACGACATGCTGGCGGGCATCACCGAGGAGCAGAAGCCGCGCACCCTCTCCATCGTGGACCGCAAAGAAGCCATCCGCACAGCCACGCTGATAGCCAAGCCGGGCGACGTGATACTCATTGCAGGCAAGGGCCACGAGGACTACCAGATTGTCAAGGGCGTGAAGCACCACTTCGACGACAAGGAGACCGTAAGGGAAGCCTTCGGCATATAATCAATAATCAACAGAACACACAAAAGCCATGTTATACTATCTCTTCAGACTGCTTGAAAGCATCGGAATCCCTGGTTCCGCCATGTGGTCCTACATCTCGTTCCGAGCTCTGCTGGCCTTTATCTTGGCACTGGTAATCTCAGTGTGGTTCGGCAAGTATTTCATCCACTGGATGAAGCGCCACAACATCAGCGAGACACAGCGCAGCGCCGACATCGACCCATACGGCGTAAAGAAAAAAGGCGTGCCCTCCATGGGCGGCATCATCATCATTGTGTCCATATTGGTGCCCGTGCTGCTGCTGGGCCGACTGCGCAACATCTACCTCATCCTGATGATAGTCACAGCCATCTGGCTCGGCGGGCTGGGCTTTGCCGACGACTACATCAAGATATTCCGTAATAAAAAGGACGGCCTGCGCGGCAAGTTCAAGATTGTGGGACAGGTCAGCATCGGCCTCATCGTGGGTCTGACGCTCTTCTTCAGTCCCGACGCGGTGATACGCCAAAACGTGGAGATAGTCAAAAATGGTCAGATTACCAACGTGGTGCACAAGAGCCAGGCGGTCAAATCTCCGCAAACCACCATACCGTTTATTAAGAACAACAACCTGAACTACAGCGAGCTAATGTCGTTTGTAGGCGACAACGCCAAGGAGGCGGCAGGCTGGATATTGTTTGTAGTCATCACCATCCTGGCAGTCACGGCGGTGAGCAACGGCTGCAACCTCAACGACGGCATGGACGGCATGGCGGCGGGCAACTCAGCCATCATTGGCGTGGCGCTGGGCATACTGGCGTATGTGTCCAGCCACATTGAATATGCCGGCTATCTCAATCTGATGTACGTGCCGGGATCGGAGGAGCTGGTGGTGTTCTGCTGCGCCTTTGTGGGGGCGCTCATCGGCTTCTTGTGGTACAACACCTACCCCGCCCAAATCTTCATGGGCGACACCGGCAGCCTGTCGATAGGCGGCATCATAGCGGTGCTGGCCATCATCATCCACAAGGAGCTGTTGCTGCCGCTGCTGTGCGGCGTGTTTCTGGTTGAGAGCCTCAGCGTAATCCTCCAGGTGGAATACTACAAGTTGGGCAAGCGCCGCGGGGTGAAGCAGCGCCTCTTCAAGCGCACGCCCATCCATGACAACTTCCGCGTGCTGCCCGAACAGATGGACAGCTCGTGCAAATATGTGTTCCGCAACTGGCCGCGGGGCGCATTCCACGAAGCCAAGATAACACTGCGCTTCTGGATCATCACGATAATACTGGCTGCAGCCACAATCATAACACTCAAAATAAGATAGTCATGAAAATAGCGATATTGGGAGGCGGCGAGAGCGGCGTTGGGTCTGCCATCCTTGCCCAGGCAAAGGGATACGACGTTTTTCTGTCAGACTCAGGCACCATCAAGGACGACTACCGCCGCATGCTTGACGACCACAACATCAAGTGGGAGGACTCAGGCCACACTCCGCAGCTCATTCTCGACGCCGACGAGGTGCTCAAGAGCCCCGGCATACCCGACGAGGCGCCACTGGTGAAGGAAATAATCGGCAAGAACATCCCCGTAATCAGCGAGATTGAGTTTGCCGCACGCTTCACCAACGCCAAAATGATATGCATCACGGGCTCCAACGGCAAGACCACAACCACCTCGCTCATCTACTACATCCTCAAAACCGCAGACTACAACGTGGGACTGGCGGGCAACATAGGGCGCAGCCTGGCGCTGCAGGTGCTCGAGGGCAAAACCGACTATTACGTCATAGAGCTCTCCAGTTTCCAGCTCGACAACATGTATACGTTCAAGGCTGACGTGAGCGTGCTGATGAACATCACGCCCGACCACCTCGACCGCTACCAGTTCGAGATGCAGCACTACGTGGACTCCAAGATGCGCATCATTCAGAACCAGACGCCCGACGACGTCTTCGTCTACTGGGCTCAGGACGACCATATAGACCAAGAGCTGGAGCGCCGCCGCCACTCAGTGGCAGATGCGCCCACTCCCTCCTCGCGCCCCGCAGCCAAGGGCAATCCGCGGCTGTGTCCCTTCTGCGACGACGACTTCGCCAAACTGGGCCTCTCCTTTTCGCAGCCCGGCGCCCACAACAGGCGCAACGCCATGGCTGCATACTTCGCTGCCAAGAGCGTAGGCGTGGACGAAGAGACCATACGCCAGTGCCTTAGGGACTTCCCCGGCGTGGAGCACAGGCTGGAGAAAGTTGCCGTGAAGGACGGAGTGACCTATATCAACGACTCCAAGGCCACCAACGTCGACGCATGCCGCGTGGCGCTGGAGGCTGTCGACGCCCCCATAGTGCTGATAGTGGGCGGCAAGGACAAGGGCAACGACTACTCCACCATTAGCGGCCTCGTGAAGGAGAAGTGCAGCGCGCTGGTCTACCTCGGCGCTGACAACTCCAAGCTCCACGCTTCGTTCGACCACCTGGGACTTCCCGTTGCCGACACCAGCTCCATGGCCGACTGCGTCAAGGCATGCCGCAAGTTTGCCACAGAGGGCACAACCGTGCTCCTCAGCCCCTGCTGCGCCAGCTTCGACCTCTTCCACAACATGGAGGACCGCGGCGAGCAGTTCAAGGCACGAGTAAAAGAGTCTGTCTAACACCACACCAACTCAGCAACCGCCACAATGACATTGCCGTCAAAAAAGTCATCACTCAAACAGCTGTTTGCGCTGCAGGGCGACAAAACCCTGTGGGCAATCTTCTTCATCCTGGCTGCCACCTCGCTCATCGAGGTGTATAGCGCGGCCAGCGCGCTTGCCTTCAAGATAGGCATCATGCAGACTGTCTTCGGCCACCTCAAGTTTCTGGCCATCGGTTTTGTGTTTGCGTGGGGTTTCCACAACATACCATGCCGGTGGTTCAAGCTGTGGGCGCCGGGATGGCTGCTGCTGGCACTGCTGCTGGTGTTCCTACCGCTGTTTGGCGAGAAGGTCAACGACGGAGCCCGCTGGATCAACCTCTGCGGCATCAAGTTTCAGCCGTCGGAGTTCGCCAAGGGCTCGCTCATTGTCATCGTGGCGATAATCCTGTCGACATATCAGACCAAGAAGGGGGCAGACCGCCATGCCTTCAAGTACATACTCATCTTCACTGTCGTCACGTGCTTCCTTATCTTCATCGAGAACTACTCCACCGCCTTCATCTTGTTCCTGACGGTGCTGCTGATGATGTTCTACGGCCGGGTACCCATGAAGCAGATTGGCAAGCTGCTTGGCGTGCTGGCCATCTTGGGAGTGGTCTGCATAGGCGCCATCAAGGTGTTGCCGGTCGACGACATAGCCGAGAAAATCCCAATGTTCCACCGCCTCGACAACTTCTCGGCACGCATAGACCGTTTCTTGGGAGGCGAAAAAGACGTGGCAGAGGAGAGCAACGACTCGATAGTGAAGAAATGGAATTTCGACATCAAGAAAGAGCCACAGGTGGGCCACGCCAACATAGCCATCGCCAAGAGCAACATCATAGGCTGTTTGCCCGGCAACTCCAAGGAGCGCGACTTCTTGCCGCAGGCTTACTCCGACTTCATCTTTGCCATCATCATAGAGGAGCTCGGACTGCTGGGCGGCATTGCGGTGGTGTTCCTATATATGGTAATACTGTTCCGCGCAGGGCGCATCGCCAACCGCTGTGAGCGCAACTTCCCGGCGTTCGTTGTGCTGGGGCTTGCCACACTGATAGTGCTGCAGGCGCTGGTCAACATGAGCGTGGCGGTAGGACTCTTGCCCGTCACGGGCCAGCCGCTGCCCCTCGTCTCGCGCGGCGGCAGCTCCATCATTGTCACGTCCATCTATTTCGGCATGATGATTAGCGTCAGCCGCTTCGCCAAGCAGCGCCAGAAACCGGCGCCCGACAAACCGGCAGAGGACGAACCTGCCCAGCCCGCCCCCGTCAACGACGCCGAGTTTCAGTCCGACAATGGCATAAAATAACCAGACAACAACCCGCAAATGAGAAGACTTATCCTTGCCGCCCTTGCGCTGGCGGTATGCTTCGGCGTCCAAGCACGCAAAGAGAAGCGAGTAAGCGTAGAGATGCTCACGTCGAAGGGCAAAATAACCGTCGAGCTCTACAACGAGACGCCGCTGCACCGCGACAACTTCATCAAGCTTGCCGAAGAGGGTTTCTTCGACAACCTCTTGTTCCACCGCGTCATCGCCGACTTCATGATTCAGGGCGGCGACCCCAACTCGCGCAACGCCGCCGAGGGACAAAGACTCGGAGATGGCGACACGGGCTACACCGTGCCGGCAGAGTTCCGCTTCCCACAAATCTTCCACAAGCGGGGAGCGCTGGCTGCCGCGCGCGAAGGCGACATGTTCAACCCCACCAAGGCCTCCTCGGGCTGCCAGTTCTACATAGTGTGGGGCAAGACCTTCACCAAAGAGGAGATGGACAACCTCGCCTCTGCCATCGAGAGAAACACCGGCGGCAAGACCACTTTCCCCGACTATGTCAAGAAGCACTATATGCGCTACGGCGGCACGCCTCACCTTGACGGCTCCTACACCGTCTTTGGCGAGGTGATCAAAGGAATAGAGGTGGTCGACGCCATTCAGCAGGCCGACACCGACGCCAACGACCGCCCATTAGACGACATACGCATCCTCAGCACAAAAGTGAAACGATAGTTCTGCATGTTCGTCAGCTCGCCGGCCATAGTGCTGAACCGCATCAGGCACAACGACACCACATTTATCACTAATCTCTACACGGAGAAAATGGGGTGCGTGGCGTTTGCGGTCAAAAAAGCGCAGACGGCAAAGGCGAGAGCATCCGCCACACTCTTGCAGCCGCTCAACTCAGTCATCGCCGAGTGGGAGCACAAAAGCAACAAGACGCTGCAGCACATCTCCGACCTGCAGATTCTACATCCCTACACCTCGCTGCCCTACCAGCCGCAAAAAAGCATCACGGCATCACTCCTTTCCGAAATCCTCTACTACTCCACTCGCCAAGAGCGGCAGGGAGACCTCTACCCCTTCATCCGCGACTCCCTCCTGTGGTTCGACCAAGCTGAAAGCCACTACGACAACTTCCACATCACCTTCCTTCTCTCACTCATCTGCCAGCTGGGCTACCAACCCAATACCGACAACTCCGGCGCCTGCAACTTCTTCGACCTGCAAAACGCCGAATACACCCCCGCCCAACCATACCACAACTACTTTCTGCACCACGCTGACGCGCGCTACATCCCCATCTTCATGAACCTCAGGTACACAAACATGCACCTCCTCCGCACCACCCACCAGCAGCGCTACCGAGTCCTCAAAATCATCCTCGCCTACTACAAACTCCACATCACCGACTTCCCCGACATCAAGGCGTTGGAGATTGTCGAGCAGGTGCTTGACGACTAAGAAAAGAGTTCACAGCAAGCTGTATATATTACTTCATCACTTTTTTGCGCCAAATGATGACACAAAAAAGGTGATGAAACCCAATATTGCGATATCGGTCTGAGATAGTAGAGATGAGGCATCTGCCAATAGTCCGACATTCTCACTCTAGGCAGACTCATCTAGTTTTTGCAATGTCAATCTCAGTGACGCGTTGTCATCTAACGTGCCCGTCATCTGCATTTCGTAGATATTGCCATTTTTTGACTTCAGTTCATAAATGAACATAGGTTCATTATTGTGCTTACAAAAAGTATTGATTTTGCCACTTTCGAGTTTCCAACTATCCTCCATGTAAAAACCTGTTGTACATGTTCCATCTGAGCTATATGTGATAATTTGACCAGATTTTAACCACTTGTTCGAATTTGCACCAGAAATGTTTGTAATCATATACGAGCCAACGATGTCAGTGGAACTTAGAGATAAAGAGGACTCGTCATCTACATCATTGGCGCAGGAGGTAATCACGCACCCGGAAACCACAATTAACAATAAGCAAACTAAACTTTTGATTCTGTTTTTCATGTTTTGATAGGATTTCTGTTAACATACTATTGATTATG
>CAVGQS010000053.1:0-15663 GCA_963631415.1 Lactococcus garvieae | reverse complement strand
GGCAGAAACTGAAGTGGCTGCCTTTCGCCTTGCGCGAGATATGTTTTGCAATGATTGTGACGGTGTTGGCTCGTCCGCAGTCGACAGCCAACTGGAAAGAGTCGGACGTTGAAGGCATCGATATAATGCTGGCAATGGATGTCTCGACCAGTATGCTGGCAATGGACTTCAAGCCCAACAGGGTGGAAGCCGCCCGCAAGGTTGCGTCGGACTTTGTCAACAGACAGGAAAACGACAATATCGGACTGACTATCTTCTCTGGCGAGGCTTTCACGCAGTGCCCCTTGACCACGGACCACAGCGCCTTGCTGCAGATGTTCTCAAACATCACGTGCGACCTCCCCGCCACCGGCATGATTGAGGACGGCACTGCGATAGGTATGGGCATTGCCAACGCCATCAATCGTCTGAAAGACAGCAAGGCCAAGAGCAAGGTTGTCATACTGCTTACCGACGGCTCCAACAACATGGGAGAAATTTCTCCGCTCACTGCTGCCGAGATGGCAAAGTCGCTCGGCATACGCATCTATACGATTGGCGTCGGGACCAATGGTAGTGCGCAGTATCCCTATCCTCTGCCCGGCGGCGGAGTGCAATATGTCAGCATGCCAGTAGAAATAGACTCCAATATGCTGACTGAAATAGCAAACATTACAAAGGGCAAGTATTACAGAGCCAAAAACAACCAAGAGCTTGAAAACATCTACAATGACATATCCAAGCTGGAGAAGTCGCGCATAACCACCACCCATTTCTCCAGGTTGCATGAATTCTATCAGCCGTTTATGCTTGTCGTCATAATCGCCCTCTTGCTCGAGCTGATTCTGAGAAACACTATACTACGAAAAGTGCCATAACCAAAACCGATTCTTCAAGATGTTCAGATTTGAAAGTCCAGAATATTTGTATTTCCTCATAGCAGTACCTTTGCTGGTGCTGCTGTTTGCGCTCAACATGAAGAAGAGGCGCAAACTCTTGTGCAAGCTTGGGAGTTGGGAAAACCTCAAGCCGCTTCTTGCGAACGTGTCGGAAAAGAGGATGTGGATCAAATTCTCTCTGCTGGCGTCCGCTCTGTTCTTCCTTATTATATCTCTCGCCCGTCCGCAGTTGGGAACAAGGCAGAAGACCGATGTGGTGACTGGCATAGAAGTTGTTGTCGCACTGGACGTGTCAAATTCTATGCTGGCACAAGACGTAACCCCAACCAGACTCGACAAGGCGAAGCAGATAGTATCGTCTCTATGCAACCGGCTGCACAATGACAAGATAGCACTGGTGGTATTTGCCGGCAACGCTTTTTTGCAAGTTCCAATCTCCGCCGACAACATTTCTGTGAAAATGTTTTTGGACGCGGTCAATACTGGTACGATCCCGACTCAAGGCACGTCTATTGCTGAGGCATTGTCGGTCAGCAGACGTAGTTTCACCGCCCAAAAAGGTGTGAAGAAAGCCGTTGTTGTCATCACTGACGGCGAAGACCATGAGGGAGGCGAAGATGAGATTGTCAAAGAACTGAAGGATAATGACATAAATGTGTTTGTTCTTGGAATAGGCGAGGCGAAAGGAGCTCCAATAAAGATTGGTGGCAACTATCTGCGTGACCAAGAAGGAAACGTCGTTATCTCGCGACTGAACGAAGAGATGTGCCGTGAACTTGCGAAGAAAACGAATGGCGCATATATTCATGTGGACAATTCTTCGTTAGCCCAAGAACAACTCCTCGGTGACCTTAACAAACTGCAGTCTTTCGAATTGGGAACAGTATCTTATTCCGAATATAACGAACTGTTTCCTTGGTTCGCCACGATAGCGTTGCTTCTGCTTGTGGCAGAAGTGTTAGTGCAATACCGCAAGAGCCGTTTTAGCGAGAACTGGAAACGACTATGGGAACGGAGCGACAAGGCAAAAATGTGGATAACCTTAGCAGTAATATCATTCAGCCTCACTACGGCGACAGCACAGTCTAGAACCAAAGTCCAGACACACAAGGGCAATGTCGCTTTCAACAAGAAGCAAGACTCGCTGGCGATAATCAACTACAAGAAAGCTATTGCGTCAGACAGCACAAACTTCAAGGCACACTATAATTTGGGCAATACCTATTTCCGACAAGGGAAAGGGCAGGACGCAATGAAGGAGTATGAGAAAAGTGCTGCCCACACTCCGTCAAAACTGATAAAGAAGGCAATCCATCACAACATGGGTTGCGTCTATTATCTCACAAAGCAATACGACAAGGCTGTCGAGTCGTTCAAAGAATCGCTGAGGGCCGACCCGAAGGACGACAGGGTGAGATACAACCTTGCCATGGCGCAGTATATGCTGAAGAAGAATCCCAAGCAGCAGCAACAAAAACAGCAGCAACAGAAACAGCAGCAACAGAACAAACAAAACAACAATCAGAATAACAACGCAAATCCCCAATCTCAAAACAAAAACAAGGACAGGGACGGGGGCATGTCGAAGCAAAACACCGAACAGATGCTGCGTGCAGTGCAGATGAAAGAGCAGCAGACACAAGAAAAGCTGAAGCACAAGCAAAGTCCCAAGTCCAGGAGATATCCTATGAAGAACTGGTAAACACCTTCGCGACCTTGCCGTCAGGAAACAATGCGGCAAGCACAAGCGTGTTTCTGATAAATAATAGCCTAACATGAAAGTTGTCGAAAAACCTCTTTACTTGATATTGGTGTCATTGCTTTGCGCTCTTAACTCAATTGCAGGGGTTAAACTAACCGCAAAGGCGCCCTCTGTCGTATCGGTAGGAGAACCGTTCAGACTGCAATATTCCATCAATGCCAGTGTTGCCGCCAGCCCCAACATACAATCCATTCCCGGTGTCAAGGTGGCTTATGGTCCCGCCATCTCAACAAGCCAAAGCTATCAGTCCATAAACGGGCACGTCTCGCAGAGTTCCTCCACGTCGTTTACTTTTACTCTCGTAGCTGAACGGGAGGGAACCTTCACCTTGCCTGCGATTACGGTAAATGTTGGTGGCAAATCATACACCTCAAACAGGACGCAAGTAAAAGCCGTGAAAGCGGGGAGCACCGCGAGCAAGGCCTCTTCGTCGCGAAAGAACGCAGGCCAGCCATATACACCTCCCCAGAACAATGCGGTGCAGGATTACCACAAAATCAGTCCGTCGGAACTGTACATTACTTCGACTGCCAACAAATACGAGGTTTATGAACAGGAGCCGCTGCTGTTGTCCTACAATGTCTATACTAACTTGATGCTTGAGCAACTGCAGGGAAAAATGCCTGACCTCAAAGGCTTTGTAGCAAAGGAAATTCCTTTGTCGAGAAACAAACAACTCACACTGACACGCCATAATGGCCGCACTGTCCAAACGACGACATGGAGTCAATACGTGATGTTTCCACAGCAAAGCGGAAAGCTGACAGTCCCCTCTATCAAGTTCGAGGGCGTAGTGGCGTTCCCAAATAGGAACGTGGACCCGATTGACGCGTTCTTTTATGGCTCAAACGTAGTGACAAGGGTGAATCACACTGTCAATGCCCCCTCTGTCAACATCACAGTGAAACCGCTGCCAAAATCACCGGCTGGGTTCGGCGGAGCTGTTGGCCATGACTTTACAATCCAGTCCAAACTACTCACGAAGGAAATACGAGAGAACGAAACATTTAATCTCCAGGTGGTGATTAGCGGAACTGGCAATATTGACTTGATATCGCCGCCAAAAGTGGAGTTCCCTGACGACTTTGAGGCATACCCCCCAACAACCAATGCTGAGACGAAACTGACTGTAAACGGGTTGACCGGACAACTGGTGGCGAACTACTCTGCAACTCCCAACCACAAGGGCACATTTGTGATACCTCCGGTGAAGTTCATATATTTCAATCCTCAAGACGCAAAATACCACACGATTTCAACCGGCAGCGCAATCCGTGTTGACGTCAAGAAGGGTTCTCCAAATTCTCTTGCTGCAAGACAACGGCTCAAGAACGATGACATAAGGGACATTCATCTGGGCAATGTCGGGACGAGCGGAAACAGCACGTTCTGGCTCAGCGCACCATTCTGGCTCCTTAACGCCTGCCTTGTCCTTGTGATATTGCTTATTCCGTTTGCTGTGCGTCGTATTGACAAGATAAAGAATAATCAACTGTTTGGTAGGCAAAATAGTGGAGACAAATTGCCTAACGTGGAAGAGTTTAAGGAAAACATACCTGAATACTACAAGCAACTGTTAGCCGCATTCAGACAGTTTGTGGCGCTGCGCACTCGCACGGCTGAGGCGGAGTTGAGCAAGGAAAAAATCAAGGCGTTGTTGCTGCAATATGGTGTTGATGAAAAAGATATAGCTGACTGTATGGATTTTGTGGACAACTGCGAACAGCATACCTATGGCGCTGCTAATTCCTCTGTTTCTGAAATGAATGAACAGAAACTTATGATCCAAAACATTATGCAAAGACTGAAGAAACAAATGAAGAAGGGGAGACGCAAGTCAATCCGCAACAGCCAGTCTATTGCTGGTCTGCTGCTCATGGTGATGCTTGTGTGTGTGCCCGCTGGAGCGTACTGCCAGTCCAAGCCAAAGGCAGACAGCCTTTACCAGCAGCATCACTACAGCGAAGCCCTGCAGCAATACAAACTCTTGTTGAAAAAGCAAAGCAACGACCCCAAACTGCTGTACAATGCCGGCAACTGCTATTACAGACTGAAGAAATACCCTGAGGCGATTTTGTCCTACGAGCGCTCTATGCGCTATAACCCTGCCGACAGAGACCTGCGCCATAACCTGACTATGGCTCGCGCCCATAGTACCGACAATTTCTACTCAGCCAGTGACTTGGACCTGGT
Organism: Lactococcus garvieae; assembly: GCA_963631415.1. GTDB lineage: Bacteria > Bacteroidota > Bacteroidia > Bacteroidales > Bacteroidaceae > UBA6382. Next base: position 10,830 of record CAVGQS010000053.1, on the reverse strand, counting down.
GTTCTCGTTCAACTACTTTGTCAACACCCTGTCGATAGATGGCTGGGCATGGGTATCGGTAATTTCGCTATTTGCCATAGTTTGCCTGTGTGTTGTATATCGAGCGTCTGGCAAAAAGTATTTGCGCAAGGTGTCGGCATACGTCATAGCCTGTCTTGCGATTTGCATAGTGCTGTCCAATGTCTTCGCATATACGCAATATTGTAGGTGTACTGACAATTCTGGTGCTGTCATAATGACGGCCACGCCCCTGCGAAGCACTCCTGACACCTCTGGCAAAGCGATACTTACGCTGCATGGCGGCACGAAGGTGACCCTCACTGACACATCAGTGCCTATGTGGTCGGAAGTAACGCTCCCGGACGGCAGGAAAGGATGGATTTACAACAAGGACATGGAAAATATCTGACACCTGTCAGGACTTTGATTTTTATCAATATGGAAGAACGTATAGACAAAGCTGTTGAGCTGTTTATGAGTGGCTATGGCTGTTGCCAGAGTGTTGTTGGCGCTTTTGCTGACTTATACGCTTTGTCCCACGAACAAGCCATGGCGGTGGCCGCAGGATTTGGCGGTGGAGTAGGGCGCATGCGGATGATGTGTGGAGCAGTGTCGGGGCTCGTCATCCTAGCAGGCCTGAGCTGCGGGCAGACCAAGGCTGATGACCGCATGGGCAAGGCGAACTGCTACAAGGTTGTGCAGGAACTGCTTGCCAAATTCAAGGAGCGCAACGGAAGCCTTATCTGTGCGGAGCTTCTCGGGCTGAAAGGCGATGTTCCGCACAACAATTATGTGCCTGCCGAGCGCAACGCCCACTACTACAAGACGCGTCCATGTGCTGCCAAAGTGGAGTCAGCAGCGCGCATATTTGCAGAATGGCTTGAGGAAAACAAAGGTTGAACTAACGTATAACTTCGCTTGAACAGCATACACCGACACGGAAAAATGTGTTTTTTGCTTTCGTGGTGGAGTTAATCAGTGAAAAATCAACACTATGTCGTGTAGTTTGAGTAATTTTGCAAACCTAAAGATAAGGAGGAACTACAATGGGTGACACAGAAACGACTGTATTGCAAGGCAAGGTTTTTGAACGTATGATTAGTGTTGCGGAGATTAACGAGAAAGTTGTTTCTCTGGCTAGGCAAATTAAATCGGATATGGGTGACGAAGTCCCCTTGTTCCTGTGCATTCTTAAAGGCTCGTTTGTTTTTGCCAGCGATTTGATGAGGGCTTACGACGGACTCTGCGAGGTGGAGTTTGTGAGGCTGACTTCCTATCAGGGAACACATTCAACTGGCAGTGTGAAGACTATGCTAGGCATGGATTTCTCTAAACTGAATGGCCGTCGTGTGGTCGTTGTGGAAGATATAATCGACACAGGACTCACGATGCAGAGTCTGCTCGGCGAACTGCAGAACCATGCCCCCAAAACGCTTAATGTGGCAACCTTGTTTGTTAAGCCGGAGAAACTGCGTTGCGACATAGATATCAAGTATCGCTGCTTTGACATCCCCGATGCGTTTATCGTTGGCTACGGATTGGACTGCGACGAAAAGTACAGGAACTTGCCTGCAATATACGTGTTGAAAGAACAGGAAGACTAAATTCATCTAGCAGAATGAAAAACATAATTATTTTTGGTGCTCCGGGAAGCGGTAAAGGCACCTACAGTGACGAGATTGTGAAAAAGTACAATCTCAGCCATATCTCTACTGGCGACGTGCTGCGCAGCGAAATCAAGAAAGAGTCGGATTTGGGCAAGACCGCAAAGAAATATATCGATAATGGCCAGTTGATACCTGACGCTCTGATGATAGATATCTTGGCAAAAGTTTATGATGCGCAGCCTGCAGGCATGGGCGTCATCTTCGACGGTTTTCCCCGCACCATAGCCCAGGCTGAAGCCCTGAAGAAAATGCTCGAAGAGAGGCATCACGACATGGGTATAATGATAGAACTCGTTGTTGACGAACAGACCCTAATGGAGCGCCTGCTCAATCGCGCCAAGGAGCAAGGACGCGCTGACGATAATGAGGAGACCATAAAGAAGAGATTTGAAGTTTATCATACCCAGACAGCCCCGTTGGCAGACTGGTTTGAGAAGGAAGGTATCCGTCACTCTTTCTACTGGAAGGAAAACCCGAGCAAGGCCCTTATGCTTGAAGCCATCTTCAAGACTATTGACGCTGCTAATGCCTGAAACCACAACAAGCATATTTAAATAAATTAACAATGGAGTCCAATTTCGTTGACTACGTGAAGATATTGTGCCGCTCCGGCAAGGGAGGCCGGGGAAGCATGCACATGCACAGGGCAAAATATCAGCCAAACGGTGGTCCAGATGGAGGCAACGGCGGCAGGGGCGGCCATGTGTTCCTGCGCGGCAACCGCAACTTTTGGACTCTGCTGCACTTGAGATATGAGCGCCACGTGTTTGCCGGCAATGGGGGCGACGGGGGCGACTGTTGCTCTACGGGTGCCAAAGGCGAGGACAAGTATATCGACGTGCCGTGCGGCACTGTTGCCTACAATGCTGATACGGGTGAATATATCTGCGACGTTGTTGAAGACGGGCAGGAGGTAATGCTGCTGAAAGGTGGCAGAGGCGGACTTGGCAATAAGGAATTTGCCACGCCTACCAATAAAGCTCCGCGGTATGCGCAGCCAGGTGAACCTATGCAGGAGCTTAATGTGATTTTGCAGCTTAAACTGCTTGCTGATGTGGGACTTGTTGGTTTCCCCAATGCAGGCAAAAGCACTTTGCTCAGCAATATATCGGCAGCTAAACCGAAGATTGCCAACTATCCGTTTACAACGCTTGAACCATCGCTTGGCATCGTGCCGTATCGCGACGGCAAATCTTTCGTCATGGCAGATATCCCGGGAATAATCGAGGGGGCAAGCGAGGGCAAAGGCATTGGACTGAGGTTCTTGCGACACATTGAGCGCAATTCGATTCTTTTGTTTCTTGTTGACTGCGAAGAACAGAGTATAAAGAATTCATACGAGATTCTACTCAACGAGCTGAAGCAATTCAATCCGGAGATCCTTGACAAAAAAAGGATTCTTGCCATAACCAAGTGTGACCTTATTGACGAAGAACTGAAAGAGATGCTCAGGCAGGACCTCCCCGAAGACATTCCTTCGGTGTTTATATCGGCTCCGATACAAGAGGGCATAACGGAACTCAAGGACTTGATATGGAAAGAGCTGAATAGTGAGAGCAACAAAATTGCCATGTCAGCAGGCATGACAGACTCTTTAGTTCACCGCAATATGGACATGAGGACTCTTTCGGCAGATTTTGCTGGGTGGGATGAAGATGAACTGGTCGACGAACAGGCTTCTGATGACACTGATGAAGACGATATCATCTACATCGACTAAAGACATCTGAAACTTTTCGGAAACCGAGCCATGGCAATTGTCCACCCTGCAATTTTGACCTACAACGTTTCGCCTGAAGTAGAAGCCTTTTCTACTTACAGGGACGGAGCAGGGGTTAGCGAAGGCTCTTATGGCAGTTTCAACGTCAGTCCGTATTGCAACGACAGCGAGGAGCACGTAAAGAAAAACCTTGACACGCTGGCAAGTATCCTCGGCTTGTCCGCAGAGAAGATTGTGTTGCCGCATCAGACCCACGGTGTCGTTTGCAAGACAATAACAAATGATTTTTTCGCCCTTTCCAATGATGAGCGGGGGGAATTCCTTGAGGGGGTTGACACCCTTGTCACGTCGTTGCCGCATGTGTGCATTGGCGTAACTACCGCAGACTGTGTCCCTGTGCTGCTGTTTGATCAGAAGCGGAAGGTTACTGCTGCTATACATGCCGGTTGGCGTGGAACGGCAGCCCATATCGTGCGCAGCACGATTGAAAAACTTAGGTTATGTTTCCAGTGCAATCCTGCAGACCTCGTGGCGGTTATAGGGCCGTCGATTGGCCTTTCTGCTTTTGAGGTGGGGCAGGAAACCTACGACACGTTTAGTGAAAACGGCTACGACATGTCTCTTGTCGCTGAAAAGAAATCAGACAGGTGGCACATCGACCTTTGGCTGGCAAACAAGATGGAACTGCTAGAGTCTGGAGTTGCAGATGACAACATAATTATCTCTGGAATATGCACGTATTCCAATTTTCGCAAATTCTTTTCCGCACGCCGCCTCTCTGTCAACTGTGGCAGAATTTACAACGGAATCGTGATGAAGTAATCATGACGAGTCCGCTACAACTTCTGCCTGCTTGTTTTCCTGTTAAATACTTGTTCTCCTGTCAATAAGGAGGATTGTCATCGTCAGGGTATCCACCGCCCAGAGGGTCTCCGTCAAAGTCTGGTGCTGGCGGCAAAATGTCGCCGCCCATAGGAGTCATGGTGGCAGAATCTTGCGAGTCGCCGCTCCCGGATATGGAAGAACTTCCGGAGTGTATGTCGTCGTCAAGATTCATGAATCGTGTATGCTCCGCTTTGAATCTGAGCAAGACGATGCCCACTTCGCCGTTTCGGTGTTTTCCTATTATTATTTCAGCTTTGCCCCTGTAGTCTTTTCCGTCACTGCTCTCGTAGTTTTTGTAGTATTCGGGACGATGGATGAAGCACACGATGTCAGCGTCTTGCTCTATGGCTCCCGATTCGCGCAAGTCGCTTAGCTGTGGGCGCTTCCCCTCTTCACCTTCCCTCTTTTCTACACTTCGGTTCAACTGTGACAGGGCAATAATAGGTATGTCAAGTTCCTTAGCAAGCGACTTCAGTCCACGGCTTATGTGAGACACCTCTTCCTGTCTGCTGCTGAATTTGATGCCTGATGCCGTCATCAGCTGTAGGTAGTCAATCATGATTATCTTCACTCCATGTTCCGCTACGAGTCGTCTGGCCTTTGTGCGCAGCTCAAAGATTGACAGCGACGATGTGTCGTCCACGTATAGCGGCGCGTCGTATAGCTCGCCAATTTTGGAATCTAGCTGTGCCCACTCGTAAGGCTTCAGCAGTCCACTGCGAAGTTTGTCTGCCTCCAACTCGCACACATTCGACACCATACGCTTGACGAGCTGGTCGTTGCTCATTTCTAGACTGAAAAATGCCATCGGGATGCGCTGTGATACGGCTATGTTCCTTGCCATGGAGAGGGCAAATGCTGTCTTACCCATTGCTGGGCGTGCAGCGATGATGATGAGGTCGGACTTCTGCCAGCCGCTTGTTTTCTTGTCCAGACTGTGGAAGAGGGTAGGAATGCCTGACAGTCCGCCTTTGTTTTCTGCTGCTTTCTTGATAGAATCCCTTACACTTTCGATGACAGGGTTTATCTGGGTGAAATCCTTGCGTTGGCTGTGCTCGCTTATTTTATATATTTTCTCCTGGGCTTTCTGCAGGAGGTCTTCTGAGTCAACCGTGTCGTCAAAAGCGTCGGTTTGAACCTCGCTTGAGCAGGCTATGAGCTGTCGCTTGATGTATTTCTCCGCAATGACTTCTGCGTAGTATCTTATTCCAACAGAACCGGTTGCGTCTCTTAGCAAGTCGCCAAGATACGCCATGCCGCCGGCTTTGTCCAAGTCACCGCGCTTCTCTAGTCTGTTTTTGACCGCAAGGACGTCAAAAGGCCTGTCTGTGGAGGCGAGGTCTCTGATAGCTTCGTAAATCAGCTGGTGCTTTTTGTCGTAAAAACTGTCAGGTATGACGATGTCTGTGATGATGTCATAACCGCTTGCGTCAACCATAAGCGAACCCAGCACGGCCTTCTCCATGTCCAGGGCTTGTGGAGGCATGTGCGTGAGTAGTTGGTTTGATGACATGTTATTTTGTGGTGTGGGCATATTTGTTGCTGCTTTGGTGGTTAGTGAAAACGAAGATGGAATTCTGTGACAGCTTCAATGCCCTTGAACATAATATCAAGTGGCATATTTTCGTTCGGCGAATGAATGGCGTTGCTCTCCAATCCAAACCCCATAAGGATGGTCTTTATGCCGAGAATGCGCTCAAAGTCGCTTATGATGGGTATGCTTCCGCCTCGCCTTACACCAAGCGGCTTTTTGCCAAACGCTTTCTCAAAACCGGCTTCGGCGGCTTTGTACGCCGGCAGGTCTAATGGACACACATAACCTTCGCCGCCGTGCATAGGCACTACGTCAACGCAGACACAGTCTGGAGCAATGCTCTTAATGTAGTCTGCAAACAATTTGGATATCGTGGCATGGTCTTGGTGCGGAACTAGTCGGCAGCTTACCTTGGCGTATGCCTTGCTGGGCAAAACGGTCTTGGCGCCTTCGCCTGTATATCCGCCCCAAATGCCGCAGATGTCAAACGAAGGCCTGCAGCTGTTCCTTTCAAGTGTGGAGTATCCCTCTTCTCCTCGCAGTGACTTAACTCCTATTGACTGCATGTATTTGCTTTCGTTAAACGGGATGTGCCGAATCATATCGCGCTCTTCTTCCGAGATTTCTTCTACATCGTCATAGAATCCTGGAACGGCAATCCGCCCTTGCTTGTCAACCACTTTGCTCAGCATTTCGCACAGCACGTTTATTGGATTGGCTACCGCACCGCCAAAATGACCAGAGTGCAGGTCTCTGTTTGGTCCGGTGACTTCTATTTGCCAGTATGCCAAGCCCCTTAGTCCTATAGTAAGCGAAGGGAGATCTTCTCCGAGCATGCTTGTGTCACTCACCAGAATGACGTCGGCTTTCAGCAACTCCTTGTGGGTGTTGAGAAATTTGTTCAGGCTAGGACTCCCGATTTCTTCTTCTCCCTCAAAGATGAATTTCACATTGTGCTTCAGTTGCTGCTGTTCAACCAGAAACTTGAAGGCAGTGGCTTGTATGAAGGATTGCCCCTTGTCGTCGTCTGCGCCTCGAGCCCAAATCTTGCCGTCTCTTATTTCTGGCTTGAAAGGATCTGACTTCCATTGCTCGATGGGGTCGACTGGCATCACGTCATAGTGGGCGTAGACAAGGATGGTCTTTGCGTTGTCGTCAACGTGCTTTTCCGCATAAACCAAAGGATTACCGTCGCTTTGCATCACTTCCGCTTTGTCGGCTCCGTATGAGAGCAGCAGTTCTTTCCATTTTTCGGCACATTTCTGTATGTCATCCTTACGTGTGGAATCTGAGCTTATGCTCGGTATCTCAATCAGACTGAAGAGATCCTTCAGTATCTGCTCTTTGTGTTCTCCTATATATTCTTTGATGTCCATGATTATTTTGCTTTAAGACTTGACTTTACCAGGAAAATAATGATAAGGGCATAGGCTACAAGGCTGGTTAACTGCCCGCCTGTGCTCAGCATCCATTCTTTGCCGTCAATGAACCAGTCACAGCCTGCAAAGGTGAGTCCTGCAGAAACAACGCCCATGAGTGCACCGCCGGCAATGAAACCGGATGCCACAAGAGTGCCGCGTTCCCCACACCGTGCATTGACGCTCGAGTCTGTGTTCCTGGAGGTTACATACCAATTTGCCAGTCCTCCTATCAGTAACGGAATGTTAAGCTGTATGGGGATAAACATGCCCAACGCAAACGCCAAGGCGCTTATGCCAAACATATTTACCGCCAAGGCTATGATTGCCCCGATGCCGTAGAGCAGCCACGGTGCCCCTTGTCCCATCATGAGCGGCTCAATCACGGCAGCCATGGCGCGTGCTTGTGGTGCAGCCATCACGTCGGTGTTGGTAGGAGTGAAACCATAAGCTTTGTTGAGTACCATTATCACCCCAGCTGTGGTTACTGCGCTCACAAGAATTCCCAATGTCTTAAGCCGCTGTTGCTTGGCGGGAGTGCTGCCGAGCCAATATCCAATCTTCAGGTCAGTGATGAATGCACCGGCGCTTGACAACGCAGTACAAACCACGCCGCCCATTACCAGCGCCGCAACCATTCCCCCTGTGCCGCTCAGTCCTGCTGCAGCCATTACTAGGCTGGCTAGGATGAGGGTCATCAGTGTCATGCCGCTCACAGGATTGCTTCCCACAATGGCTATGGCGTTGGCGGCAACGGTTGTAAACAAAAACGCAATGATAAAGACAATCACGAGAGCTACTATCGTAAACAGCAGGTTGCCGCCCATGACATCCATGTAAAAGAACAATGCCGTGGCGAGCAGTGCTATAACCAGCCCTAAGATGACCGTCTTGATAGATATGTCTCGCTGTGTCCTAGGCTGAGTTTCATTGACGCTGCTTTTAGTCTTACTGCCGAAGGCGTTGCCGATGAGTGAAAAACTGCCAGCTATCACTGAACGGCTCTTCCATACGCCGATTATTCCGGCCATGGCGATACCTCCGATGCCTATGCTCTTGGCATATTGGAAGATGTCTTGCGGAGCAGCATCACAGGCCGCAATGTTGCCGGATACGATAGTGTCAGGCCATATAAAGGCAATGGCAGGAACGCCGACCCACCATATCAATAAGGAACCGGCACACATTATCAACGCATATTTCAGTCCTACTATGTAGCCCATTCCCAGCAATGCTGCCGATGTGTTGAAGGAAAAGTACAGCTTTGCTTTAGCTGCAATAGCTTGGCCTGCCGAACAAAACGTGGAGGTGAAATTCTCCGCCCACGTGCCGAACGTCGCCACTGCAAAGTCAAAGGCTCCGCCTATAACAGATGCAATGACAAGAAGCCTCACACTGTTGCTCTTGCCTTCACCTGACACGAGAATCTGCGTGCTTGCAGTAGCCTCTGGAAACGGATACTCGCCATGTTTGTCGCTCACGAAGTACTTCCGGAATGGAACAAGGAACAGTATTCCGATTATTCCTCCGAGCAGACTTGCCATAAAAACTTCAATGAAATCCACGCTGATGCCGGCTTCCGGAAATTTCTTCTCAAGAATATAGAGCGCTGGCAGAGTGAAGATGGCGCCGGCTACAATCATGCCGGAGCAAGCACCTATACTCTGTATAATGACGTTCTCGCCCAAGGCGTTCTTGCGGTGTAGAGCACTGGACAAGCCCACTGCTATTATAGTAATAGGTATAGCCGCCTCAAAGACTTGCCCTATCTTGAGTCCCAAATATGCTGTGGCGGCACTGAAAATGACCGCCATCACGAGTCCTGTGGTTATGGAGTACACACTAGCTTCCTTCGGATTTTCACTCGAACTCATTATAGGTTCGTATGTTTCGCCCTGCTTTAGTGGGCGCATGGCGTTTTCGGGAAGCTTGACTTCCCTCTGTGTTTCTGGTTTCATAAAACGGATTGTTTTGGAGTAGTGCAAAGATAAAGTTTTTTGCTCAGTTACGGACGTTATTGCCCGCATTATGGAATAACAATTTTTGAAAATTCCCGGTGCGCAAGAATTTCAACGCTATAGTGTACGCCGGGAGACGGTCTACATCGGCAAAACTATTTCCTGCTTTTGTCATTGGGACACCCAAGAACGCAACAATCCCGCAGAATTTCAAGTTAATTGCAGTCCCGCAAAGCTTGTTTTGACGCAAAGCAAGAGGTGGTTTTACGCCCGACGCAGAAGGGGTAAGCCACCTCAATTCAAAAAAACAGGACTTCAATTTATCCGAGAGGCACTTGTGCTCATTTCGTGCGGACCAGACTTTCCCGGACTCCAAGAAAATGTTAGCCATTTCCGCAGAAACGGGAAGCCATTTCTTTTAAAACGGGTTTCCGCTTCCGCGGAAATTGGAACGCCGGGTGGCTCTCTGATGAGCACAAGTGGCTCTCAGATGAACTGAAGCTCTACTCTGATGAAACGAGGTGGCGCAATGCTTTAGGAGTCGTCTAAAAAAGTTTTAGCGGACAGCAACAATTCAAAAAGCTCTCAAAATGAGCGAGGATGCTCAAAACCACGGATTTCTGCCATACTGTTGGCTGATAACCAGGATGTAAACCTACGTCGCACAAAGTATGATGAAAACAGGATAAGATTGTCCGAATTCTTCACGCTACTTTCAGAACAAACAATCTTCTCAATAATACAAAGACCCGCAAAAGAATGGCGTGTGTTTCGTGTCTTGCTGAGTTTTTGTTGACAGCAATATTTTCCTTCCTAAATGTATATACACAAAAAAAGGTATCGACATTCGCATGTGGATACCGTTTAACCAATTTAAATCTTTTATGAAAGGGAATGGTGGGCGTTGACGGATTCGAACCGCCGACCCTCTGCTTGTAGGGCAGATGCTCTGAACCAGCTGCGCTAAACGCCCGTTTTGTTTGCATCAATCATCATCCTCTCTTGGATGCCTCTTTGTTTTTGATTGCGATGCAAAAGTAACGCCTTTTTTCTTCATACCAAAGAAATCTGGAGTTTTTTTTTAGAAAAACTGCGTTTTTTATCTCACAACGACCTTTTCTGTACGAGTTGCACCTGTGTCGTCCGTTATGCTTACGATATAGAGTCCTCTCGGCAGGCTAACAGAATTGTCAAATCCTGTGAGTTCTTTGGTGCATACAGTCACTCCGTTTATGTTGCGTATGACTATGCAGGAGCCGTTCTTAAATCCTCTTATGGTTATTCCGCCGACTTTTCCGTGTATGCCGCCTCGCATCTCATCTTTTGTGCTGTCGTGAATTCCGATTGGCTCTTCGAGACCGACCTTGTTGTCAAGCCACGCTATTCGGTCGTAAAGATATTCGTTTATATATTCTACCTCTGCTTCATAAGAGTCTCGGGTGGTGTATTGCTTCTGGACACATTCGCCGAATATTGGCCACCGCATGTAGTTGTATTCCTGCGATTGGCTGTTTTCTGTACCTAGGCTGTCTACTACAGCGCTGATATATTCGTAGTTCAAGTTGCCTCTGTATCTGTACCACGACCAAATGCTTTTGAGTTCCTCTGAGCAACTTTCAACGATTTTTCTGTTGAAGTTGCGTACACC
>CAVGQS010000052.1:0-15665 GCA_963631415.1 Lactococcus garvieae | reverse complement strand
GCTTTGTTTCGCCCGAAACGTTGCAGCGTTTCGCGGCGAGATTTTTTCGTTAAGTCCGCATAAAATTTTTTTAAGTCCTTGTTTTCAATCGCTCAAGTCCTATTTAAAAATTCTTAAGTTTGCGCCAGACTTAACGCACTGAAAATGAGGCGCACACGAAATGCGCAATTTTTAACGGAAAGGGACTTCTTGGGGATTGGAGGTACAAGGTAGGGGATGCCGAATGTCAGGCGGCTTTAGCGGACGGCAATAAAACAAAAACAGGGCTGGATTCCAAGCGGGGAATCCAGCCCTTGTTTTATTGTGGTTTTCTGATTTCGGTTGGCTCGTGTTCTTCAAAAAAAGTTTTAGCGGACGGCAGTCATCCTAAAAATGTGAGGCGAGTCCGCCTTCGGAGGTTTCCTTGTAGACGGAGGGGAGGTCGTGGCCGGTTTGCTTCATGACGGTGACGACCTTGTCGAAGCTGACGGAGTGGCGGCCGTCGGTGAGGGCGGAGTAGAGGCTGGCGTCCATGGCGCGGACGGCGGCGTAGGCGTTGCGCTCTATGCAGGGAATCTGGACGAGCCCGCAGACGGGGTCGCAGGTCATGCCGAGGTGGTGCTCAAGTCCCATCTCGGCGGCGTATTCCACTTGTGCGACGGAGCCGCCGAAGAGTTGGCACACGGCAGCCGAGGCCATGGCGCAGGCTGTGCCTATCTCGCCCTGGCAGCCCACTTCGGCGCCGGAGATGGAGGCGTTGGCCTTGACCACGTTGCCGAAGAGTCCGGCGGTGGCGAGTGCCCTGACGATGCGCTCGTCGCTGAACTGGTGTTTCTGCTGCACCTGGTAGAGCACCGAGGGCACCACTCCGCACGAGCCGCAGGTGGGCGCGGTGACGATGATGCCGCCCGAGGCGTTCTCTTCAGCCACGGCGAGGGCGTAGGCGAAGGTGACCCCCTTGGACTGGAGCGAGGGCACGTAGCTGTTGGCCTTGACGAAGAACTTGGCTGCCTTGCGCTTGAGGTGGAGCACTCCGGGCAGCACCTCTTCGGTGGCCAGTCCGCGCACGATGGACTCCTTCATGGCTGTCCAGACCTCGGCGAGGTATTCCCAGACCTCGGGCTGTTCGCACTCCTTGACGTACTCCCAGAAGTCCATGCCGCGCTTTTCGCAGTGCTCCATGATGGAGTCGATGGTGCTGAGTTCGTAGATGTCGGATTCCTGTTCCTGGAGGTATTTGGGCGTCTCCTCCTCGAGTGCTCCGCCGCCCACGCTGTAGACGGTCCACTCGTCGGAGACGGAGCCGTCGGCAGCCATCGCCTCAAACTTCATGGCGTTGGGGTGGTAGGGCAGGAAGGTCTTGGGGCACCAGACGATGTCCGCCTCCTTGCCGGCATGGCGGAAGACCGAGTCCACAGCCACGTCGGTGAGGTGTCCCTTGCCGGTGGCGGCGAGGCTGCCGTAGAGGGTCACCTTGCAGCGGGCGGCTTGGGCGTTGTGGTCCAGGAAGATGCCGGCTGCAGTGGAGGGACCCATGGTGTGGCTTGAGCTGGGGCCGTAGCCGATGCGGTATATTTCTTTCAGGCTTTTCATTGTGTTGCTTATGTTTTATGGGGAATTGTTCAGTTGTCGTTGTGGGATGAGAGGATGCGGTGGGGCACATGGCCGTGGGCGACCATCTCGAAGGGGCAGCCCACCTCGCGCCCGAACCACTCGTCGGCGGGTTCGGCAGAGGGGTGGTAGTGGAGAGTGCGGTTGACGCAGGCTATGTTGCGCACCTCGCGCACTATGGTGCCCACGTCGTGGCTTACGAGCAGAATGGCGCAGTGGCTGTTGATGTCGCGCAGCAGGTCGTACATCATGTCCTCGCTGTCCTTGTCCATATAGGTAGAGGGTTCGTCGAGCACGAGCAGCTGCGGGCCGCTGACCATAGCCCTGGCCATGAGCACGCGCTGGCGCTGTCCGCCCGAGAGCCTGCCCACGGTCTGCTTGGCGAAGGGCGCGAGTCCGAACATGTCCATCACCTCAGCCACGCGGGCGCGCTCCGCCGCCGTGAAGCGGTGGAAGAGCTTGTGGCCGGTGAGCAGGCCGCTCGTGACCACCTCGGAGACGGTGATGGGGAAGCTGAAGTCGAACGACAGGTACTGTGGCAGGTAGCCTATGTTGAGTTTGTCGGCAGGCTGGCCGTCGGCATCGAAGTACTCGACCGTGCCCGCCAGGCTCGGCACCAGTCCCAGAATGGCCTTGACCAGCGTGGTCTTGCCGCCGCCGTTGGGGCCGATGACGCCGAGGAAGTCGTTTTGCTCCACAGTGAGGCAGGCGTCCTGGAGCACTGTCTTGCCGTCGTAGGCGACTGTCAGGTTGGTTATCTTGACTAGAGGTTTCATTTGGTAGTGTTTTTGAGCGAGCGCGCCACGAGCCGCAGCTGTGCGGGCCAGTCGTAGTCGAGCGGATTGACGCTCACGATGCGTGCGCCCGTCTCTTGGGCTATGACGAGGGCTGCGTTTTCGGTGAACTCGCGCTGCACGAAGACGACCCTAACCCCGTCCTTGCGCGCCTGGCTGATGAGCTGGCGCAGCGAGCCCGGCGTGGGCTCCTTGCCTCCGCTCTCTATGGCTATCTGGCGCAGGCCGTAGTCGGCGGCAAACTGCGTAAGGGCGGGATGGGCTATGACGAAGGAGCGCGAGGGCAGGTCGCGGGTGAGGGCCTTGAGTTCGCGGTCGAGCGAGTCGATGCTGGCCTCCACCTGGCTCAGTCGCTCGGCGTAGTGCGAGGCGTTGGCGGTGTCGAGGCGCGAGAGGGCAGCCGCCATGTTGCGGCAGATGATGCGGGCGTTGGCTGGCGAGGTCCACGTGTGGGGGTCGGTCTGGCGGGCGGGCAGTCCCTCGGAGGTGTCGCACACATAGATGCCGCTGCCCAGCATGTCGGCCAGGGCAGTGGTCTCGAAGCCCAGGCGTCCCACCTTGAACAGGCAGCACGACTCAGCCACCCGCGCCATCTGGCTGGCGGTGGGCATGAACTCCTCGGGGCTGAAGCCCTTGGGCACCACGGTGCTGACCTGCCACTGCGGGCCTGCCAGGCGGGTGAAGAAATAGCGGAGGGGCTCGATGGTGACCGTCGCCTTGTAGTTGCACTGCACCGCATCGGGGGCGCAGCCTGCCGGCAGCAGCAGGGCGGCAACAGAGGCGAGAACCACGAGAATATGTCGCAAAAAGGCTCGTATCATGTTGCAAAGATAGTGAAAAACGTACGCAAAAAGCGCCGCGGCAGAAACTATTTGCAGAAACATTTTGACGCGTGCTGCAGTGCACCGCCAGTGAGCTCGGCAGCTATTTGGCGGAGGGGCAATTTGGCTCCAAAACTTAGTTCTCCGAGCGGCACCTTTCTCATATAAATATGTTAACTTTGTAGCAATAACACTTTCGTCTACAGATATGAAGATAATCCATACAGCCGACTGGCACCTCGGCGACAATTTCCACGGTTTTGACCGCACTGCCGAGCACCAGCATTTCCTGGGCTGGCTGCAAGATCTCATCAAGGAGGAGCGGCCCGACGCGCTGCTGGTGAGCGGCGACGTCTTTGACTGCGCCAACCCGTCTGCCCAGGCAGAAGAGCAGTTCTACGCTTTCCTCAACTCAGTGACCCACCTCTACGAGGGGCTGCAGGTGGTCATCACCGCCGGCAACCACGACTCGGGGCGCAGGCTGCAGGCTCCCGCCCCGCTGCTCCACGCGCTGGGAGTGACGGTGAAGGGCTGCCTGGAGCACGACGAGAAGGGACGCCCCGTGGTTGACGACCTGATAGTGCCACTGAGGAGCATCAGCAACCCCGACGAGAGCGTGGCGGTGCTGGCGGTGCCCTACATCCGCCCCACCGACCTCGGCCCCGGCAAGAGCCGCACCGACAGCCTGAAAGAATTCTTCGCTGACCTGGCGAATCGCGCCCGCAAGCAGTGCGGCAAACACACGCCCCTGGTGCTCATGGCCCACCTCTACGCCGCTGGCGCCGAGGTGGCCCTCAACGACCACTCGGAGCGACTGGTGGTGGGCGGCGAGGACTGCACCGACGTAGACGTGCTCGACCGCGGCGTGAGCTACGTGGCGCTGGGCCACATCCACAAGGCGCAGCAGGTGGGCGGCGACGACCGCATGGTGTTCTACGCCGGCAGCCCCATACCGATGAGTTTTGCGGAGAAACACTATCACCACGGAGTCAACAAGGTGGTCATAGGGCCTACGGGAGGCCTCGTGGTGGACCAAGTGGAATACACCCCGCTGCGCAAGGTCGTCTCCCTGCCCGACACCGGGGCGGCATCGCTCGCCGACGTCCTGCAACAGATAAAGCAGCTGCCCGACAGGAGCAAGCACGACAGCGACACGTGGACCTATCTGGAGATAACGCTGCAGAGCGACGAAAACTGCACCACGGCACAAACCGAGATACTCAACGCCCTCGACAACAAGGCCGCACGGCTGTGCAAACTCGTCAAGGAGGCGCCGCCCGCAGCCAAGGCTGGCAAGCCCAAAGCCAACACCCTGGAGCAACTGATGCAGCGCACCCCGCTCGACATAGCCCTCGACGCCTACCTGCAGGCCACCGGCGAGGAGATGACCGACGACATCATAGAGCGCTTCAACGCCGCAGCGCTGGAGGCACAACACAGCGGCGAGGAAAGCGCCGACACAAACACAACACTTTGACACGCCATGAGAATAGACAAAATAGAGATATGCAACCTCGCATCGATAGAGGGAGAACAGACTATTGACTTCACCCAGGAGCCGCTCAAGTCGGCAGGACTGCTTGCCATCACCGGCAACACCGGGGCGGGCAAGAGCACCATACTCGACGCAATATGCCTCGCCCTATACAACAGGGCTCCACGACTCGACAAAAGCGAGTCAGCCAAAGGCGACAACGGCGCACCAGCCATAACCAACCCGTGCTACACGCTGCGCCGCGGCACGACCAGCGGCTACAGCAAGGTGACCTTCTCGCTCAACGACGATAGCCAGTATGTCGCCACGTGGAGTGTGAGTCTGAACCGCAACAAGAAGTTCAACACCGTGGTGCGCAGCCTCGTGCAACTGCACCCCAAGCACACCACCATCGCCGAAGGCGTCAAGGAGGTAAGCAAGAGTGTAGAGCGCATAGTGAAGCTTGACTACGACCAGTTTACCCGCACGGTGATACTTGCCCAAAACAGTTTCAACAATTTCCTCATAGCGAAGAGCAGCGACAAGTCGCAGCTGCTGGAGAAAATCACCGGCACGGAAATATATGCCGAGATTTCGAAGCGCATCTACCAGAAGGCCAAGGACGCCGAGCGCGAATGTACCGGCGCCGAGCAGCGCATGGAGGGACTGAAGCAAGGACAGCTGGTGCCCGAAGACCTGCAGCGGGCGCAAGAGACACTCAACCTGCTCAACGGGCAGAAGACGAAATACGCCAACGAGCTGACGCGCATAGACAGGCAGCTGGAGTGGTACGACCAGTACGACAAGGCCAAGGCCGACCTTGACCAAAAGAGGCTGGAACTGCAGGCCGTGAGGCAGGAAGACAACGCTATGGCCGACAGCCGGCGCCGGCTGGAGCGCTACGACCGCCTGCAGCCCTTCGCCAATACCTACCACGCCATCACGCGGGTGGAGAAAGAACGCAACAACTACAAGGAACAGCACTCCAAGAACAAAGAGCAGGCAGACCAAGCCAAGCACAACGCAGAAGAGGCGCAGGCCCGGCTCAACGAAGCCCAGGCGCAGCTGCGCAACGCCCAGCAGATTCTCGCCGCCCAACAGCCCAACATAGACAGAGGGCGCACGCTCGAAGGACAGTTGGCGGCGACCGAAGGGCAGCTCAAAACCGCCAGCAGCGAGCTGGCGCGCCACGATGAGACACTGGCCCAGCGCAACGACAACCAGCGCACCAAGACTGCCGAGCTCAAAGACTGCGAGGGGAGGCTCGACAAGGCGAAGCTCACCATGCAGTCCATGGTGCAGCACAGCAGCATGATTGGCCAAATAGAACTGATACGCACCAAGCTGGAGAAGATGAACTCCATGAGGCTGCAGATAGCCGCGGCAGAAGAGTCCATCAGCGCCAACGACACAAAGCGCCAGCACTGGAAGGAGGAGAGCCTCAAACTCAAGGACGAAGCCGGCACCATGCAGGAAGAACTCACCCGCCTGAAGAGCAACCTCCGCGTACACGAGCAGGCCAACCTGGGCATCGACTCCAGCCAGCTGCAGAAGAAACTCAACACGCTGGCCAGCCACACACTGAGGTCACAAAACGCCATAGACCTCTGGAAGCGCATCGACGCGCACTACACTGAGATAAACAACACTGCCAACGACCTGCAGCAGAGCAAGACCGCCAACGAGCAACGCAAGAATGACGCCGAGCGGCTCAACGACAAAATACAGTTGCTCAGGGAGCACTACGAGCAGGCGCAGAACAACTACACCCTGAGCCAGAGCAAGGACTTCGAGCTGCTGCGACAAAATCTGAAGGAGGGCACGCCCTGCCCGCTGTGCGGCTCAAGCCACCACCCTCTACACGCTGACTCCGGACAACACCTGCATCAACTGCAGGAAAACATCATAGAGCAATACCAAAAGGCACAGGAAGACCTGCAGCAAGCTACCGGCCAACAAGCCACCCTGCTCAACCTTTACAACGTGGAGAAAGGACGCATAGCCGCCCAAGAGCAGCTGCTGCAAAGGCTCAACAGCGAGCAGGACGACAACAAGAAGGCGTGGGAGGCATACGCTGACCTCGACAGCAGCTTTGCGCTGTGCGACAGCAGCGTCAACAGCTACAGCCGCAAGGTCATGCTGCACCAAATCTACGAGAACTCGTGCAAGGAGCGCGACGAAGTGAGCCGCCGGCTGACTGAATACAACAAGCACCAGGAGGAGATCAATGCCATCAACGCCAAAATGCAGGATCTGCAGACGAAGATTGCCGAAAACGGACGCCTGCAAGGAGAGGCCAACACCAACTGCAGCGTGGCGGAGAGCAGCATAAAGGTCCTGCAGCAAGAGGCAGAGAGCAACCGCAACCAGCTCACCAAGGAGACTGCGCTGATCGAGCCCCTGATAACCATCGACAACTGGAGAGACCGCTGGACCAACTCCTACGAGGCGCTCGACCACGAGCTGCAGGCGGTGAAGGAGGACTGGAACACCTGCACTGACACGCTGCAAAAGGAGGAGAACTCGCTCTTCCAACTGCAGCAGGAACTCAACGCCATCACCAGCAGCATCACCGACCTGCAAAACATGCGCCAGACTCTCGCCACCAAAGCTGACGGCCTCCGGCAGGACATCAGCCAGGGACGGGAAGAGCTGAAGGCACTCTTCGGAGAGAACTCCGTAGACCAAGAAGCCGCACGGCTGGCGCAGGCCGTGGAGACAGCCCGCGGCAATGTGGAGACAGCCCAAACCGAGCTCGCCAAGGCCAATGAGCAGTACGTGAGCCTTGCCACGAGCACCAAGGACCTCGAACGCCAATACCACGAGCGCGACGAGGAACTCCGCAAGCTGCGCACTGAGATGGACACCAATATCAGTCGCTTCAACCTCAACGAGCAAACCACGCTGCAATACTTCGAGCTCGACGAATACTTCCAAAAACCGCTGGACTGGGCCAATCTGCGCAAAGAAATCGACGATGTCAAGGCACGCCTCAACGAGGCCAACTACAAGGCAGAAGCCGCCACCAACGCCATGCAGGACATCGAGACCTCGCCCGACCGCCCGTCGGAGAACGACCCCGACGCCAGCAAGGCGGCACTGACCGCCAATAAGGAGGAGACCCAGCAAGCCGCCAAAGAAAACGACCAGGCGCTGCGCGACACCGAGTTCGTCATCAAGGCGCACGACGAGAGCGTGAAGAACGCTGACAAGTTCGCCCCCACGCTCCAGCAGGCCCGCGACAACTACGCCGCCTGGCACAAGCTCAGCAGCGTGCTGGGCAGCGCCACGGGACATACCTTCAGGGAGATTGCCCAGTGCTACACGTTTGAGTCGCTGGTGGGCTACGCCAACCGCCAGCTGGCAGACCTCACCCCGCGCTACGAACTGCGCGCCAAGCCCGGCACCCTGCTGCTCAACGTGGTAGACCGCTACATGTTTGACCAGGAGCGCTCCGTCAACTCGCTCTCGGGCGGCGAGTCGTTCATCGTGAGCCTCAGCCTCGCCCTCGGCCTCTCGTCGCTGTCGAGCAACAACCTCGACATCGGCAGTCTCTTCATCGACGAAGGCTTCGGCAACCTCGACACCAACAACCTCAACATGGTCATCGACGCACTGAGCAACCTGCAGCACACGCAGCGCCGCAAGGTGGGCATCATCAGCCACACCGAGGAGATAAGGAGCCGCATCTCACCCAAGATACAGCTTGAGTCAGAGCCCGGAGGCAAGAGCCGCATCACCATAACCGACTGACACACACGCCTATGAGCAACCCACTGAAGAGAGCGGCAGGACGCCTGCGCCACTTCGTCCTCACGCGGGGCAACGGGGTGCAGTCGCCGTTTGCCTACAACTTCGCCTGGCAGGTGGTCTGCAACAAGTCAGCCTACTACGCCTACCTCGACCTGAGCGAGCAGCTGCGAGCCCTGGCGCCGCGCGAGCGCAAGCTGGCAAAACTGCTGTTCAGGCTCGCCAACTTCGCGCAGCCCTCGCTCCTCTGCCTCGACAGCAGCTTGCCCGACGCCTACGCCGCCTGCCTCCAGCGCGGATGCACAGCCGCCCGGCTCGCACCGCTGCCGCCGGAGGACGAAGCTCACCGCCTGCTCATCGTATCCACGGCTCCGCCTCTGGCGCCCGCCAACTGGCAGCCCGGGTCGATGATTGTGCAGCCCGGCATCCACGACAGCCGCGCCGACCTGGAGCGCTGGCAGCAGCTCGCGGCGATGCCGCAGGCCACGCTCACCTTCGACCTCTACGACTGCGGCATAGCCATCGCGGCGCCCGACCGCTACAAACAGCACTTCAACATCAACTTCTGACACACCACCATGAGCAAAATCTACACCCACTCAGGAGACAAAGGCCAGACATCGCTGGCTGGAGGCACACGCGTGCCAAAAACCCACAAGCGCCTTGAGGCCTACGGCACCGTCGACGAACTGTCGAGCCACGCTGGACTGCTCTGCACCATGCTCACCGACAGCCGCGACCGCGATTTTATCTGCGGCGTTCAGCAGGCCCTCTTCGCCCTGTCGGCCATCCTCGCCACCGAACCCGAGTCGCAGTGGCAGCCGCAGCCGCTCAGTCCGCAGCTCATAGAGGAGATGGAGCGCGAAATAGACGCCATCCAGGCTGGCCTGCCCCAGCTCAAGAGCTTCGTGCTGCCGGGCGGGTGCGCCGCCGCGGCTCAGGCCCACGTGTGCCGCACCGTCTGCCGCAGGGCAGAGCGCCGCATCTACGCCGTCAAGGAAGACTGCGAGGTCGACGACACCATCTTGCGCTACGTCAACCGCCTGTCGGACTACTTCTTCGTGCTGGCGCGCAAGGCCAACCACCAGGCGGGCGTCGGCGAAATCCTGAAAAAATAGGTTTTGCGCATTTTTAACATTCCGCCCCGCTTTTTAGACAGAAACATTTGTATATCAAAAGATATTCTATTACTTTTGCACCCCAAACAACATCACACTCATTTTTAAGACACTATGTATTGGACACTTGAACTTGCATCAAAACTTGAAGATGCGCCATGGCCGGCAACCAAAGATGAGCTCATTGACTATGCCTTGCGCTCGGGAGCCCCAATGGAGGTGGTGGAAAACCTTCAGGAACTTGAGGACGAAGGCGAAGCCTACGAAACCATAGAGGACATCTGGCCAGACTATCCTACAAAAGAAGACTTCTTCTTTGACGAAGACGAGTACTGACACCAAAACTACTATCTAAATCAGCGATATGAGATTTACACAATTCTCATATCGCTTTTTTTGTTGGCCTTTGCCGAATATGCCAAAAGAAGGATATGAAGAACTTTTCTTGGTCTTGAACTTTGTTGACAATATTCTATCTGTTTTTCTTGTCGCCTTTTTCGCTAACGTTAAGACTATTTGTTGGCGTTGCAGACAAGTTTTTGTCATTTTGGATTTCGTATGGTTAAAACAGTCGTCGCTCAAACAAAAAAAGCGGGACGGGCAATTTGGTTTGCTCGTCCCGCTTTTTTTTGTGCGTATGTGTCGGGCAGCGGTCACCGCTGGCTCTCTATCAGCTGGAGCAGCCGTTCTACCGCCTGGTCTTCGGGAATGTTCTTCTCCAGGCAAGTCTTGCCCTTGTAGAGGCTTATCTTGCCGCGCGCGGCGCCCACGTAGCCGTAGTCGGCGTCGGCCATCTCGCCGGGTCCGTTGACTATGCAGCCCATCACGGCAATCTTCATGGGGGGCAGCGACTGCGTGGCGGCCTTGATGCGCGCTATGGTCGACTGCAGGTCGTAGAGCGTGCGGCCGCAGCCGGGGCACGAGATGTACTGCACCGAGGTGACCCTCAGTCCCACGGCCTGCAGTATGGAGAACGCCGTCTGCACCACCGTGCTTTCGGGTATGGCGAAATCGCTGAGCCACAGTCCGTCGACGAGTCCGTCAAACAGCAGTGGGGCTGCGTCGGCTGCCGCCTCCACCAGGTGGTCTTCTACGGTCTTGGTGTTGTGGTCATATTCCAGGTGGATGATGAGGGGATTCTCCAGTCCGCGGGCGGTCATGGTGTGAGCCAGCGCGCGGAGGTGCCCCACGGGATTGAGGTGATGGCTCTCGCCCACCACTATGATGTCGGGGTTTTGTCGCAGCCGCTCCGTCATCTCGGGAGTGAGTTGTTCAAACTCCAGCCTTACCACCTCGTGGGCGGCGCAGAGCTCTGTGAAGGTATAGTCAGGCTTGCGGCCTTTGCCGTCCACGGGGCGGTCGCTGACCACCACTGGCACGTTGCCGCCGCCAATGTTGCCCACCTGGCGGGTGCGGCGGCGCCGCGGGTCGAGGTAGTCGAAGCCCGGCGCCATGTCGGCATGTATGAGGTTGTGCTTGCGGCGCTTGGCGATGTGGTCCACCAGCTTGCGCGCCACGGGTATCTCGCACTCGGGGTCTTCGCTCAGCGACACCCTGATGGTGTCGCCCAGTCCGTCGGCCAGCAGGGCGCCTATGCCGGCGGCGCTCGCCACTCGGCCGTCGCTGCCCTCGCCCGCCTCGGTGACCCCGAGGTGGAGGGGATAGTGCATGTCCTCCTTGTCCATGCGGTCCACGAGCAGCCTCACGGAGCGCACCATGACCGACGGATTGCTCGCCTTGATGCTCAGCACCACGTCGCTGAAGTCCTCGTCGCGGCACACGCGCAGAAACTCCATGCAGCTCTCCACAATGCCGTTGGGCGTGTCGCCATAGCGGCTCATGATGCGG
The DNA here is from genome assembly GCA_963631415.1 of Lactococcus garvieae. Lineage (GTDB taxonomy): Bacteria > Bacteroidota > Bacteroidia > Bacteroidales > Bacteroidaceae > UBA6382. Next base: position 4,270 of record CAVGQS010000052.1, on the reverse strand, counting down.
TCGCTCAGCGACCCGTGGTTGACGCCTATGCGCACCGCCGTGCCGTGGGCCTTGCAGATGTTTAGCAGTGCGGTGAAGCGCTCGCGCAGCCGCTGCAGTTCGTCGGCATACTCCTCGTCGGTGTAGTCTATCTGCTTGAAGCGCCGCGCGCTGTCAACATAGTTGCCGGGATTGATGCGCACCTTCTCCACCACCTGGGCGGCAGCGTCTGCCACCTGGGGGTTGAAGTGTATGTCTGCCACCAGCGGCGTGAGCACCGCCCTCTTGCGCAGCTCCTGGCGAATGGCCCCGAGGGCCTCCACCTCGCGCATGCCCTGGGCGGTGAGCCTCACATAGTCAGCCCCCGCCCTGATGATGCGCAGGCACTGGTCCACCGACGCCTCTACGTCGGCGGTGGGAGTGGTGGTCATGCTCTGCAGCCTGATGGCGTTGGCGCCGCCCAGCGGCTTGGCGCCCACGTTGACCTCGCAGGTTTGGCGTCGCTCATAGTTGAAATACATGATGCCGTGTGTTTGGTTTGTGTTCAGACCGGCTGGCGCGGGGTCAGTTGGTCTTGTGGGTATATTTTATCTCGCTCAGTTCCTGGTTGGCCTTCACGATCTTCTGCTTCAGGCCCTCCTTGTATTGTGCCAGCCGTGCGGCGAGCCCTTCGTCAGCGAGTGCCAGCATCTCGGCAGCGAGAATGGCGGCATTGGCAGCGCCGTTTACTCCCACGGTGGCCACGGGAATGCCCGGCGGCATCTGGATTATCGACAGCATGGCGTCGAGTCCGTCGAGCATGCCCTTGATGGGGATGCCGATCACCGGCAGCGTGGTATTGGCGGCTATCACGCCGGGCAGGGCGGCTGCCATGCCGGCGCCTGCCAGTATCACCTTGACGCCGCGCGGCGCCGCATTGCGGGCAAAGGACTCTACCTCGGCAGGGGTGCGGTGGGCGGAGAGGGCATTCATCTCAAAGTTGATGCCCATATCGTCAAGGAACTTGGCAGCCTTCTCCATGACCGGCAGGTCGGACGTGCTGCCCATAATGATGCTTACTAACGGTTTCATATCTCTATGGTTTGCTTTTTGAATCTTCTCTCTATTATACCTTATATATATATACTACAGGAACAAGATGGCAACGAACCCCACCACGAGGCCCAGCCCCATGCCCGACATCACCTCCGCCAGCGAGTGGCGGCGCAGCACCAGTCGGCTCGAGCCCACCAGGCCAGCCAGCGGGAGCGTCAGACACAGCCACCACACGGGGTTGAAATTGAAGATAAAGGAAAACGCCATCAGCGCCCCGTTCATCGCCCCGGCGGCGGCAGAGTGGGTGCTCACCTTGTGCCAGTTGTTGCACACCAGACACACCAGCTGCACGCAGATGGCAGCCACCACCACGCTCACCACAAAGTGGGGCACCACGAAGAACGACATCACGTGGTAGCACATGAAGTAGCACACCAGGCTGATGAGGTAGGGCACCATGCGCAGCTCGCGCCTCAGCTTCTGCGTCACGGTGTGCTTCATGGTGCGGTGGTAGAGCGAAATGAGCAGCATCGGCGCCGCCACCGTAAACAAATAGACCACCGCCAGCACGAAGATGCTGTAGTTGATCGGAAACGACCGCATGTAGCTGAAGCCCATCAGCACCAGCACGCAGAGCAACGGGAAGTAGTGAGGGGCGAAGAGCACCGTCAACATCTTGGCCAGAAGTATCAGGTTCTTGTTTTTCATCGGCGCAACCGGGCTACGGGTATCTTCATTATCTTGCGGTACTTGGCCACCGTGCGCCGCGCCACGTTGAGTTCGGCGGCGAGCTGTTCGTCAGATATGGGGTTGGCCTTGTCCTCCTCGTCGATGAGCCGCCTCATCTTCTTCATCACTGTTTCGCGCGACACCTCGTCGCCCTGCTGGTTGACGAAGGTCTGGGTGAACAGGCTGCCCAGGTGCACTATGCCGAAGGGCGTGTCGGCATACTTGTTAGACACCACGCCCGAGATAGTGCTGGGGTCGCGCCCCACAATGCGGGCAATGTCGGCCTGCGTCATCGACACCAGCGACGAGCGCTCGCCCGTGTGGAAATATTCGGGCTGCATCTTCACTATGGCCTTCATCGTCTCGAGCAGGGTGTTCTGGCGCAGCTTCACCGCCGTCAGGTAGAGTTTGGCCTCGTTGACCTGGCGCTTCACCGCCGCCTGCTCGCCCGACTGGTTGCCCGACATGGCGTAGTCGCAGTACGACGAACTCATCTTTATCTTGGGCATGTGGCCCTGGCTCAGCGCCACCACAAACTCGCCGTCGCGCTCCCTGACGATAAAGTCGGGAGTGATCTGCATGGCGTGGTTGTCGGTCTCCTGGAGCATCGACCCCGCGGGGCGCGGATTGAGGTGGCGCACCAGTTCGTAGATGCGGTCCAGGTCTTCGCGGCTTATCTTGAAGCGCGTGCACAGCTTGGCGAAGCGCTTGTTCTTGTAGTCGTCGAAGCCGCGCGTCAGTATGTCGATGGCCACCGCCTTCAGCGGCGAGCTGGTCTCCAGGCTCTTCAGCTGTATCACGAGACTCTCCTGCAGACTCTGCGCCCCGATGCCCGCAGGCTCAAACGTCTGCAGCACCCTCAGCACCCTCTCCGCCTCTTTGGCGCTGACCTCCAGGTCTTCGTTGACCTCGAGCTCGTCGCACAGCTTGCGCAGCGAGCAGCGCAGGAAGCCGTCGTCGTCGAGCGAACCGATCATGTACTCCATCACCTGCCGCTCCTTGTCGCTAAGGTCGGCGCCGGAGACCTGTCCGCGGAGCAGGTCGTAGAACGACTGGCCCTCTACGGCCGTCTTCTCGCGGGTGCTGTCGGGGTCGTAGTAGCTGGGCACGTCGTCGGGCGCATAGTCGTTGATGCTGTAGTTGTCGTAGTCCTCTTTTGTATATTCCCTGTCGTCGTCGGCAGCGGAGACTTCGTCCTTTTCCTTGTCCTCGCCGTCGTCGTAGTCTTCTTTGTATTCCCTGTCGTCGTCGACGGTGGAGGCGTCGTCTTTGTCCTTGTTCTCGCCGTCGTCATACTCCTCATATTCCTCCAGAGCCGGATTGGCGTCGAGCTGGTTGTGCACGTCCTGCTCAAACTCCTGCTGCGACAGTCTCAGCAGGCGTATCTCAGTCTGGGTCAGCGGTTTCAGTCTCTGCCTCTGCTCCTGCGTCTGCTTTTGCTTTTGCGTTGTCGACAAGTTTTGCTCTGCCATTCCTCTTTTTCTTTATTTTGACACTGCGAAAATAAACCATTTCAGCGACAACAGCCACACAAAGGGCAATAAAATGTCATTAAACCACCCGCAACCCGCATATTTTTAATACTTTTGCCAAACAAACCGGCAATAAAATGCCACCGGTGCCGTTATAGTCTATGCCGGGCGCAAGTCCGGACGGCATGGCGCCGCATCAACCACACACACAACACACCCGTTATGAAAAAGAAAATCTTCGCCCTCGCCCTGTGCCTCTTCACCGCCTTCGGCGTGCTGCAGACCCAAGCGCAGCTCGACTTCGGCATCGTGGCAGGCATGAACCTCAGCAAGGCCAACTTCAAGGAGCCCGTGGGCCGCAACTTCAGCTCCAGCAACCGCTGCGGCTGGTATGCCGGGCCCAAACTCGAGTTCACCGTGCCCGTCATCGGCATTGGCGTCGACGCCTCCGTGCAGTATTCGCAGCGCTACGTCAACGGCTCCGACAACGCCTCCCACGCCGAGCGCACGCAGACGCTCAAGACCATCGAGATACCCATCAACCTGCGCTACCAGTTCGGCATGCCCTCGCTCGTGGCAGGCTACATCGCCACCGGACCGCAGTTCGGCTTCAACGTCGGCTCCAAGACCTTCAGCAACTTCTGGGACTCCGCCGACGAATACCGCATCAAAAACTCCATCCTGTCGTGGAACATCGGCGTGGGACTCAAAGTCCTCAAGCACGTCGAGGTTGGAGTGGGCTACAACATCGCCCTCTCCAAGTTCGCCAAGACCAAGCAGTCTGGCCAGACAGTGAAGAGCAACTCCTTCCAAGCTCACGTAGGCTACTTCTTCTGACATTTTCCCCCGGCAGCCGCCGCCCAGCGCCGCCCCTGCCGACATCCCGCAGCCAAGCCTTCCCCCGCGCCGCATCCACCAACGACGGCGACCACACGGAAAGCTTGGCTGCTTTTTTTTGTGCCCTCCCGTAGCACCGCACGCACTAAAGAGTTTCTTGTGCGGACTTAAAAAAAATTTGTGCGGACTTAAAAAATTTTCGTGCGGACTTAACGAAA
>CAVGQS010000051.1:0-16062 GCA_963631415.1 Lactococcus garvieae | reverse complement strand
ACATACGGAAGTTCATCATGGAATAAGTCCGCATTATCATCAATGGAAAGATGGCAGACCTGTGCCTGGTTCTGTGAAACCACTGTCTGACAACCCTAAATTGTTGCAATTGTTTAATGAAACGTTAAGTTATCTATAGTATGGCATACGAATATGTACAAGACGATTTGTTCGGGTATCCTTTTAACAGCAAATACCCGCCAAACTTTAAACTGTTTGGATATGATTATCATGGCTATCGCAATGGAATAGAAGAGGTGTTCTTCTACGAGTTTGCGGTTCAACGCTATGATTTGCACTTTGCGTATAATGGCAGAGACTATTACTTCCTGTCTGAAGCTGATTATGCTGCTCAATGTGCAGAACCTTTCGACAATATCATCAGGATATTTAAGGACGGCAATGACGTCCTGGAGAGTTTTGAGATTGACGGAAAGAAACTCATCGACTTAATCCCGCATATTGAGGACTGCGAGGCGGTGTAGTTTGACATTCTTGAGCATTAGACTTCATGTGAGTTGTTGCATGGAGTCTAATTTTTTTTATGACAAAATATGTAAAAACTTATTCAAAATTGCCCAGAGGGTCAAAGAACCTGTCCCTGTGACCCTCGTGTCCCTGTGACCCTCGACATACAAAAAGTCCTCCGACTGCCGATGGCAATCGGAGGAGCTTATGGTGTGGAAACTGTTTTGGAATGTTACCACAGGGCGACTTTGCCCGCAATGCCCAAATCGATAGTGGCGGTCATGACGCCCAAGGCGCGGAAGACCTTGCGCATGGTGGGGATGGTGATGCTGTAGCCTCTTTCCAAACGGGAGATCTGCGCCCGCTTCACGCCAATGCGCTCGCCAAGTTCCTCTTGCGTCAAGTGCTGCTCGATGCGCGCTTTCCTTATGGCCTCTCCCAAGCGGCAGGCGTGCAGGGCTTCGTCAACATCGCCTTCAAAGGCGTCGCGCTTTGGAGTGCCGACCTTGCCGAAATGTTTGTCAAGCACATCGTCCAGCGGGGTGAGTTTCATCTGTGACATACGCTTTCTTTACAACTGATGCAAAGATACAACTATTGTTTCCCAAACAAGAAACAACGATAGAAAAATTGCTTTCCCCGCTACAATTTTAACTTTCTTGTGACCCTCCGAATCTGGCGAATCTGACGAATAAGGATTTCCGCGACTAACGTAAAACATAAAACGTAAAACGCAACACAAAAAAGCCGCTCCGGGTGCCACGATGGTGGCGAGCCGGAGCGGCTTTTTTGTTATAGGGTGGGGGACTATACGAGGTGGCGTATGATTTCCTCTTTGTCGCCGGGGAGCATGTCGATGACGGGGATTTCGATCATGGTGTAGGCTCCGGGCTGCTGCTTGAGGGAGGCGCGTGCCACGTTGACGAGCACCTGGGCGGTGAGGGCGGGGTTGTTGATGCTCATGTTGAACTCGAAGTGCTGGTTGTGGGTCTTGCCGCTGACGCCTTTGCGCACGAGGTTTACTCCGTGGCCGACGTCGTTGAGGGCGTCAACGCAGGGCACTTGCTGGACGTGGGTCTCGTCGTTGACGAAGTAGGGGTCGGCCTTGATGGCTGCCTCTACGGTCTTGAAGTCGGCGCCGTCCTCGAGCTGTACGTAGACCATGCGGCGGTGGATGCCGGTGCCTACGGGTATGGTCATGGAGAGGGCGTCCTTGACTCCGTCAATGGCGCGCACTGCCACGGAGTGGCCCATGCTGCGGCCGGGGCCGAAGTTGGTGTAGCTGATGCCCTTGGGCGCGAGGCTCTCCATGAGGGTGCGCACGATGGAGTCCGAGCCCGGGTCCCAGCCGGCGGAGATGACGCTGACGGCTCCGTGCTTCTTGGCCTCGGCGTCGAGGGAGCGGCGGAGGTCTACGATGCTGGTGTGGATGTCAAAGGAGTCGACGGTGTTGATGCCGAGCGCGAGGCACTCCTTGGCGTGCTCCTCTACCTTGCGGGTGGGGGTGGCGAGTATGGCTACCTGCACTCCGCTGAGCTCCTTGATGCTCTTGACTACTTTGTAGCCGGCGAGTTCGGCGGGCTGGTTTTCGGTGTTGCGCCTTACGATGCCGACGCACTCCATGTCGGGTGATGCCTCTATGGCCTGCAGTGTGTAGCGGCCGATGTTTCCGTAGCCGATGATGGCTGCTTTGATTTTTGTCATGACTGTTTAGTTTTTATAGGTTGTTATTCTTGTTTGGTTGTTTAGTTCTTGTTTTTGTCGTGCTCTATCACCGCGCGAATCTCCAGATAGGTGATGTAGTCGGGCAGCGCGTCCTTGATTTCGCGCAGCAGCTGTGGCGGCTCGTCCCACTGTGTCAAAGCCTTGCGCACAATTGCCTGGTGCTCCGGGCTAACCAATTTGTCGATGTCTATCTCTCCTTCGCCTACGAGTTTGGCCAGGTGATTCTCAATGGTGTTGGCCTTGAGGTTGCGCTGGGCGGCAATTTCCTTGATTGACAGTCCCTGGCGGTGGAGCAGGAGGGTCTGCTGGATGGTGGGCACTTTCTCCTCTTTGGTTTTCGCAGCTTTCTCCTTCTTGGGCTGGGCGGCGGCGGTGTGTGGCTTGTCGGCAGCGGGTGTGAAGGTCTTGTCGAGGTCGGAGGCTTCGGCTGCCGCCTTGCTGTTGAGGAAGGACTTGACCGCCATGCCCTGTTGGGCAGCGGTGTGGAGTGTGCTCTCCTTTATCCTGACGGCGAGTTTGAGCTGCCGCTGTGCGTTGACGAAGTGTTTGCGCTTCTCCTTGTTGCGTATGGAGCTGCCGTCGACCGCCAGCAGGGGGCTGACGTTGTCGCGAATCTGTGTGAGGAAGTACTGCGCCGCCGCCTTGACGCGCGACTGGAGCGCCTCGTTGGCTGCGAGGTCGCCGCTGTCGGCAAGGGCGGTGTACTGCCGGGCGAAGATGCGGCTGTAGTCGGTCATCTCGGTGCGGAAGAGTTCCTCGACCCTGATGAGCGAGTTGATGAAGTCTTCGGAGAGTTCGGCGACGTGGAGCTTGGCCTCTTCGAGCACTCGCGAGAGGCTCTGGTTGAGGTCCCAGAAGCCGAACAGCTCGTTGAGCAGCGAGGTGAAGTATTGTCGCTTGCAGGCTGGGAGCTGGGCGGGGCTGTTGGTGGAGTCGTCGAGGGCGTGGCTGACGTAGTTGTCGACGCGGGGGTCGCAGATGACGGAGTTGCTGCCGAGCGGGCGGCTGAGCACCAGTCCCTGGAGCGAGCGGCAGCGGCTGAGCGCCACGTAGGTCTGACCGGGGGCGAAGGTGTGGCTCACGTCAATCATGGCGCGGTCGAAGGTGAGGCCTTGGCTCTTGTGGATGGTGATGGCCCACGCCAGGCGGAGCGGAATCTGGGCGAACGACGACTCGTCGGTCGTTTCGCGCAGTTCGCCGGTCTGGGCGTCGAGCTCATACTTGACGTTGGTCCAGGTGGCGTAGGAGACGGTGATGGGCGCCTCGCGGTCGCCGCACTGCACCGTGACGGTGGTGTCGGTGAAGCCCGTGACGCGGCCAATCTTGCCGTTGTAGTATTCGTGGCGGCGGGAGTCGTTCTTGATGAACATGACCTGAGCCCCGACGCGCAGGGTGATGCAGACGTCGGCGGGGTAGGAGCTCTCGGGGAAGTCGCGGCTTATCTGTGCGTTGAACTTCTGGGTCTTGCCCTGGAGCTGAGCGAGCCGCTGGCTGTTGTAGGCGTCGGCGGTGCTGTTGTGGGTGGTGAGGAATATCCAGCCCTCGCCGTCGGGCATGGAGAAGTTGGGGCGGTAGCACCTGTTGAGGAGCTCGAGGGAGGCGGGGGTGAGCGTGTTGCTCCTGATTTGCGCCAGCAGGTTGATGAACTCGGGGTTTGACTGGCGGTAGATGTGCTTCAGCTCGATGGTGACGAAGGAGGTTTGCTGCATCACCTTGGCAGAGAAGAAGTAGGGCGTGTCGTACTGGTGCTTGAGAATTTCCCACTCGTTGTCGCGGGCCACGGGCGAGAGCTGCTGGAGGTCACCGATGAAGAGCATCTGCACGCCGCCGAAGGGTTTGGAGCGGTCGCGGTAGGAGCGCAGCGTGTAGTCGATGGCGTCGAGGAGGTCGCAGCGCACCATGCTTATCTCGTCGATGACCAGGAGGTCGAGCGTGCGGAGCATGTTCTTCTTCTGCTCGCTCATGCGGTAGCGGTTCTTCCTGCCGTCGGGCGTGAAGAGGCCTGGCGCTATCTGGAAGAAGGAGTGGATGGTGACTCCCCCTGCGTTGATGGCCGCCACGCCTGTGGGCGCCACCACCACCATGCGCTTGGGCTGGTCTTGCTTGAGGCTGTGGAGAAAGGTGGTCTTGCCAGTACCCGCCCTGCCGGTCAGAAAGACGTTCTGCCCAGTGAAGTCGATGTATTGGCGCGCCAGTTCTATTTCGGGATTGTCGTTCATGGTCAATGTTGCGCAAAAAGAGTGCCGCCGCGAGGAGAGTCCTCGCGGCAAGCTGTTAGTGGGGGCGGGTCACCACTTGTCTTCGGGGGTGACGCCGTTGTAGACGTTCTTGGGAGCGTACTCCATCCAGTCCATCACGAACTGGGTCTTGGTGTTTTCGAGCACCGACTTGATGCGCAGGTAGTAGGTCTCTGTGGGCTTGAGTGTGCCGGTGTAGATAATCTTGCGCAGGCGGAGGTAGCTCTGGTAGGAGGTGGTGTTGCGCAGCGATTCGGTCACGGGGGCGCCGCCCTTGGTGACACCGTCGTGCATGGGCGGCTTCAAGTAGCCGTGGTTGCGCATCGCCTTGTCGTTTTCGTCGTTGAAGTCTTCGTCGTCAGTGTCGGCCTCCCAGCCGATGGCGGGGTTGGTGGGGCGCAGGCGCAGGTCGAGCGGCAGTCCGATGGCGGTGAGGTTGGACTTGTTGGTGCCGAAGTAGAGCTGCGCCATGCCGCGGCTGTCGAAGGTGGGCACTGCCCAGCGTATTTCCCATGTGCCCTCAAACGGCACTGGCGGCAGCTTGATGGTCATGTCGTATTGTCCCGTCACGTTGTGCTCGTCGCCCTGGAAGTCGGGCCACGTGGTGGCGTAGCCGCTCAGGTAGTTGTAGGAGCACGAGGGATCGAGGTCGAAGTTGCGGAAGTAGCCGGTGGGGATGTGGACGGTGGAGTTTTCGGACGACATGGTGCGTCGGTAGCCGTTGGTGATGAGTTCGGGCATGAGCGACGAGATGTCGAAGCGCAGGCGCTCGTTGAGCACCTTGTTGACCACGTCGTCGGTGTAGACCAGCACGTCGTCGATGGGGTAGTAGAAGCCGTTGAGAGCCTGGTTGGTGTAGTCGCCGTTGGTGACGCTGATGAGAGTGCCCTTGATAGGCACGGTCAGCTCGGTGTAGTCGGTGAGGTCGCGCTCCGAGACGTAGCGGTTGATGCGCTTGCCGTTGGTCTGCGAGCCCTCGGTGAGCTTGACGAGGCGGCGCTGCTTGCCCATGGTTTCGTAGTATTCGAAGCAGTCGATGCTGAGGTTGTTGACGTTTTTGTAGCCGAAGCCCATCTCGGAGTAGTGTATCACGAGTTTGTCAGCCGGAATGCGGGTGGCAATGAGGTGGTAGGACACAAACTGGTTGAGGGCGTTGTTCTGGCTGCGGTAGTCGGAGGAGGTGGAGGTGTAGTACTGCTGGCACTTCTCGCTGATTTGCGAGATGATGTCTTCGCGGTTGAGGACCACTCCGTCTTCTACCTGCGGGAGGTCGATGCCCCACTTGTCGTGGAACACCTGGTCGGTTTCTACAAAGGCGGTATAGCCATAGTAGCGGTGCTTGGGGTTGGCTGCTTTCTTGCCGTCCTGATCGTAACCGTACTCCTCGTGGTTGTACTCGTAGTCGTCGTCGCGGTAGAGCTGCATGGAGTCGGCCCACGAGGTGATGTCGAGCAGGATGGAGAAGATGCGGGTGTTTTCAGCCTGCGAGAGCAGGGCGGGCAGGGTGGCTGTGGAGAGTTCAATCACGTGGTTGACGCGGTGGATGACTCCGTTGGTCACCTCGATGTCGGACTGAATGACGCGCGACTTATCGTTGATGTAGGTGCCGCCGTCGATGGTGTCAAACGTCACGGTGATGTAGCGGTCGTCCATGTTGGTCTTCTCCATAGGGCCGCCGTTGAACTCCGTCGACAGATAGGCGTCTTCGTCGCCGTTGTCGATGATGGAGTTGCGCACAATGTAGGACGCGATGGAGTCAGAAATCTGTGTGACGTCGAAGCCCTTGACGTGGTAGATGGAGTCGAGGTAGCTCTGCACCGCATCGTTGTCGGGCACGAAGCACGTGTAGTTGCCGCGCGCCGAGAGGAGGTCGGCGACGGTGGACTGCGACTTGGGGCTTAGCTGCACCTTGGTCAGGATGTAGGAGTAGAGCGAGTAGTCGTCGGCGTTGTCGTCGAGGTAGTTGATTACTGTCTTGCCGGTGAAGGTGAAGATGTCACTGCTGTCTACAGCGTCGGAGCAGCTGCCCAGCGACAAGCAGCCACCGACAGCAATGACTGCTGTAGCGATGGCTGCGCGTAGTTTGTTTACGTATGCTTTCATTGGATTGTTTTACAAGCTAACTTTACAAAGTTGGTTGCAAAAATAAGGGATTTTAACGTAAGCAGTGATATTTTGCATACAAAAAAGTGTTGCGGAGAGCACTTTTGCCGTTTTGCTATTGGTTTTGCCCTACTTTGCTGCGGTCTTGTCGGGCAGCGCCGCCAGTTCGTCGCCGGACTCGTCGTCCAGATATTCCACGGCATTGCTGAGTGACACCTTCTTCTTGTTTTCCCTTGCCCCCGCCTTGAGCAGATTGCGTGCTGCGGTGACGATGCTCGATCCATTGTCGGCTGTGGTAATCTTGAGTTTGGTCATCTTCGTGATGGTGTTCTGCATGGCGTCGTCGACTTCCTTGAACCGCTTGGCGAAGTCCTGCACGCGGTCCACCACGGCGTTGGCGGCTTTCATTATTTCTTGCTGGTTCTTCAGCTGTCGCTCCTGTTGCCACACCACCTCCAGCACTCTGAGACTCATATACATGTTCTGAGGCCCCAGTATCATCACGCCCTGTTTGTAGGCCTCGTTCCACAACGAGGTTTCGTTCTGCAGGGCCAGGTTATACGCTCCCTCAATGGGGATATACATCATCACAAACTGCAGCTGGCTGCTGCCGTCGGGCATGTAGCGCGAATAGTCCTTGCCGGCGAGCCGCTTCACCTGCGCCCTGACGCTGGCGATGTGGGCGTGGAGGTACTGGCTTTTCTCTGGGCTGCCCTCAGGCGCGCTCATATAGCGTTCGAAATCGGTCAGCGACATCTTGGCGTCAACCACCACGTGGCGATGGTCGGGAAAGTGGAGGATGAAGTCAGGTATCAGTCCCTTGCCTTCGTCGCTCTTGATTGCCTTGCCGTATTTGTCGCGCAGTGTCTCCTGGGTGTCAAACTGCTCGCCATTGTTGAGCCCGAGTTCCTCGAGCCACTGCTTGAGTTTCAGTTCACCTAAGTTGCCCTGCACCTTCACCTCGCCGGTCAGGGCGCGTGTGAGTCGGTCGGCAGTCTGTCCGAGCGACTGGCTCTGCTCCATGCTCTGCTTGATGGTGGCGTCGAGCCGCGTCATGGCGTCTCTCTGCAGTTGCTTGGAGTTGTTGAGCGCGTCCTTCATGTCGCGGAGTCCCTGCTCTATGGGGCTGATGATTTTGTTCATCTGTTCAGCGTTGTGTCCCGCCAGTTCCTCCTGCCGCGCCTTAAGCACCGATTCTGAAGTGGCGGTCATCTGTTCCTTGATGAGGTTAATCTGGTCGTTCAGTTGCTTCTCGTTCATCTCCCGGATGGCGTTCAACTGCAGGTTTGAACTTTCCTGGGCCTGCATCAAATGCTTCTTGTAGGCCTCCTTCACCTCATTCAGCTGGTTCTCGTAGGCAGTTTTCACCTCGTTCAACTGCTTCTCGTTGGCCTCCTTCACCTTTTCCTGCTGCTTTTCGTAGGATTCCTTGACCTCTGCCAACTGCTTCTCGCAGGCAGCCTTCACCTCGCTCTGCCGTGTCTCATACGACGCCTTTAGCTCTTCCACCGCCTGAGCGTGGTGACGCTCCTCGTTCTGCAACGCCATCTCGTGACTCTTGCGCATTGATCTCACCGCCAGCACCGCCAGCACAACCACGGCAGCTACTGCTACCGCCATAATAACAAATAGTGTTTCCATAAAACATTTTAATTAATTAACAACTATTTGTGAGTCAGCATTCCCCCAATCCCTTTCATTTTTTAGCCTGCCTGCAGCGGAAACTATCCCACAAGCGCCGAGACAGGCTGCCTAAATCTTGTTTTAGAGGGAAATATGTTCTGTGAACTCACAATTATAAAACAAACAAACGCTGTGCCAAAGTGTGGTTTTGTTTCTAATTTTTTTAAGAATAATGCTCGCCGCGTGGCAAAAACTGGGGTGCGGCGGGCAAAAAATCGGTGCGGCTCCCTATACCTTATTAAATAAACTCGTACTTTTGCACCTTGGTTTATTGTGGCCGAATGAAGACAAAAACGAGAAGAGTGATGCACTGCAAAGACAACCTGACGAAGGGGAAGGCGAGCCGATTTGGCTCACTCATCGCGCTCACGCTGCTGCTGCTGTGCGGCAACGTGCAGAGAACCCTTGCCGACGACAGCTATACGGAGGAGAACGTGACCTACACCGCCATCTACGAGAACGGCGAGTGGAAGACCAGCAATGTGGAGTCGTTCCCCATGGACTACAAGCACTACCACATGAAGGTGACCGGCACCACGGGCAAGAACATAGCCATCTATACCGACATAGGCCAGGTCTACAACTACCACACAGATCTCATAGCCAAAAACGCCTTCAAGGGCAACAAGACCCTCGAGTCGGTGGAGTTTAAGGACCTGTGCTGCAGCGGCACCACCATCTACGAGGCCATCGACATGGAGCTGGAGGACAGCTGCATGGCCAACTGCCCCAACCTCAAGACCATCTACATGAGGTATAACGTGAACGGCCACGACGTGATGATTCCCCCCGCCTGGGTGCGCCCCACCGGCAACGGCATCTTTGACGGCAGCCCCAACGTGGTCATTCTGGTCGACGTGGAGTACTACGACGACTACATCAACGACCAATACTGGAAGAAGTACAAGGATCTCATCAAGCCCGTGACCTCCATGCGCTACAAACAGTTTACGCAGGACGGCGCCATCTACGACTACGACCGCATACACAACGCGACGTGTTCGGAGAATACCGTGAAACACCAGGTGAACGGCAACGACATAGAGTTTCACTACACCCATATCAACGGTGCCGACGAGAGCTACCTGCAGAGCAACAACGGCAAGCTGACCGTCTACAATGCGCAGATAGTGCCCATCGTCTCCGCCTCCACCTACTCCGTCTACTACCACACAAGCAAGGTGTGGGCCCACGCCTTCAAGGGCGACTCTGTGCTGACCCAGGTGAGCATCAGCGACATGTTTACGACCGACCACCTCAAGACTGGCATAGCGCTGGGCGACTCCGCCTTTGCCAACTGCAAGAACCTGCGCGTGGTGGACATCGTGACCCTCCACACCAGCAACAGCGAGCCCACCGCCCTGACGCCCAGCCAGGTGCCGCTGGGCAAGGGAGTCTTCGCCAACGACTCAAACCTGTGGATAAGGGTGTCGTCAGAGCTGATAGAGGAGTTCCGCAACGACTCCATCTACGGCTGGAAACAATACGCCAGCCGCATCACCGGCTACGTGACCGAAAACACCGACGGCGCCTCCTACAAGGGCATACTCTACAGCGACATCATCAACCCCAGCACCAAGAAGGGCTTCAAGAACAGCGAAAATGAAGCCCTCAGGACCTATCTGCTCTCGCTTGAGCAGAGCATCACCAGCCAGAACTTCAGCATCGACGAACTGCTGGTGAGCCCCGACGTGTGCAATGTCTACTACAAGTTTCTGGGCGGCTCAGACGAAGACCTCGTGGACGACGAAAACGGCGTGATGACCATAGTAAACGACTTCGGCTCCTACTACAACTACCGCACCATAGCCGTGAGCCCCACCGCCTTTGTGGGCAACACCGACGTGAAGTCCATCACCTTCCAGGACCTGCCCAACAACTACGCCTGCAGCAGCCACTACGGACTGCGCATGGCCATACCCGACCGCGCCTTTGCGGGGTGCACGAACCTCAAGACGCTCAGCATGGTCTACTTCGTGACCGACGGCACCGACCACTACGAGACGCTTGGCCCGGCTGACGTCTTCATCGGCAAGGACGTGTTTGACGGCTGCGACTCTACCTTCACCATACGCGTGGCGCCTGAGCGCTACCAGGAATTTATGGAAGATCCCGACTGGTCGCGCTACGAGAAGTACATACGCGTGTGGGAGTTTGCGCCCACCGCCAACAGCTCGTTCACTGAGGACGGCCTCATCTATGACTACGCCGCCACGATAGTAAACAACATGCCCAACGACAAGGTGGTGAGGCTGCAGTACTCGCTGCTCAACATACCCGTGCAGGCCGCCTATGCCGCGGCCATAGCGGCACTGACGTCGTATGCCTCCGGTTTCCTCAGCTACGGCGTGGGCTGGAGTGAGACGATCACGCACAAGTTCCTCTCCGACATGTTTTACTCCACGGTGAACTATCTGGGGGCGTCTTCAGCCTTAATCCTCTGCGACGACGCGGGCCTCGACGGACTCGGCGCCATCATCAAGAACGCCATGTCGATCATGACTGGCGCCATCGGCTCCAAGTGGGTGCTCTTCGACTTGGAGAAGCGGGCCTTCGTCAAGGAAATAGTGGACGGCACCATTTGGCCCTTCGCCAAGGGCGCGATGCTGTCCCAGAAGTTCAAGCCCATCTTCTCCTACATCCACTATGCTAGCCAGGCTGCCGCCAGCAAGCTGCAGACAGAGCTGTCGCTCAACAACACCAAGTACCTGCAGTCGTCGACCTTCGAAGACAAGCAGGCCGAACTGCTGGGCGACCCCAACAACTACGAGAGCTACTCGCCACTGAGCTGGATGACCCCGCAGAAGGTGAAAGACACCTACGTTATATATAAGATGTATATCAAGGGCGTGGACAACAGCGACCTGCCCAGCGACGGCGAGATGAAGATATACAACGACATTGGCAGGGTCTACAACTACCGCACCATAGCCATTGGCGAAAACGCCGTGAAGGGCAACCAGAAAATCACCAAAATCAACTTCTACGACATTGAGTACCCCGGCGCCACGCAGTACACCTCGCTCTGCGTCACCGTGCCCGACCGCGCCTTTGAGGGCTGCTCAAACCTCAAGAGCCTCAACATGTATATCTACCTGGACCGCAAGGCCAACGAAAGCTACGCGCTGGGCCCCAACAACTTCAGGCTCATGGGCTCGCACGTTTTCGACAACTGCGCATCAGACTTCAAGATACACATAGCCAAAGAGAAGCTCGAGGACTTCCTCAACGACTCCATCTGGAGCCAGTATAAGGACCGCTTTGTGGTGGACAACTGGTCGGAGCCGGTGGCATTCGACAGCGAGGGCATCAACTACGGCTATAACCTCATCAACAACTCGCTGCTCGACAGCGGCACCGACAAAGTGTGGCAGACACACGTGATAGGCCCCAAGGACGCCACCAAGACCAGCGTCAGGATCACCGTAGATCCCGGCTCGGTGTACGACTACCACACCACCTACGTCAAGGAGAAAGCCTACTACGGCAACCAATATCTGCAGACCCTCCACTTCCAGGACATGGCCGAGGGCCGCTTTGGCGACAACGAGGACGCCTCCGTCAACATAGAGCTGCGCGACTCGTGCTTTGCCAACTGCTCCAACCTCAAGGAGGTGTGCATGCTCTTCCACAAATGGGACGGCGACGACACCTGCTACGGACTCGGTCCCGCCAACATACCCATTGGCAAGGGCGTCTTTGACGGATGTTCAGAAGACCTGCGCATACTGGTAGACGTAGACAAATACGAGGATTTCCTCAGCGATCCTGGCTGGAGCCAGTACGCCGAGTATATCAGACCATACTTCTTCGAGAACGACGAGATAAAATATATGCTCAACGACGGCTACGACGAATTTGACGACATAGACCTGCAGACCTTCAGCCACCCCACAAAGCTCAAGAAAGCCAGCGAACTCGACGATGACGACAAAGCCTTGGTGACCAACCTCGAGAAATATTCGCTGCTGAGCTTCATGACCGGTTGCGACGACTACCTCAAGTCGATACCCGACCAGCAGTTTGCCGGACTCACCAACCTCTGGAAAATCAACATACCCTACACCGTGCAGAAGGTGGGCGCCAACGCCTTTGAGGGCACAAGGCTGCGCCGCATCAGCTTCAGCGAGCAGACCACCACCATCGGGGCCGAGGCCTTCAAGAACTGCACCAGGCTCAAGAGCATAGAACTCAACTGCGCCTCGCCCTCAGAGGTCACCATAGACCAGACGGCTTTCGACGGCGTGGGCAGCGACTACGTCATCTACGTGCCCGACTCGCTCGTAGACCAATACAAGACACAGCTGCCCTACTACAAGAACCACATCAACGGCATCAGCGACCAGAAGAACTTCACGGGACTCGTCACAGTCAAGTGCGACAGAGCCCAAGACCTGGACCGCTACTTTGGCGTGACCGCAACTACCCACAGCTATATGGACGGATTGTCGCAGGCCTTGTCTTTCACCCTCGAGTCATCGGTCGACGAAGAGTGGCGCGACGTAGATTCGCTCAAGGTGATAGGCCCCTACAACCAGGCCGACATGTTCCTCATGATGGACATGATGCACCCTGACCGCGGCAACCTGAAATATCTGGACCTCAGCGAGGCTGTGATGGACGACTTTTCCGACGGGCAGAGCAGCATCTTCTATAAGACCCCCGACGGCTACTTTGACCTGTGTCCCATCAAGGACAGCAACGGCAACGGTCTCGAGTCCTTCTCGTTCGCAAACGGCGAGGTGGCATACGACTGGGGACAACTTGAGACGCTCATGTGGGGCAAGGACTACTACCTCTGCCGAGCCGCTACCAACTCCAACCTCAATCTGGTGGTATTTCCCGAAAACTTCGCAGGCGTGGCCGCGCCCTATCTCTCCACCGGCGTGCTGAACCTCATGGACTACAGCCCGTATATCAAGAACGCCGTCTTCCTGGCCGACAAGCCCGGAACCTCCCACTTCATCTCGCGCGACGACGACAAGTCAGACATCTACGTGCCCTACAGCGCCAACGCCACCTACAGCGCCGCTACGGCGTTCGGCCAGCGCGCCAACTCATGCAACAGCCTCTTCATGGACGACGAGGCCTTCCGCACGCTGGCGCGCAACCAGATTGTCACGGCCTACGACATGGCCTCTGTGGAAAACCTGCACACCATATTTAAGGGCAACAAGAATATCAAGAACATGGACGACCTGCTGCGCTTCTCGTCGGTCACCGACTTCGAAGCCGGAGCCTTCAGCGGCTGCGACAGCCTGCAGCGCATCACCGTGCCCATCAGCGTGCAGACGATAGGGCAGGGCGCCTTTGACGGCTGCGGCCAGCTCAAGTCGATCACCATGCTTGCCGACACCGTGCCCGAACTGGAGGGCGAAGCCCCCAACTCGGACGAGGAGACGATGTTTGCCAGCCTGCCGGAGGACTTCCGCATCTACGTGCTCGACAACATGCTGGAGAAATACCTCAGCCACCCGCAGTGGAACAAATACCGCGACCATATCTTGTCATACCAGCAGACCGACTCGCTCCTCACCGTCAGGGTAGATGCACAGGGCACGCTGGCGGCGAAACTCGGCCTCACCGCCACCACCAGCGACCACAGCATCACGAGCCTGGCAGGCGCCGACATCTCCAACCTGCGCCGCCTCAAGGTGGTGGGTCCCATTACCGACATCGACATGGCCGTGCTGCACTGCCTGGCTGGCTCCACCTCGTTCAGCGACACTGAGATGCCCAATGCCCAGCTGCGCTACCTGGACCTCAGCGAAGCGCAGATACAGAAACCTACGGGCAGCTATATTAAGGTGGCTGACGACGGCGACGCCGAACTGGAGGAAGACAACGTGATGCCGCCCTACGCCTTCTACAACTGCGACAAACTGGAGAAACTCATACTGCCAAGCAGCGTCACCAAACTGTGCAAATACTCACTCTCCAAGTGCGACAACCTCAACACCGTCATCCTGGGCGAGAGCATGCGCACAGTGGAGAAATTCGCCCTCGAAGACTCGCCCCGGCTCACCTCGCTGGCCATCACCTCCACCAGCATACCCGAGTTTGCAAGCAACGCCTTCGGCTCCACTGCCGGAGTGATGTACAACAAGGAGAACTACGTAGAAAACATCCACACCACGCGCTCGCTGCAGAACGCAGTGGCGTCTGACGACCTGCTGCAGCAGCACACCAATGCCGTCAAGGCCAACTTCACCGACGACGCCTTCTTCCGCGCCGCCGCCATGCACTGCGTGCTCGACACCCTCACTGCCGAGCGCGTCAACTACCTCGACGGCTGGTTCACCGGCAACACACAGCTCAAGGACGCCCGCCAGCTGCGCTGCTTCACCGGCGTGAAGTATGTGGCAGACTCCCTCTTCCAAGGCTGCACAGCGCTCGAAAAGGTGGTAATGCCCAAGGGCATCACCAAGCTTGGCAACGACGCCTTCAACGGCTGCACCAACCTGCAGTATGTGGACATGACCAACACTGCAGACCTCTCCATCGACGAATTTGACCGCTATGACGGCATCTTCAACGGCACGCCGCTCAACACCCTCATCTTCATGCCCAGAGGCCACCAGCAGTTCTCCAACGTCAACGTGGTCAATATGCCTGCCACCGACAGCGAGGCGAACGACGCTTCAAGCAATGATGCCTCGAGCAACGACGAGACAGGCAACGACGCCACCAGCACTTCTGCCACCTCAGCCTGGTGTCAGGACTACCAGATAGCCGACCGCGCCACCGTGGCAGTGCCCTACGCCTTCCACGCCAACTACGCCAGCACCGGCCGGCAGTTCAACACCGGCGTCAAGTCTACCGTCTTCCTGCCCTACGGACTCTCCAAGGAGCAGGCCGCCAACCTTGGTTCCTTCTACCGCTTCAAGGGCTTCAACACCGTCACCATGGAGGTGACGCTCACCCGAGTGGAGAAGACAGAGCCCAACACCGCCTACCTCTTCATACCCAAAGCGAGCAAGATAGCCACCTACGCCGGCGTAGACGTGGAGGTGAGCCGCGAGAGCAGCAGCAACGAAGACAACTTTGTGGGCACCTACCACACCCTCACCATCACCAACGACCACTACGCCTACGGCTATGTGGGTGAGAGCGCCGACGGCTTCACCGAGGGCCAGTTCGTCAAGCTGGCAGAGGGAGCCACCGTGCCCTCCATGCGCGCCTACCTCCACCTCAAGGAGGTCAGCAACTCCAGCCTCTCCGTACGCTTTGAAGAGAACGACCTCATCACCGGCGTGGGCCACATTACCAACGGCGAGATAGACCCCGACGCCCCCGTCAACGTCTACTCCGCCAACGGCAACCTCGTGCGCCGAGCCGCCAATTCGTCGGAGTGCCTCGTGGGACTCCCCGCCGGCATCTACATCGTCAACGGCAAGAAATACACAGTGAAATAAAGCAACCCCCAACACAACAGCCGAAATGAAGAAGACATACATCACCCCCTCCCTCAGCCGACATGCCATACTGCCCGCCATGCCCCTGTGCGCGTCTGACATCAAGGAATCGTCTGACGGCAAGGAGTATAGCGGCACCGTAGGCTCCAAAGGCTTCGAAGGGTGTCTCGACGACAGTCAGGAGGAGCCTGACCCAACACTTCCCTAAAATGACGGACTATGTGCTGCAACGTATAACATCCGGGGCTTGTAGCGCAGAACAAACAAAAAAGGGTCTCCCAACCATGATGAATGGTCGGGAGACCTTTTTTTTATCATTGCTGTCCGCTAAAACTCAAGCGAGCAATCTATTATAAACGATTGCTGTCCGCTACCCTCTCCCGAAACTACAAGACTCTTACCAAATCCGCAACCCCAACCACCAGGGCTGC
>CAVGQS010000050.1:0-16262 GCA_963631415.1 Lactococcus garvieae | reverse complement strand
CTATTATAGCCATCTTCGTATTCGACTTCGTAGCCCATCGTGCCCATAAGTTCGGAGGGTACTCTGTATTTCATATTGTTGGCGCACTCCGCGCTCATTGGTTCGGCTTTCACCGTTTTTGTTCCGATAAATGTCTTTTTCATAATTGTTGTTTGTTTAAATGTTTGTACTTCTTGATAGCGTAGTTCTTGGACGTTGCCATTGTTTGTGAGTTTCTAATAGGGCTTATAGGTCGGATAAGGCTTATAAGTTTGCTTGTATCACGCGCCCACGTACAGAGGGCATATCCAATAGCCGTCATTAGTAAACGTTCTCTCGGCCAACGAAACGAATTGAGTGCAGAAGCCGCCGATGTCGCGATGTACGCAGTTGTGACAACCGGGGGAAATCTCCTGGTTTATCATATTGTACTATTTTTTTTAATAGGTCTTATAGGTCGGATAAGACTTATAATTTTGCTTTTCTAATTTTTTGTACTATTTCGTTGTAACTCTCTTGCGGGGTGCTGAGTGTGATGCTTATTGTTGCGCGGTATTGCATTCGTCTTCGCCGGCAACGATGCGCAGTCCGTGGCGTATGGCAGTGGCTTCGCGTCGCGGTGAGCGCCGGGTGAGGCTGTCGTAGCAGACCCATGAGGGGTGGTCGGGGTCGGCGAAGTAGTTGTTGCGTGTAATCATTGAATTTTTTTGTGACGATGCTATGTGGCCGATGGGCTGGAGGACAACGCGGAGACGGGTCTTGCGGGGTAGCCCGTAGAGGATGCGTCGGCGTTCCTGCTGGATGAGTGTCTTGCGTTTTTCGGACCGCTGCTTGATGACGGCGCGGTATTTGCGCGGGTTGGTGCGCTTGAGCTGTGTGATGGGGTCGAAGCCTTCGGCGCGGAGTCGGCGCAGTGCCTGTATGGTGGCTTCGGAGGGGCTGTGGCCGCGTAGGGAGTCGTAGTAGCCGTTGGCCTCGCAGGTTTTCTTGACATCGCGTGCGTGTTCTCGTCGGATGGCTTTCATGTTCTTTTCGAGGGACAGCTCTCGTTTGAGCCGCTGGACGGTGGAATAGGAGATGCCGAACCACTGCATGATGCGTCGGTTGGAGTGTATGGGGAAGAGGCGTATGAAGTGCTGCCGCACTTCGCCTTCGAGGTAGTACTCGGGGTTGCCGGTGCGGGGGTGCGGTCGCATGGGTATGGGGTAGCGTGGTGGTGTGTGTGGCTTACAGGGAGTCTTGGAATAACTCATATTGTAATATTGTAATATTGAAATATTGTAATATTGAAATATTGGGCTGGCGCTGCGTGATAAGACCTATGGGGCTGATGGGGCATCTATTGCCTTGACGGATGGGGCATCTATTGCCCTTGCGGAGGTGGCATATACCCCATTGGCGGTTCAGACGGGGAAGTATGCCATGATTTTTGTTTCGCTGATGGCTTCGAGCACTGTGTCGATGGCCCATGTGCTGATGTGGTTTTTGTATCGCTGGCGTGCGTCATCGACGCTGGCGGCCTGTATGATGATGTATTGCGGCTGGAGTTTCACCTTGGCGGTTTTCTCGTCGACGGTGACGATGTTGTGTTTGACGCGATAGAACTTGTCGGCATCGTCGGCGGAGCAGGGGACGACTTCGGAGACGTTGACGATTTTCTCGGTGACCACTTCGAACTCTGAGCCGAGGCCGGCAAGCTCGGTGGTGGTGCGTATCTCGGCCTCGGAGAATGATATGGCCTGAAGGAGGAAAGACTCTGTGACTTTGCGTTTGGCGCCGTTGGGTGCAGTGATGTCGTGACGGACGCCGACTTCGAAGAATTTGTTCATTGTGATGGATTTTATTGTTTGTATTTTTTGATGTCGTTTCTTATATGTGCGAACTCTTGTTGCACTTTTCGCATCTCGCCCCGTGTGCGGAACACTTCGGAATAGTCGTCGCAGGTTTTGATGCGCGAGCCGAAGAGCGTGTCTTCGTCGAGCCATTTTTCGAGCAGCTGCTGGTATCCGATTTCGATGTTGCGCTTTTCGTCGGGTTCGAGACAGAACTCGTCTTGCCCGGAGAGCAGTCGGTGGGCTTCGGTCCAGAGATGTGCGACATGCGAGATATTGAAGGACGAGAAGAGAAACTCCCATCCTTTGCGCGGTATGGCGAGGTGATGCCACTCTTCGGCATCGGTGCAGCGGTCGATGGTGGACGAGTATAGTTGTGCGGCCATGTCGAGACAGAGTCCGGCTGCGGTGCTCCATGCGAGTATGTCGGGATGAGGATAGCCGTGTGCAAGGTAAGCGAGGCGTAGTTTGTTGACGAGGCAGGTGTAGAACGGCTTGGTGCACTCGTAGGCAGAGTAGCCGAATGCGGCCCAGAAGTCGTAGTAGTCGCGGTCGGTGATATTGCCGTAGACCTTGCGCGTGTCGGGTGTCATGTCGTCGAGATGGAAGAAGCGGTTGGTGGTGGCGTGTACGAGCTGTCGCTCGTAGGCATGCAGTGCGTCGAAGCATTTTTTGTATGCGGCCTTGACGCGGTGTCGGTAAGCGGGGTGCTGGCGGATGTGGTCGAAGGCGTCGAGGCACGCCATCCATGCGGCGTTGTTGCCTACGCCGACGGTGGTCTTGACGAGTGCTGCAGCCTTGGCGAATGCCATTGCCATTTCGTTGAACTGTGACTCGGAGAGTTTGTCGGATAATTTCATTGTGGAGAAGTTTTTGTTCAGCGTCGGCTCTCGCCGTGTAGCGGGATGACGTTGTAGGTTTTGAAGCGGTCGAGCAGCCGGCCGAAGCCGTCGCGGTATTTTTGCCGCAGTTGCTCGTTGGTGAGATTAGTGGTGAGGTGGGCCATTTTGTGATAGGAAGTCCAGATTTCGTTGCGTGCATGCAGGAACTCGCTGGTGAGCGTGTCGGTGTCGATGCCGAAGAACTTGGCTGACTGGACTCCGATGTCGTTGAGGCAGATGTTGACAGGCGTGCACTGGAATCCCCTGTTTTCTTCCTCGTAGAAGGTGTATCGGTCGAGGTTGTTGTGGAGCGTGTAGTAGTTGACCATCTGCGTGACGGACAGGTTGTGGAAGAACCGCGGATTCTGCGTGATGCGCAGATATTCGGAGAAGACCTGCATGAGGAGCGTCTTGCCCGTGCCTACGGCCCCTTGGAGGAGTATGTGCTTGTGGAGCTTGTATCCTCGTCCGGGGAACACGTCTTCGGCGAGGGGGCATCCGTTGAAGTAGAGCAGGAGGAAGCGGAGAACGTCGCGGTTGTTGTCGTCGACGACGAAGGTGCGGCGCTGGTGTGCGAGCACTACGTTGTCGGCAATCCACAGGAGTGTGCGTGAATGAGCGGCGTAGACATCGGGGTTGGTGAGGTCGTGCGCCTTTTCGCGTTCGTGCTGTAGCTTTCGCCATGTAGTCTGCAGACACTGGTTGAGGAACTGTGCGGGGGACTGTGCTTTGTTGTCTTCCATATGCTATACGTCTTTGCCTCCGAATCCGCCTCCATAATCGTAGTCGGCCGGCGAGGGTGGTGATGTAGATGCCGAGTTTTTGGACTTGGCCTCTTTGATTTTGATGCGGAGCAGCGAGATGAGATGCCCTGACCAGTCGGTGTAGGTGTCGTGTGGGCGGTCTTGCAGTTCCCATTCGGCGACAATGTCTTTTGCGGTCTTGTGCAAGAGCGGCATTTCGTCGGGTCGCAGTCCGAAGTTGATGAGCAGCGTTTCGAGGTTGGCCTGATTGGACGGTGCGAAGAAACGTTTGATGCATGCCTGGTTGTCGGCTTTGGCTGCGGGCTTGGCGGCAGGCGGCGGCGTTTGTGCGGGGGTGTGGGGAGCGTCGTCGGGTTGCTCTGTTTCGGTTTTGCCTTCCCATCGTTTCTGTGCAGCGGCCTTACCGGCAGCGGCGCGAGTCTTGCGTTGAGCGTCCTTGACATTCATCCGTCGGCTGAAACTTTCGGAATAGAAGTACTTACCGTCTTCGGTAAAGACGAATAGCCCGAAGTCTTCGACAACTGACTTGACAATGGCTGCATCGACACGAAGGTCAAAGGCTATCATGTTGTAATCTTTGACACTCATGTAATTGTTTTCCTCTCGAAGCCTTTCGAGCACCATGAAGTAGACGCCGTATCCGGCAGCGCCGTGCCTCATTCGGAGGTGAATGACCTTCTCGTCGTGCCGGGCATTGGCGTCGTGAGGGAAGAAGTTTGTGGTTTTGACTTGTTGTGTAGCCATAATGGGAGATGATTATCGTTCGGTGATTTTTATGCCATGGACGTAGAGCATGAGTTTGCGTTTGATGCGGTAGACGTCGGTGCGCATGCCTTTGATGTCCTCGACGATGGTGTTGCCGTGCTGGTCGGTATAGACGAAGTCGGCTATGTAGGAGCAGGCCCGTTCGATGACGCGGCCTTGGGCGTCGCGCTGTGCCGGTATGAGTTCGTAGCGGACTTGCTCTTGCAGTGCGGAGATGATGCCGGCACGCTGGAGCAGGCGCAGCTCGTTGGCTCGCCTGTGCTCCTTGCGTGAGTCGTATCCGCCCGATTTCTGGGCGTGATACTTATTGCCTTTGCCTTTGACCTTGGCAAGATATTCATTGATGTTCATTGGGGTTGATGCGAGCCTGCAGCGCTTTGCATGCGTGGAACTTGACTTGGCGGCGTGGCGCCAGTTGGATGGCGGCGCCGGTAGCGAAATTGTGTGCTATGCGTCCGGCGTGCTGCACTGTGTCGATGGTGGCGAAGCCGCGAAGGTATACGGCATCGCCCGATGCGAGTGCGTCGGAAAGGATGGTGATGATGCCGTCGACGGCGTGATTGGCTTGCGAAGCTGTGAGGTCTGTCTGCTCGGTGAGCTTGCGGATGATGTCGTTTTTTGTCATGATGAATTTGTTTTTAGAATGATTATTGTTTGACCGAGTAGCAGTGTGCTACGGGTATGTTGAGTTCGAGGATGTCCTTGTCGGAAGCGAGGCGCCAGAAGGTGTCGGTGGCATTGGTGTTGTCTTCGTCGTAGAATGTCTGTTGGACTTCTACCTTGAGGGCGTGGATGTGTGGGAAGATTTTGACTACGGCGTATCGGCCTGTGAGTCGTTGGTTGGTGACTTGCTGCATGATGATGAGAGTTTTTTGTTGAGTTTTGTGATGAGTTGCCGTATGCACCAGGCCCGGCTGGATGAGCGCAGGCCGGGCTGTCGGTCGTAGAGTGCGGCGGCGGCATCGAGGTAAGCGATGGTGCGCCGGAGTGTGGTTTTGGAGATGTCAGCCATCGTCGGAGGGGTTTAGGAATCGTGAGGCGAGTTCGTCGAAATACATCTCATCGGTGGGGATGTCGTCGTCGGCGGCCATTATCTGGTTGGCGATGGACTTCTTGCGGTGGATGATGGAGTAGAGGGTGCGGTCGATGGTGTGACGGCCGAGGAGATAATAACAGGTGACGTTGTCGCGCTGGCCGATGCGGTGTGCCCGGTCTTCGCACTGGCAGCAGTCGGCGTAGGTCCAGGGGAACTCGATGAACGCGACGTTGGATGATGCGGTGAGTGTGAGGCCGACGCCGGCAGCCTTGATGGAGCAGACGATGAGGGGACTCTTGCCGGACTGGAAGGCGTCGACGGCGGCCTGTTTCTGGAGCATGGAGTCGCGTCCGGTGACGGAGACGGCGGCGGGGAATGCGCGTCGTATCTCGTGGACTATCTCGTGGAGCGAGCAGAAGAGGATGAGAGGTCGGCCGTTGGCGAGGAAGGTGCGTGTGAAGTCGATGGCCTGCTGCACCTTGCCGCGGGCAGAGAGCGAACGGAGGGTCATGAACTTGACGAGTGCTTCCATGCGCATCTTGCGGCGTATGTCGCGGTCGTTGCACTCGGTGTACTGGCGGAGGTACTCGGCGAGGTCGGCCTGTGCGAGGTCGTATTCATCGCGGTTGGAGATGTCGACTATGAGGTCGGTGCGTGTCTTGTCGGGCAGCTGGGTGAGGACTTTTGCCTTTTCGCGCCGTATCATGCAGGTGGCATAGAGGCGTGCGGAGAGTTGGTCGAGGTTGCGTGGTGCGTCGTCGTCGGTGGTGGTGCGTCGCTCCTTGGATATTTCGCCCCCGCCATAGGTGGCGAGGAACTGCGTGCGGCCTCCGAATTCCTGCAGACGGCCCATGATGGAGAGCTGCGCGATGAGGTCGGCGGGCCTGTTGACGACGGGTGTGCCGGAAAGGAGTATGCGGTAGTCCTTGCCTTCGGCTATTCCGCGTGTGAAGATGGTCTGCTGTGCGGAGGGATCCTTGACGCGGTGGCTCTCGTCGATGATGACGGAGCGGAAGATTTTGACGGCGTCGTTGAACACTACGTCTTTGAGCCGGAACCCGCCGCGGCTACCGCCCTGAATATCCCAGACGAAGTATTTGCGGAGGCTCTCGTAGTTGACGATGGCGACGTGGAACATGCCCATCTGGAGGAAGTAGGGCCATGCTGAGCGCGATGAGTTGTCGAGGACGAGCGCGCGCTTGTCGGTGAACTTCTGGAACTCCCGCTGCCAGTTGATTTTGAGCGAGGAGGGGCAGATGACGAGGCAGGGGTAGGCAGCGGCGGTGTCGACGATACCGATGGACTGGAGTGTCTTGCCGAGTCCCGGTTCGTCGCCGATGAGCAGCCGTCGCTTTTCGAGACCGAAGATGATGCCCTCTTGCTGGTAGGGGTATGGCTCTACGCGGAGGTTGTGGTGGAGAGTTGTCATAGCTTGTTGAGAGTGCGAGGTGAGAGAGTGATGGAGATGCCGCGTGCGAAGGCTGCCTTGCGCAGCTCGATGCACGACAGCGAGCAGTGGCGTGCTTCCTTGGAGCGTGCGCCGATGGCAGTGGATGCCCGGACGCCGCCTGTCGTGCCGCCGCAGGTGTAGCCGTAATGTCCGGACCATACGGCGAAGGGGCATTGGCGGCGGAGACGGCGCAGGAGGCTGGCCTGTGATGAGGGGGGGAGTTGTGTCATATTATGTAAGGCTGAGTGCCCAGTACTGGAAGGCGAGTTCTTCGTATTTGGCTCGTCCGGCGGCGTAGACGGGGTCGTCGCGCCGGATGAAGGTCTTGAATATGCGGCAGTTTTTCTTGGAGATGGCGTAGATGAAATCGCGGTCGGAGTGTGCGATGTCCATATACCATGCGCGCGAGCGGTCCCAGTCGAAGAAATCGACTGCTTCGTCGAATTCCTTTTGTGTGGAAGCGAAGGTGGTCTTGAGGTCGCCGCCGAAGCCGAAGGGAGTGAGGAACCAGTCCCATTTGCAGCGGACGTCGAGGGTGAAGGGGAATCCGCCGTAGCTGAAGGGTTGCGCCTGACGGACCATGCAGCACTGTGTGTCGGCAGTATCGAGGACGCGTGCGAGGAAGGGGTCGTGGCGTGCTTCGGTGCGGAGTGCGCGGTACATTTCGCGTGCGTGTCGGAATTCATCGTCGGTGTACTGCACGTCGTCGACAGTGAGGCGGTAGTAGTTGACTCGGTCGGGTTCGGTGATGATGGCATCGACGAGTGAGCCGAACCGGAATGCCGCTTCGCGGTCGCCGTACTGCTGGTGTGGGTGCAGTAGATTCTTGAGTGCGGTGAGGTCGGAATTGCTGACCTCGGAACGCTCGTAGTAGGCATCGGGATTCATTCTTCTTCTGCTGCATATTCGTCGTCGACATCCCATCCGTCGCAGTCTTCGGCGATGTGTTGCCACGTGCTGGCGCGTTTTTTGGGTATGCGGCCGGCTGCGAACTCGAGGGCTATCTCGCGAAGGATGGAGATGAGCTGGGCGGGTGTGCGGTACTGGTCGGTGAATTCGGTGAGCCAGGGCGTGTCGGAGAAGTCGTCGTCGTCGTGGATGTAGTATCCGTCTTCGTCCTGTTCGTATCTGCCTGGTGAGAATTCGGTGGTGGAGACGGGGGCTGTGCGCTGGATGGTGCATGAGTAGGTGACGTCGCGTGTGGCTTCGTCGGGTTCGGTCTGGTTCCACGGAGCGCGGGGGTCGAACTCTGCGCCTGCCGGGTAATATCCGCTTTCTTTCATAGTGTTTGTATTTTTATTTTGCTTTGATTTCTTCGACATATTCGATATGTTCGGACTGGATAAGGACGGCGCCAGTCTTTTCGTTTGCCAACTTGTTGCAGAATGTGAGCTGGCGTGAGAATATCTTTTCGAGTTCGGGGACGGTGAGTGTGGAGCCGTGTTGTGCCCACCACATGCCGACTACCTGCATGAAGCCTTCGGGGTTGAGGACGTGGATGCGCTTCTTGACGGAGGTCTTGGCCTGATGCTGGCTCATGACCTGTGCTTCGGAGAAGAGCGAGTTGATTTCGGCTTTCTGTGCGGCGAGAGCGGCGGCAGCCTTCTCGTGTGCTTCGCGTTCGGCGCGTTCTTTTTCTCTCTGTTCGGCTTCGAGACGTTCGCGTTGGGCCATCTGCTGCTTGATGCGTTCGGCTTCCTCGGCGTTGGCCTGTGCTATGCGTTCGAGTTCGCAGCGCTTGGAGGGGAGACGGTCGACGATGAGGGTGCGGGCGTCGGTAATCTCGGTGGTGTATCGCTCGGTGAAGCGTGGGGCGAAGCGCTGCTTGACGGACTGGACTATGGCTTTTTCGTCGTCGGGAGTGAGGGGTGAGGGGGCGTGAACGGATGGGGCGAGTGCTTCGAGCCATCCGTTGGGGAGCTGGTCGGAAGTCTTGATGATGTTGGCGAGCACGGAGTCGTAGTTGTCGAGGGTGATGGATTTGTCGAGTGCCGCGAGGCTGTTGCAGGCATCGGTGACGAGGTTGCGGAACTGGAGGTTGAGGCAGGCTTCGACATCTGCCGTGTACTGGGTTTTGGCTGACTGGCGTGCCTGCTGGAGTTGCTGGCGTCGGCGTTCGGCTTCGAACTCGGCACGCTTGCGGGCAGCGTATTGGTTGCGCAGTTCCTGCAGTTGGGCGGGTACGGTGCCGTGCTTGGCGGGGTCGACTTCGTTTTCGAGGCCTGTGTAGGCAGATCGCACGGAGTCGAACAGTTGGGTGACGGCAGAGCGCTTGGCATTCATCTTGCGTAGGGTGCGGCGTGCGCGTTCGATGAAGGTGGCGACTTCCTGGTCGAGTGCGTCGGTCATGCCTTCGGTATTGACTCGCTGGAGGAGTTGCCGGCCGTAGGCGATGCAGCGCTCGTGGGATATCTGGTTTTCTCGGTAGGCCACAGGTGCGGCCTGGACGATGGAGCCGAAGTTCTGCGGCTCGAATATTGTGATTTCTGTATTCATAATTACGGGTTTTGCTGATGGATGATGGAGATGCAGGGTTGTGTGGCGGCGTATTGCACATACCGGTGTAGGCGTGTGCAGAAGATGCCGTTGATGCCGTTGGTGGTGAAGCGGCACCCCTGGCACACGCTGCGTATTTTAGAAGCCATCGTCGTCGCCGGCGTCAACGGTTACACCTGAGGACACGTCGTGGGCGGGAGGTCCGAAAGGCTCGGCGGGCTGGGGCGCTGGTGCCTGAGATGCGGGCTGCGCGGACGGTGCGGGCTGGCCTGTGGCGGGGTCGACGCCTTCGACGCCGTAGAGGGCGTTGTTGATTTCAATCTCCTTGTCTTCGGTCTGCTTGCTCTGCAGCTCTGTGCCTCGGCCTATGCGCACCTTGGGGTAGGTCTTGAATGCGTGTTTGACACATTTTGCCATAAGGAATCCGGGGTCGATGTTGACAACGCCGTTCTGGTCGACACCGTAGAGGGCGTTGGCCCGTCCGGTCTTGCGGTCTTGCTTGGCCGAGTATTGTGCGAGCCGCACCCAGTCTTCCTCGGTCATGACGGCATAGTCGACGGATCCGTCGGCGCGGGTAATGCGGAGGTAGCATGCGATGATGCGCTGGCCGGAGTGAGGGAGGTGGCAGGTGTAGGAGACGCATTTCTGTCCGCCGATGTCGGTGAATGAGAACTCGTCGTTGGCGTAGACGAGCACGGGGTTGTCGGCGTGGCGTATCTGTCCGGCACGTTCGCGGAGGACGAGTTCGCCGTAGGCCGAGACGGTGAGGACGGCGTGTCCTTCCCACACGGGGTGTTCGCGTGTGCCGGCATTGACGTTGCGGCCGATGAGGTAGCAGAGTGCCCGTGTGCCCTGTTCGAGGGAGAGTCCGCAGACGGCGAGGTCGATGAAGGCTGTGAAGAGCGAGAATGGTGTGGCTTTCTGCAGCGATGGTGTGTCGCGCAGGGTCTTGTTGAAGAAGATGCTCTCGCGTTCGTAGGCCTGTTCGCCTGTGCCGGCTCCCCATAGGGTGTCGTAGATGTTGATGAACTTGTCGCGTACGATGGGCGACTGTGTGATGTCGAGTGCCTGCATTTTGTTGAGCTGCTCGACGGTGAGGGTGATTTGGCTCATATGTGTATTTGAATGTTGAGTGTGTGTGCCGCAGGGCGGAGTCGGACCGCCTAATGATGAAAACCCTTGAAAAAAAAATATGAATGCGCCTATCCGTTTAGCGCACTATCTGCGGCGGGTGTGCCGGGATGCTGTCTCTCCCGGCGGGAGCAATCGGTACGAAGCCTTCACAAGGGGATGCCTTTCCGCTGGCTTTGCTATTGTGGTTGAGCTGTGTGCGCTACTTTATGGGTGCGATGTAGAAGCGTATGCGCATTGTGGTGTCGGCGCTGAACGCGCAGTCGTAGGAGAACTCGTCTTTGGTGCCGGTGGCATTGTGGGCGAGGGCGGGTCGCTGGAGGATGCGCAGCCACATGTCGTTGAGCTTGGCCTGTGCGGTGGCTTTGGCGCGGTGGTTGCACATGTCCTGGAAGAATCGGTGGACAATGTGGGGGTACTGGCCGTTGAGGGTTTTGTAGATGGCGTAATCCATAGGGGGGGGAATGTGTTTAGATGTTGAAATAGTCTTGCTGGGTGCGCTGGAGCAGGCGCAGGGTGGCCGTGGGGTATTCTACCTTGCCGGGCCGTTTGCAGGGCGCTACCCTACCCTGCTTGCGCCACCGCTGGACGTTGGCGCGTCCGAAGAGGCGGTATGCCTGCCGCTGGCTGATGTATTCGGGGTCGGCGGCATCGTGCTTGATGTAGCTGACGATGGTGGCGGCGAGGTGTGAGATGAAGGTGTCGTAGGAGACGCACTTGTCGGGGAAATTGAGCTGGAGCATATTATTCGTCCTCCATGCAATAGTGGTGGTAGCGGCGGAGCAGCGGGTCGGTGTGGCTCCAGCGGCGGTAGAGGGCGGCTGCGAGGATGATGAGCGCTGCAGCGAGGGTTTTGTCGGCGAGGAAGTGAAGGACGTAGGCGAGTGCCGAGTCGTGATGCTCTTCGCCGAGGAGGAAGAAGAAGCCTGCGCCTGCGATGATGCAGAGGGCGGCGATGCGGAGGATGGTGGGGATGGTTTTCATATTGTGTTATGTTTTTTTTAAAAGGGCGACGCGCCGAGAGAATGTCGCCAGATATTTCAATTCAACCGTTGGAGGGTTTGGCGCGTCTGCCGTATTTGTGTATCTTTGTAGTTGCCAAATATTAAATTCAACTTTTATGGAAACTTTAGATTTGTTTTTGGGAGGGTTCCCTAACTCTACCCATACGTGTGACCGGAAACGTTTCATCAAGTATGCCTTTGAAGCAGCGAGGGCGGAGCAGCCATTGGATGTAGATGCATTCCGCAGGGCCGGCGTGAGCGATGAGAACATCAAGCGTTATCTTGACGTTTACTCGTGGATACGAGACATTCAAGGGATGCTTGACCAAGGTAAGCTCTGACTTTATTGGAGACGATGGAGGCGATTTCGCGCGTCGGGTAGACGGTGCCGAGTCGCCTCATTTCGTCGAGCCATTCTGTGCGGTCGACACCCCGTCCGCCGTTCATGCTGGAGAGCGGTTCGGGGAGGTAGTCGCCTTCGCGCAGATACCAGAGGTGGGCGTTGGCATATTGGAGAATTTCCTGTTCGGTCATTTGAATCGGTCATTTGAGTCGGGTAATCACTTGTTCTCCGAGGTCGCCAGTCTTGCAGCTGGTGATGTAGAGATAGCCTTCGCGCTTGAGTTCGCAGCAGGTTTTGGCCACGCCTTTCTTGTTGTAGCCAACTGGCGCGAGGCATGTTTCGCCTACTGCCATGGCTCGCAAGGCGTCGGCCAGACTGCTTGTCTGTAGTCGTTTTAATTCCATTTTATTTTGATGTTTGATTACTTTTTAGTAACTTTCGAGTGCAAAGATAATCATTATGATTGGTTTAAACAATACAATCGATTGATTTCTGCTATAATTTAACATTAATTCAATATTAATGATTACTTATGAGTATTAAAAAAGTAAACATCGGACTGCTTATTGAGCAGAAAATGAATGAGTTAAATGTCTCTAAATCAGAACTTTCAAGAAGATGCGGCATTGCCAATCAGAACATCAATCGTGTTTTTGACAAGACTTCAATCGACACAGATAAATTGATTGCTATCAGTGAGGCGCTGGATTACAATTTCTTCAATGAATACGTTGATGACGAGGACCCGCCCCGCAGCGTAGAGAACAGTGTGGAGACGAAGGGTGACTTTTCTCCGGCGTCGCTCCATGGAGACGTGAGTGTTGGCGCCACGGATGCGTTGCTGGCGGAGAAGGTGAAGAGTCTGGAGGCTCTGTTGGCAGAGAAGGAGAGGCTGATAAGGCTGTATGAGAAGATGACTGGGAAGTGATGGAGCTGAAAGAATTCATCAAGACGGCATTGGCAGACATCGTAGAAGGAGTAAGGCAAGCGAATGACGAATTGTGTAGCGATGTGGTTTTGTGCTACCATACAGACAAGGCGTACAACAGTTATCCGTCTGTGACCTACAAGTCGGCCATGCACGAAAGACAGGCGCCCATGACGGTTGTGAACTTCCGTGTACAGGTGCGAGTGGACGAGTCGTTCTATACGGAGGGGAATGCCAAGGTAGAAGTGTTGAATGTCATTGGCGGCGGAATAGACGGCAAAACCGCCCACACCAATGAGACAACGCAAGAATTGGCCTTTTCCATACCGATGGTTTGGAAGAAGCGATGATGAAGTTGTAATACTCCTTTGCCCGCGCAATGTCGATATGGCCATAAGACAAGTCGTTTTCCGAAGCGAGGGTAAGGCAGAAGATTCTTATTTCCTTGTCAGTTTTTGGATATTTCATAATGAGAATTTTAGCGCAAAGATACGGCAGAGAGTGTGGCGAAACATTTTATGTTCTGAATTTAAACTAAAGCAAAATGGAAATTTACGGATATACAGAAGCGTCGGTGCATATGTACTATGACCTGACTTAGTATCAAATAGACGAATTTTGATAACGATTTGGTAATTCTCGTAACTGACTCGTGACTACGGCACTATTTCTGCGGCGCAGGCCGCGGTGGAGGAATAAAGAAACATACCTCATTACGAGTTAGTTAGGCGGTAAGCCCCGATAAATAAAGGGCTTCCGCCTAATTTCGTTTATGGACGTGCGCACATTCCGGCATACTTTGTGATACAAAATGAACGGAAATGTTTAGAAAAAGTTTTGATTTTTCTGACACCCTGTTTAGAGCGTGTTTAGAGTTGGTGACGGGGAAGTTAGCAGGCAGTTGCGGGAATATGGTGACAAACAATAGGAACACAGATAAAAACAAATTAATATGGCAACATTGAAAGCATGCGTCCAGAAGGCGCGACAGGACGGATTTTATCCCGTCTACATCAGAGTGACTCACAACAGGAGCACGCAGTATATAAAGACGGACAAGATGGTGACGAGGCAGGGACTTTCACGTAGCAGGGAAATCATTGACCCTGTGGTGATGCAGTTCTGCACGTCGCTCATTCTGGAATACCGGAGCAGGCTCAACACGGTGGACACGCGTAACTGGACGTCGCGTATGGTGGCGGACTTCCTGATGAACGGCGACGAGGACTTGTGCTTCTCGGACTATGCCCGCAAGCACATCGACCGCATGATAGACAACGGACAGGCACGGAACGCGAGGAACTATGAACTGGCCCTGCAGCACATGGAGAGGTTTTTCGGTACGACAAAGGTGAAGTTTTCGCAGCTTACATCGGTGAATATGGCAAAGTGGATACAGTCGATGGAGCAGACGAACAGGGCGAAGGAGATGTATCCGGTGTGTATGCGTCAGGTGTTCAAGGCGGCCACGACGGAACTGAACGACTACGACACGGGGCTTATACGGGTGAAGACCAACCCGTGGGTGAAGGTGAAGATACCGAAAGCGGACAGGCCGGAGAAACGGGCCATAAGTGCTGAGGACTGCCGGAGGTTCTTTGCGGCGCCATTGCCGGAGAGCAAGATGAAGTCGCCGTTGCCGGAG
Source organism: Lactococcus garvieae (assembly GCA_963631415.1). Classification (GTDB taxonomy): domain Bacteria; phylum Bacteroidota; class Bacteroidia; order Bacteroidales; family Bacteroidaceae; genus UBA6382. The sequence goes on along the minus strand of CAVGQS010000050.1, from coordinate 2,008 downwards.
CTGGGCCGCGACGTGGCTATGACGGTGCTATGCTTGGGCGGCATGAACACTGTGGATATTTACAACCTGAGGAAGGAAGACTATCATGGGGGTGTAATTCACTACCACCGGGCGAAGACGATGCATAGCCGTAGTGACGGGGCGTATATGGAGATGCGTGTGCCGGAGATACTCCTGCCGTTGTTTGCCAAGTATGCGGCAAGTGAAAATGACGATTGGCTTTTCTGCTTTCACCAACGGTACACGACGAGTGACAGTTTTGGTGCGAATGTGAATATCGGCATCCGCAAGATTTGCGAAAGCATGGGGATGGAAAAGAAGGACTGGTATTGTGTGTATACGTTCCGGCATACGTGGGCCACAGTGGCGCAGAACGATTGCGGCGCGACTATCGACGAGGTGGCTTTCGGCATGAACCACAGTGCGGGGCACCGTGTGACGCGCGGATACATCAAGCTGGACTATTCTCCTGCATGGAAACTGAACGAAAGGGTGATTGACTTCATTCTGTTTTCGGATTGTGTGAGCAAGCAGGCGCATGTGGATGATGAAGCCGACGGCAAGTTCCGTCTTTCTCCCAAGATGCTCATCAAGGCGGCAGCTTTCTTCCAAGGCAGGTGTCTTGCCAGTTTTGAGGACATCGGTTGCGGGAGCGTCGATGAGGTGATAAGGCGTCTGGTGACAGAGTTGCCCGAAGATCTGCCGAAACGTTGCATTGTGCAGTTTAAAATCGTAAATCTGGACAATGGAAAGGTGGGTGTGTATGAACGGCAGAAGGGGAAAGGGTTTTAATCGATTTTCAAAAATGGAACACGAATACTACGAAATTTCTCGGTTATATCCCGAGATAGAAGAGATTCACATTAAAGTGACAGAAACAAATGCATGGATGTGGAACAGACTACGCGAGTTTTCAATGGGACAAGGGTCGAAGTGCAATTTTTACTTTGAATGTCCCATGAGCAAATGTCTTGGACCAAATAGGGGCATCTATTACGAGAATCATATCACCGACATGATACGTGCACATGAAAGCCGCAGGCAGGTGCGACTATCATGCGTTGGCTATGGCGGGTACAACCTTACATTTCACTGCGATTGGTATGCAGTTCTGGATATTTCGATAACATACCGTAAGCCTTGAACTGCTCGACTACTGCGAGTGTGATACACTCTGCAAGATAATCCTTGCGGCCTTGTATTTCACGCTCTGCTGCAAGTCGTACCGCCATGTGTGTGGCTGTTTCTTGTGTTGATGGTACTCGGAGTATTGGAGCAAGTTTGACTTCAATATCCTGCAACTCGCAGAATTGTCTGACTTGGCCTTCAAGTTTGAAAAACCAGTCGGGAAATGTTTGTGTATTCATACGTTGTGAAGTTAATCGTCCGTCATGTCCCACGCAATGTACTTGCCGCCCAATTCTGCAAGAATAAGGATTTCGTCATAAGTGAGCGTACCATCTTTCACAACAATGGTGAGAATGGTACTCCCCTCTTTTGATGCCTTATCCGCAAGTTCGAGCAATTTTGAGAAGCGACACTCTGATGTGATTTTGAGACCTGCAGCAAGGCCGATGAGCTTTTTCAAGTTTTCCAATTTCATGTTTGTTGGATTTTATTCGCCGCAAAGATAACGCGAAACCGGCGCGCGGCAATGTTATCTTTTGAATTTTATTCGGGGCTTCGCCTAAGAATTTAGGCTATTTTTCGAAAAAAGGTGCGCACTTTTTCCGGGCGAAGCCTGTCTTTCAACCCCCAAATCCCCTCTCTCGCGTATACGCGTGTGTGTGCGCGTCGACGACGACGTGGCGGAATTTTTCTTTTTCTTTTTTTTATTTTCTTTTTCTATAGGGGGTGCAGGGGGAAGATGCTTTTCTTTGTTTTTGTTTCTTTTCTTTTTGTAATGCGATTGCTATGCGTTTGCTATGCGATTGCTATGCGTTTGCTATGCGATTGCTATGCGATTGCTATGCGTTTGCTATGCGTTTGCTATGCGTTTGCTATGCGT
>CAVGQS010000049.1:0-16332 GCA_963631415.1 Lactococcus garvieae | reverse complement strand
CTTTGGTGAGGCTCCTATACCTTATTATATATAGGGGTTCGGGAATGGCGTTTGTGATTTCTATTCGTTGATTTTGTGTAAATACACGGAATTAACGATTAGAGGGGGCTTGGGGGGCGGGCAGGTCGTAGTCGACGCGTTCGAGGAAGAGGGCGCGGGCGGGGACGGACTCGCCGGCGCTGGTGCGGGTGCCGCTGTTGAGGATGCGGGCGAAGTCGGTGGTGGTGATGCGGTGTTTGCCCACGTCGATGAGGGTGCCTACGATGGCTCGCACCATGTTGCGCAGGAAGCGGTTGGCGGTGATGGTGAAGCAGAGGGTGCCGTCGGGGAGCGTGGTCCACTGGGCGTGGGTGACGCGGCAGATGTTGGTTTTGTTGTCGGAGTGCGACTTGCAGAAGCAGCCGAAGTCCTGGTGGGTGAGCAGCATGGCGGCGGCCTGGTTCATGAGCTCTACGTCGAGGCTGAAGTGGAGGCGCAGGGTGTAGGCGCGGTTGAATGGCGACTTGGCGGTGGTGATGTAGTAGCGGTAGGTGCGCGAGGTGGCGCTGAAGCGCGCGTGCCAGTCCGCCGGCACGGGGCACACTCGGCTCACCGCTATGTCGGGCGGCAGCACGCAGTTGAGGCGATAGCAGAGCCACTCCGTGTCGACGGGTTCGCTGAGGTCGAGGTGGCACGCCATCTGCCGTGCGTGCACTCCGGCGTCGGTGCGGCCCGCCCCTACCACCGCCACGGGTGTGCGGAGTATGAGCGAGAGCGCCTCCTCCATCTTCTGCTGCACGGTGACGGAGTGCGGCTGGTTTTGCCAGCCGTGGTAGGCTGTGCCGTCGTAGGCGAAGAATATGGCGTAGCGCATCATCTGACGGTTAGGTGGAAGCAGCCCTGCATGCGCTCGTGCTTGACGTAGCAGGCGCCAGCCTGGCGCAGGTCGTTGAGCACCTCAGAGAGCACGTGCTTGAGCGTGTCGTCGCGCACCAGCCGGAGGGGGTTGCCGTTGGCGTCGTTGAAGGCGCGGTACTTGCTGTAGCTGATGTCGACGGTGGTGCCGTAGAAGTGGCAGCTGTTGGCGGTGGCGTTGATGTTGCCGTTTTGCAGTTTGCTCACGTCGTCGATGGTGCGAGTGACGGAGGTGACCACTATGAGAGCCGGGGGCAGGTGCTTCACTATGAGCGAGTCGATGAAGTTGCGCCCTATGCGGTTGAGCAGCTTTTGGGCGCGCGGCACGAGGCAGGGCAGGGAGTGAGTGAGGTTGGCGATGGCGTAGTAGGGACTGTGGTCTATCTGCACCATGGACTTGCGCGCCACCCGCTCGAGGTCGTCGCGTGTGGCCTGCGGCTTGATGCCGTGGTACTGGGCTGCGGCGAGCTGCACTATGTTGATGTCGGGAAACGCCTCGTCGTAGTCGCGCACGCTATAGATGCGGTGGGCCTTGCTGACGGCGGCGAGGCTGGCGGGCGAGGGAGAGGGCGACGCCAGCACGGAGTCTGCCACTGCTGCCGCCAGCGCAAGGGTGTCGGGCTGGGCGGAGGACGGCGCCGGCCGGGCGGTCTGCGGCGTGCAGCCCCCGCACGACTTGGCGATGAAGAGTATGGCTATTATCAAAAAAAACGCCAGCTCGAACAATTGTCTGCCGCTGGGCTTGAAATGCAATTTCATAAAATACGTCAGTTTCAGCGGCAAAAATAATTCTTTTAGTCTACAAAAGGTGCGTGGAGTGCCACTTTATTTATACTTTTGCATAAAATAACTTTAATGGTGATAGAGAAGGTTCTTGTTATAGACGATGTGGACCCCGTCGTGTTCTACGGCGCCGGCAACTGCAACATGCGAATGGTGAAATCGCTCTATCCCAAACTGCGCATCCTGGCTCGCGACAACGTGGTGAAGGTGATGGGCTCTGACGACGACATTGCCGCCTTTGAGCAGCTCTTCGGCAAGATGGTGGAGCACTGCGCCAAGTACAACTCGCTGAGGGAGGAAGACATAGTGATGCTGCTCAACGGCAGCCCCACCAAGGAGGAGAGCGCCGAGCACGTCATAGTATACAGCACCACGGGCAAGCCGGTCAAGGCGCGCAGCCAGAACCAGGTGACGCTCATCGAGGCCTACGAGCACAACGACATGGTCTTTGCCGTAGGGCCGGCGGGCACGGGCAAGACCTACGTGAGCATAGCGCTGGCGGTCAGGGCTCTGAAGAAGAAGGAGATACGCAAGATTGTGCTGAGCCGCCCGGCGGTGGAGGCAGGCGAGAAACTGGGATTCCTGCCCGGCGACATGAAGGAGAAAATAGACCCCTACCTGCAGCCCCTCTACGACGCGCTGGAGGAGATGATACCGCCCGCCAAGCTGCAGGAGTATATGTCCGCCAACGTGATTCAGATAGCGCCGCTGGCCTTCATGCGCGGCCGCACGCTCAACGACGCCGTGGTCATACTCGACGAGGCGCAAAACACCACCACCAGCCAGATCAAGATGTTTATGACCCGCATGGGGCAAAACACCAAGATGGTCATCACGGGCGACCGCACGCAGATAGACCTGCCGCCCTCGCAGAAGTCGGGACTGACCGAGGCCCTGCGCATACTGAAGGGAGTGGAGGGCATAGCCTTTGTCAACCTCGACAAGGGCGACATAGTGCGCCACCGGCTCGTGTCGAGCATAGTGGCCGCCTACGAGGCTGACGCCAAGAAACGGAAACTTTTAACAACACACAATACACAACAGCACAATGACAAAGGCATTGACAAAGACTGACTATCACTTTGAGGGTCAGAAGAGCGTTTACCACGGCAAGGTCCGTGACGTGTACAACCTGGGCGACCGCCTGGCCATGGTCGCCACCGACCGCATTTCGGCGTTCGACGTAATACTGCCTGAGGGCATCCCCTACAAGGGACAGATGCTCAACCAGATTGCAGCCAAGTTCCTCGACGCCACCACCGACATCTGCCCTAACTGGAAGCTCGCCACTCCCGACCCCAACGTGACGGTGGGAGTGATGTGCGAGGGTTTCCCCGTCGAGATGATCGTGAGGGGCTACCTCTGCGGCAGCGCGTGGAGAGCCTACAAGGCCGGCGCCAGGGAGATATGCGGAGTGAAGATTCCCGACGGCATGAGGGAGAACCAGAAGTTCCCCACGCCCATCATCACCCCGACCACCAAGGCCGAGATAGGCGAACACGACGCCGACATCTCCAAGGAGGAAATTCTGGCCAAGGGCCTCGCCACGCCCGAGGAGTATGCAGTGCTGGAGAAATATACGCTGGCGCTCTTCCAGCGCGGCACCGAGATTGCGCAGAAGCGCGGCCTCATCCTCGTAGACACCAAGTATGAGTTCGGCAAGCACAACGGCGAAATCTATCTGATGGACGAAATCCACACCCCCGACTCGAGCCGCTACTTCTACAGCGAGGGCTACGAGGAGAAGTTCGAGAAGGGCGAGCCGCAGAAGCAGCTGTCCAAGGAGTTTGTGCGCGAATGGCTGATGGACAACGGATTCCAGGGCAAGGCGGGGCAGAAGGTGCCCGAGATGACTCCCGCCATCGTGGAGGGCATCTCCAACCGCTACATCGAACTCTATGAGCACATCACCGGCGAGGCGTTTGTCAAGGAAGACACCTCCGACATTGCCGGACGCATAGAGAAGAACATGGAGGCTTATCTCCAGAAGTAAGACACTCCGTAACACCCCCGCCCCCGCGGCGGGGACCACACACCGCAACACACACACCTCAGCGGCCTGCCTGTCTCCATGCAGACAGGCCGCCGAAGGTTTTCACAGAGAGGACACCGCCTCATCAACGCATCTAATCCCCCCTACACGTGACAGACTGCTTTTTCATCTGCATGCTGTGTGCCGCCTGCCTGCTATGGACGTTTCTGGTGGCAGTGAGGAGCAACAAGACGCTGGCGCAAAAGACGCTCGTGCCAATCTTGTTGCTGGCCTTTGCCACGTTTATGGGCGACCTCTATTTCTCCAACCCCACCACCGACAGCCGCACCAAGGTGTGGCTCGACATCATGAGCCAGTTTGTGGGCCCGAGCCTGGCGCCGCTGGTGCTGGTGTTTGTGCTGGCGCGCTACGGCGTGCGCATCAAGCCCTGGTGGTGGCTGCTGTGGCTGGTGCTGCCGCTGGGACTGGGACTGACCTCGGGGCTGCTCTACGGCATGATGGGCATGGACTACAGCGCCGAACTGATGGACCACTACTCGCGCAGCGGACTGCCACTGCCTGAGAAGTTCAACACCACGCTGTGCAAGGCTCACTTGTTTATAGAGACGATTTTGTTCTTCGTGCTGGTGGCGCTGCAGATGGTTACGGTGCTGGTCTACCTGGTGTGGCGGCTGGGCAAGGACCGCCTGACGCTGCAGAAGCTGTGGCTGTTTGTGCGCAACAGGGGCAAGCTCAAGACCAACACGGTCATCTTGCTGCTGCTCATTCCGCTGCTGGTGTGCGTGATGGCCAGATGCGCCGTCGGCACCAATTTCTACGGCGGCGCGGCGTTTGCCAAAGTGGTGCTGCCGCTGGTCACCACGCTGCTCATCACGCTGCTGTGCAACGTGGCGCTCAACGTCAGGGGCGAGCGCGTGCGCGTCAACATGCTGGGCGGCGACACCAGTGCTGCCCACGCCAAGACGGTGCTGACCGAGGTGAAGACCGAGAAGGAGGTGGGCCTCGATGTGGCGCTGCCGCAGGGCGCCGAGCCCGACAACGCTGCCGGCATCAACATGACCCCCGACGAATACTCCACGCTCCTGAAGAAATTCACCCACGAGCTGGTCACCAAGAAGGGCTTTCTCGACGACGACATCACGCTCAGCAAACTGGTGAAGACACTGGGCTACAACCGCACCTACCTCTCCTATCTGGTCAACAAGGAGTATGGCATACCCTTCCGTGACGTGGTGGGACAGCTGCGCATAGACCACGCCATGAAGTACATGAAGGAGCACCCCAACTGCCTGCAGGAGACGGTGGCGTCGGAGTGCGGCTTCACCAGTGCGCCCGCCTTCAACCGCAAGTTCACGCAGGTGGTGGGCATGACGCCCAGGCTGTGGTGCCAGCGCACCCTCCGCGACGGCTCCGCAGAACGCAAAAAGGGATGACGCCGCAGGACGCCGCATCGGCCAGCGCCCGGCACCGCCTCTGCCGCCTTGATTTTTTCCGTTTCTGCGGCATATAACTCAATATTTATACCTAAATTTGCACAATATGAAGAAGTTTGTACTTATGCTTTTATGTTTTTGGAGCGGGACCATGGCAGCCGGCGCACGCACCATGACAGATTTCTTCGTAGACATGCCCGACTCGCTGATGCCCATGCTCAGCCAAAACGCACGCAAGGACCTCATAGACTTCTACCGCAGCGGCATGAAGCCACTGCTGCCCAACGAGTGGTCGGCCAACTCGCAGCTCACCAAGGTCAGCGACGACCTCGTTGAGCTGAGCGAAGACTCCCACGCCGCCGTGAGCACCACCATGACGCTGCTCAGCCTCAGGGGGCGCGACACCCTCATCTGCATGGTGCGCACCATTAGCTGCCCGCAGCCCGACAGCGAGATATTCTTCTACACCACCAGCTGGAAACCGCTCGCCCGGCAGCAATACATAGCGCTGCCCACCGCCAAGGCTACCCGCCAGGTGACCGAGGGCTCGCTCGTGGACTACGTCAGCATGAGCCTCAGCCGCACCGGCGCCCGCATTGCGCTCGACGTCTCCATCGACGCCACCGACGGAGTGGCCGACGCGAGCGCGGACAAGAAGCAGGCGTTCCGCTACGAATGGAACGGCTCGAAATTCACACCTTTGCCATAATGTCAACCATCGTACACATAGAAACATCCACCGACGTCTGCTCGGTGGCGCTCAGCCAAGACGGCCACTGCATCTTCCACCAGGAGAACCGCGAGGGGCACTCCCATGCCCGCGTGCTCGCCCCCTTTGTGGAGGACGCCGTCAGCATGGCAGACAGCCACGCCATACCCCTCGACGCCGTTGCCGTGAGCAGCGGACCGGGCTCCTACACGGGGCTCCGCATCGGCGTGTCGACAGCCAAGGGACTGTGCTACGGCCGCAACCTCAAGCTCATCAGCGTGCCCACGCTCAAGCTTATCTGCGTGCCGGTGCTGCTCTACCGCGAAGACCTGCCCGCCGACGCCCTGCTGTGCCCCATGATCGACGCGCGCCGCATGGAGGTCTACACCGCCGTCTACGACCGCTCGCTCCACACCGTGGCGGAGACGAGTCCCCAGATAATCACTCCTGAATCGTTCCGCGACCTGCTCGACAAGCAGCCCGTGGTTTTCATGGGCAACGGCGCCGCCAAGTGCAAGGGCACCATCACCCATCCCAACGCCATCTTCCTGTACGACGTGGAGCCGCTCGCCAAAAACATGGTGCCGCTCGCCGAACGCGCGCTCATGAACGGAGAGGTGGAAGACACCGCCTACTTCGAGCCCTTCTACCTTAAAGAATTTGTGGCGGGACAGCCCAAGAAGCTCTTCTGACAAGCGCCTCACACACAGACCACACACAGACCAATGGAATACAACACATCACAAGAGAAACTCATACTGCCCGACTACGGGCGCAACATACAGAACATGGTGGAATTTGCCATGACGCTGACCGACAGAGACGAGCGGCAGCGCTGCGCCGAGGCCATCATACGCATCATGGCCACCAAGGTGCCGATGCAGAAAGACCCCGAAGACCAGCTGCGCATGCTCTGGGACCACCTGGCGCTCATCTCCGGCTACAAGCTGGACGTCGATTCGCCCTATCCCATCAACATCCGCACACAAGAGGAGCAGGAGAAGCCACATCTCGACTATCCCCAATCACGCCCCAAGTTCCGCCACTACGGACAGACGCTTGAGGCCACGGCGAGGGCACTGGCCGACATGCCCGAGGGCGACACCAAGCAGGCCGTCACCGAACTCCTGCTGGCGCAGATGGCCAAGAGCCTCTACCAGTGGAACCGCAACGTGCTGTCTCCCGAAAAACTCGCCAGCGACCTGGAGATGCTGACCGACGGCAAGGTCACTCCGGCAGTGAGCCCGCAGCGCATGAACGCCATCATAGCCGCTGCCGCAGCGTCCCACTCCCACAACGTGCCGGCACGCAAGAAGAAGAAATAGCAAGAGTGACACCACGTCACGCCCATCACCGCATCACACATTACTAATATGGCATCATTCATCATCGAAGGCGGACACCCGCTCAAGGGCGAGATAACCCCACAGGGAGCCAAAAACGAAGCTCTGGAAGTGATTTGCGCCACGCTGCTCACCAGCGAGGAAGTACGCATCAGCAACATTCCGGAGATTCTGGATGTGCTCCACCTCACCGAACTGATGCGCAGCCTGGGGGTCGAAATCACCCGCCACTCCAAGGGCGACTACTCCTTCCGCGCCCAGGACATTGACCTCGACTACGCCATGAGCGAGGACTTCATGGTCAAGTGCGCCGCACTGCGCGGCAGCGTGATGCTCGTGGGCCCGCTGCTCGCCCGCTTCGGCACCGCCGTGCTCGCCAAGCCCGGCGGCGACAAGATAGGGCGCCGCAGGGTCGACACCCACCTCTCAGGCATGTGCCAGCTGGGCGCCACGCTGACGCCCGACACCGTCAACTCGCGCTACACCCTCGAGGCCGACAAACTCCGGGGCGCCAACATGATACTGGACGAGGCCTCCGTGACCGGCACCGCCAACATCATCATGGCGGCAGTGCTGGCTAAGGGCACCACCACCATCTACAACGCAGCCTGCGAACCCTACATACAGCACCTCTGCCAGATGCTCAACCAGATGGGAGCCCGCATCAGCGGCATCTCCTCCAACCTCCTCACCATTAACGGCGTCGACGCGCTCCACGGCACCACCCACGCCGTCAGCGCCGACATGATAGAGGTGGGCAGCTTCATCGGCATGTCGGTCATGCTGGGCGGCGGACTCACCATACGCAACGTACGCCCCGAAGACCTCGGCGTCATTCCACGCGCCTTCCAGCGACTGGGAGTGAAGCTCCACAAGGGCAAGGACTTCATACGCATACCCGAACAGAAGCACTACAGCGTCGAGACCTTCCTCGATGGCTCCTTCATGACCATCGACGACGCCCCGTGGCCGGGACTCACGCCCGACCTCCTCAGCGTGCTCATCGTGGTGGCCACACAAGCCCGCGGCACGGTGCTGTTCCACCAGAAGATGTTCGAGAGCCGCCTCTTCTTCGTTGACCGCCTCATCGACATGGGTGCGCAGATCATCTTGTGCGACCCGCACCGCGCTGTGGTGGTGGGCCACGACAACAAAATCAAGCTCCGGGGACGGCGCATGGCGTCGCCCGACATCAGGGCGGGCATAGCGCTGCTCATTGCCGCACTCAGCGCCGACGGCGTCAGCCACATCGACAATGTGGAGCAGATTGACCGCGGCTACGAAGACATCGACGTGCGCCTCAACGCCCTCGGCGCCAATATCAAACGCAACTAGCCACGCCCCCGATCCCTCCATGATAACCTTCGACGAAGTCTTCAAAATAGGCACTATGGGACGCCCCCACGGCATCAGGGGCGCCATCAGCATGCACTTCACCGACGACGTCTTCGACACTGTGGACGCCGACTACCTGGTGTGCAACATCGACGGCATCCTCGTGCCCTTCTTCATGGAGGAATGGACCTTCAAGGGCGTTGATACCGCCATCATCAAGTTTGAGGGACTCGACAGCGAGGAGGCGGTCAAGCTCCTGCAGGGCGTCGACGTCTATTTCCCCAAGTCGCTCGCCGAGGAGCGCAGCGACAGCTTCAGCTCGTGGCAGGCGCTCACGGGATTCAGCGTGTCGGACACCCGCGCCGGACACCTCGGCACGGTCACCGGCGTCGACGACTCGTCGGCCAACATACTGCTCGAGACGCAGACCGACGCTGGCGACACACTGCTGCTGCCCGTCCACCCCGACCTGGTCGCCGAAATCAACGTGCGGCAGCGCACCCTGCGCCTCAACCTGCCGGAGGGAATCCTCGACCTCAACTGACGCGCGCGCGTACATTTATATATATATACTAACCACCCAAAACCCAACAGACACCACTACAACGGACATCATGAAGAAAAAACACCTGGCCATACTCGGTTCTACCGGCTCAATCGGAACACAAGCGTTGCAAGTCGTGGCAGAACATCCCGACCTCTTTGACGTATGCGTCCTGACAGCCAACTCACAAGCCGACCTGCTCATTGGCCAGGCCAAGCGCTTCAGTCCCGACTCGGTGGTCATTGCCGACGAGTCGAAGTACCAGTATGTATGCGACGCCCTCGCCGACTGCCCCGTCAAGGTCTTTGCCGGCGCCAAGGCTCTGTGTGAGGTTGTGGAGTTCAGCACCGTCGACACCGTGGTCACCGCCCTCGTTGGCTTCTGCGGACTGGAGCCCACCGTTGCCGCCATCAAGGCTGGCAAGCAGATTGCGCTCGCCAACAAGGAGACGCTGGTGGTGGCTGGCGAACTCGTCACGAGTCTTGCACAGCGCCACCACACCCCCATACTGCCCGTCGACAGCGAGCACTCCGCCATCTTCCAGTGTCTGGCTGGCGAACCCGCCAACGCCGTCAGCCGTCTGCTGCTCACAGCCTCGGGCGGCCCCTTCCGCCAGCTTTCGGCTGCCGAGATGGCTGGAGTGACAGCCCAGCAGGCGCTCAAGCACCCCACCTGGAAGATGGGCGCCAAGATAACCATCGACTCAGCCACCATGATGAACAAGGGCTTTGAGGTGATAGAGGCCAAGTGGCTGTTTGGCATCGAGCCAGACCGCATCGACGTGGCTGTCCACCCCCAGAGCATCGTTCATTCGGCAGTGGAGTTTGTCGACGGCGCCATCAAGGCCCAGCTCGGCCAGCCCGACATGCGCCTGCCCATACAGTACGCCCTCACATACCCCAACCGGCTCCCGCTGTCCCACTCCCATCTCGACATCTTCAAGGCGGGCGCGCTGACCTTCGAGAAGCCCGACACCGACAAGTTCCCCTGCCTCAGGCTCGCCTACGAAGCGCTGCGCCGCGGCGGCAACATGCCGTGTGTCCTCAACGCCGCCAACGAGGTTGCCAACCTGGCCTTCCGCCAGGGCGACATCACCTATCCGCAACTCTACGAAACACTGGAGCGGACCATCCAGACGGTCCCCTTCAGCGCCGACGCCTCGCTCGACACCTACCTCGCCTCCGACAAGGAGAGCCGCGCCAGGGCCAAGGCAATCATCTACAACAAATAAACACTACAAACACCACAACTACCAATGGAAGTTTTTCTCATCAGAGCAGCCCAGCTGATACTGTGTCTCTCAATACTTGTCATACTCCACGAAGGAGGCCACTTCTTCTTCGCCAAGCTCTTCGGCATACGAGTGGAGAAGTTCTACCTCTTCTTCGACTATAAGTTCCACCTCTTCAGCACCTACTCCAAGTGGTGGCGCAAGCTGCGCGGCAAGAAGCCCGTGGAGAAAGGCGCTGACGGCAACTACCCCTACGAGGGCACCGAGTATGGCGTGGGCTGGATTCCCCTGGGCGGCTACGTCAAGATTGCCGGCATGATCGACGAGTCTATGGACACCGAGCAGATGAAGCGCGACCCCGAGCCATGGGAGTTCCGCACCAAGCCGGCATGGCAGCGCCTGCTCGTCATGCTGGGCGGCGTGATGGTCAACTTCCTCCTCGCCCTGCTTGTCTACTCCATGATCCTCTTTGTGTGGGGTGAGCAGTACATACCCGTCAAGAACATGTCGATGGGCTTCACTTTCAACACCGAGGCCAAGGCCATCGGCTTCAAGGACGGCGACATAGTGACCGGCACCGACGACAAAACCTTCCGCAGCTTCGACACCGACGTGCTGCGCTCCATCTCCACCGCCAAGACCGTCACCGTGGTGCGCCAGGGCAAGACCCACACCATCACCATGCCCGAGGGCGGACAGAACCTGCTGGACATGTTCCAGAGCGACAAACCCTTCATCTCGCCCTACATCCCCACCGTCATAGACAGCGTGGTGGCGGGCACCGTGGCTGACAAGCACGGGCTGCGCAAGGGCGACCGCATCACCAGTTTTAACAACGTGCCCACTCAGACCTGGAGCGACTACAACGCCGCCGTCAAGGCGCTGTCCAAGCGGCTTGAGGGCGCCACCACCAACGACTCCCTGCGCCAGCGCCATGTGCAAATCACCGTGGTGCGCGGAGGCGGAGCCACCGACACCGTGCGCCTCACCCTCGACTCCGAGCTGCGCATGGGCGTCGTCCAGGCATCTGCCCTCACCTACTACAAGCCCGTCTCCGAGCACTACTCGCTGCTCCAGTCGCTGCCCGCCGGCTGCCGCCACGGCGTCGACGTCTTCAAGGGCTACGTCAGCGACTTGAAATATCTCTTCACCAAGGAGGGGGCCAAGAGCGTCGGCTCCTTCGGCGCCATCGGCAGCATGTTCCCCACCGTGTGGGACTGGCAGCGCTTCTGGGAGCTCACCGCCTTCATCAGCATCATCCTCGCCTTCATGAACATACTGCCCATTCCCGCCCTCGACGGCGGCCACGCCATGTTCCTGCTCATCGAGATGATTTTCCGCAAGAAGTTCAGCATCAAGTTTCAGGAGCGCGCCCAGATGATTGGCATGTTCCTCCTCCTGCTGCTCATGGTCTACGCCCTCGGCAACGACATTTTCCGGTTCTTGCTCTAACACGCCCCGACTATCCTTATGAATACATCATTGCGCCACACACTCCTTGTGCTGCTCGCCGCCGCCCTGCCCCTCTCCCTGCTGGCCTCCGCCATGGGCGACTCCACCGACGTGAAGGACATAGAGGAGGTGGTGGTCATCTCCACCCCCAAAGAGACGGGCAAGCTCAAGCTGATGCCCAACGCCGTCTCTGTGATTAGCCAAAACGACATGATGCGCCACAGCATCACCTCGCTCAAGGGCGCCAGCGCCGTGGTTCCCAACCTCTTCGTGCCAGACTACGGCTCGCGCCTCACCTCAGCCATCTACATCCGCGGCATCGGCTCGCGCATCAATACGCCGGCGGTGGGACTCTACGTCGACAACATTCCCTACCTCGACAAGTCAGCCTTCGACTTCTGCTTCTACGACATAGAGCGCATCGACGTGCTGCGCGGCCCGCAGGGCACCCTCTACGGACGCAACTCCATGGGCGGTCTCATCAGAGTACACACCCGCTCGCCCTTCTCCTACCAGGGCACCACGCTCAACCTGGGCATGGCCACCGGCGATGCCCACCGCAACGTCTCGCTCACCCACTACCACCGCGTCAGCCAGCACTTCGCCTTCAGCGCCGGCGGCTACTACGACGGCAGCAACGGCTTCTTCCACAACTCACAGCTCCACCAGCGCCAGGACAAGATGAACTCCGGCGGCGGCAGGCTGCGAGCCGTGTGGCGAGCCAACGAGAGGCTCAAGGCCGACTTCACCGCCAGCTACGACTACACCCACGAGGGCGGCTACCCCTACTTCTACGACGGACAGGTCTCTGGCGAGGAGACGCGCCCCGAACAGCTCGGCAAAATCACAGCCAACCGCGCCAGCTCCTACCGCCGCAACATGGCCAACGCCGGGCTGAGCGTGGAGTACCGCGCCGACAAGTTCTCGCTCAACTACACCGGCGGCTGGCAGCGACTGCAAGACCGCATGTTCATGGACCAAGACTTCATCGCCGACGACATCTACACGCTCGAGCAGAAGCAGCTCGTCAACAACCTCAGCCAAGAACTGACCGTCAAGAACCACGAGGGCGCCTTCTGGCAGTGGCTCAACGGCGTCAGCTTCTCCAAGCAGTGGGTCAAGACCTCCTGCCCCGTCGACTTCCTGGCCGACGGCGTCACCTTCCTGCAAGACAACATCAACTCCTACATGCCCGACCTCAGCAGCAAGGGCATCACCTCCATGGGCGTCACCCTCAGCGACTCCCGCGTCACCATGGGCGGCAGTTTCCGCACGCCCGAAACCAACATGGCGGCGTTCCACCAGTCCACGCTCAATTTCACCCGAGCCCTCTCCGCCACCATCGGCGTGCGCCTTGACCACACCCACAACTCGCTCGCCTACAACTCCGCCGGCACCATCAACTACGGCTTCAGCATGACCAGCGGGCGCATGCCCCTCAACCTCAAGGACCTCCAGGCCTCGCCCTCCTTCAGCGGCAAGATGACCGACAACGACCTCGAGGTGCTGCCCAAGCTCGCCCTCAAATTCCAGCCCACCGCCGACGTCCTCGTCTATGCCTCCGCCTCCAAGGGCCTCCGCCCCGGCGGCTACAACGTGCAGATGTTCTCCGACCTCCTCCAAGAGTCCATGCGCGGCGAGATGACCCAAGGCATCAAGGACGCCACCAACAAGACCCTCGACCAATACGCACAGATGGGCATGCCCGCCGCCGTCATCAGCATGATACGCGCGGGGCTCGACCAGATGCCCTCCAGCGACACGCCCGACGTGAGCGCCGCCGTAGCCTTCAAGCCCGAATACAGCTGGAACTACGAACTCGGCACACGCCTCAAGCTCCTGGGCGGCACCCTCCACGCCGAGGCAGCCCTCTTCTTCGCCACCATACGCAACCAGCAGATAGCGCGCTTCGCACCCAACGGACTGGGCCGCACCATGGTCAACGCCGGGCGCAGCCGCAGCTACGGAGCCGAGCTCACACTGCGCTACGTGCCCACCGACAGGCTCACCGCCTGGGTCACCTACGGCTACACCCGCGCCACCTTCACCAAGCACAACGCAGGCAACGGAAAGGACTACACCGGCAACCGCATTCCCTTCATCCCCCTCCACACCCTCAACGCAGGAGCCGACTACATGGTCTGGAAACCCAAACAGGGACTCCTCAAGTCCCTCACCGCCGGAGCCGACCTCCGCGTCTACGGCCGCACCTACTGGACCGAGTCCAACGACGCCAGCCAGTCAGCCTACGCCGTGCTGGGCGCCCACCTGCTCTTCAGCCTCGGCAACTGCGAAGTCAACCTCTGGGGCAAAAACCTCGCCGCCACCGACTACCACTCCTTCTGCTTCGAGAGCATGAACCGCCGCTACGTCCAGAAAGGCAAGCCACGCCAATTCGGCATCGACCTCCGCCTCCGCTTTTAGCCCCCCCTACCTTTTTATATATATACCTTATTATATATACAGCAAAAACCCGAAACCACACATACGCCAAAAGCCCGAAGCCCTGCCCACGCAGGCCTTCGGGCTTTTTTCGTTCTCTGCCGTCACCCGCTTTCCCCTTTTTTTTGAACCGCGAATCATGCGAATCCAACTAATAATGCCTGCCGTAACACCTAACGCAAAACACAAAACGCAACACGTATAACGTTAATGCTTCGCGGTTCAAAAGAAACACAGAAAAAACTTTGCCAAAAATTTGGGCGGCTGAATAAAAACTCCTATCTTTGTCTTTTCATATCGTTTGACGCAGCTGCGCAACGGCGCCCCAAACAACCAGACAACTAATAATAACTAACATTTAAATTCATATCCTATGAAAACATATAAACTCTTTTTGTTGAGTCTCTTCTCGCTGATGCTGAACGGAACAGCGTGGGCGCAGGATGCCGGTTCGGCAGAGCAGACCGGGACGGCTACGCTTGAGGCCACTACCAGCACTGGCGTCGCTCTTCCTAGTGTGTGCAAGTTCTACACTCTGCAGTGTGTTACTAGTGGAAATTATCTGCTCTCCACACTGTCCGAGAAAGAAGGATTTACCAATCGCTTGGCAACAGCGAAAGCAACTGACGACAATGCCGCTGACCGCATCTTCTACTTCACCCCCTATACCTATGCAGATAACAATGAAGTTGTCGTGACCGTGGATGGATACTACAGCCTGATTGGATACAACAATGGCTACTGGGTTGGTAACACCACCACCGACAGCAGCCCGTTCCTCGGTCATGCAGTTGTCGGTGCATCTGAAGTTTCCGAAAAAGATTCCAAAATCAGCTTTGGTTCCGCAAATGTTTCTGAAGGCTCACTGTATGTAAACTTCAACAACGGCGGTCGCGGTCTGTGCGACAGTGGAGAAGGCTATGTTGGTGCAGGCGACCCAAACAATACTGCCGACGGCTATCGCTTCAAGCTTACCGAAGTGACTGAGCTTCCCCTCACCATCGGCTCTAACGGTTGGTCTACTTTCTCCGCTCCTGTGAACGTGAATATACCTGATGACGTTACAGTATACTATGCACAGGACGAACCTACTGACGACGGTAAGCTGTTTCTGACTGAATGGACAGAAGGCGTAATCCCCTTAAATACCGGTGTTCTCGTTAAGGGAGGTAAAAAAGGCGACGTTGTTTACTTCAGCACGAATGTTACAGCAACCGACGATGAAATAGAGCTCTTATATACCTATTTGCGGGAAAACAAGCTGAAGCCCAACTGGTATGTAAACGCTATTGGCGACACAGATGCAGAAACTGCTAAGACCGACGGTCTCTACGCTTTTGCCACAAAGACAAACAGTAGCAACAACACCCAGACTACTGGTTTCATGAAACTGTTGACTCAAATCAATCTCCCGGGTCACAAGTGCTATCTCGATCTATCTGCTACTGAAAGAAGTGGGGGCGAAACTGGAGGAGAAGGAGCTGAAGAAGCTGCTGCAGGATCCCCTCAGTTCCTCCCCATCACTCTGGCTGACGACCCGACAGGCATCGAGTCTGCTGAGACTACGACTGTTAGCGACAGCGAAGCGCCCGTCTACGACCTCCAGGGCCGCAAGGTGAACGCCACCACCAAGGGCGGCATGTATATCCAGAACGGCAAGGTGTTCCTCGCCATGTAATCCAAACCCCTAAAAAACCACTAAGACATGAACAAGAAAGCATATACAACTCCCGCAATGGACATTGTGCGCATAGCACAGGCCAGCATGATCGCCACCTCGATAACTGTCACTAGCTATGACAGCTCAACCACTCCTACCAAGGACGAAGCCATCACGAGCGAAGGCTACTCAAACGACTACTACGAATTCAACTCCAACGCTTTCGAAGGCGGGCTTATGGACGAATAACTCTAGGCAATCCTAATTATAGAAAAAGCCCCCGGCAATCGCCGGGGGCTTTTTTTGAGGGTCACAGGGACAGGTTCTTTGACCCTAATTTTTAAGGGTCAAAGAACCTGTCCCTATGACCCGCGCAGAATAGCCGGAGAGCATTCGGGGCGAAAGCCCAATTCGTTAGATTCTCGAGGTTCGCGGGCCGGCTCATTTTCAGGGCGTTGCGTCGGGCGCGCACTTAAGAATTTTTAAGAAGCACTTGAGCGATTGAAAACAAGG
>CAVGQS010000048.1:0-16374 GCA_963631415.1 Lactococcus garvieae | reverse complement strand
TCCGCCCTCAATTATTGACTTTTTGTTCTTGTTTCCGAACTATCTGCCCACAACTCTGAATCTTTTGCTCTTGTTTCCGAACTGTCTCTGCATCCTTCAAGGGTCACAGGGACAGCCCTTCTTAAACTCGATGCGGTTGGATTCTATCTTCTGCTTGTTGAGCAAGTCGTTTATGTTGATTGCCAGTGCCATGTCCTTCTGCTAAAATTCTCTCTCCAAAGTTAACAATTTTGGTCGTATATCCCCCTATTTTGCCAGCCTTTTCCGTGTTTTGAGGGTCACAGGAATCCCGCTGTGACCCTCTTTGTTTTTGATTTTTCAAAAATTTTCGACCGGCTTCGCCGGTAGGGTTATATATCGCTCCACTCATATATCACGCTAATCGGGCGGCTCCGCTCGCCCTCTTTGCGTGAATATTCGTTCCGCTCTCCTAAGCTTAGAATTGCAAGAATGAGCAAAATACTCTCAGACATGTGTTGTTACTCGGAGAGGGCGAGGCGGAGCCCAAGGTTGATGCCGCGGCGGTCGGGGTAGTAGTAGCCACGGTACGAAGAGCGACAGTACCACGCGCCGACGTTCCAGCTACCGCCACGGCGCACGCGGTTAGACCCACTGGCAGGACCAGTAGGGTTGTACTGCACACTACTGCTGTAGTCTCCTTTCCAATCAGAGCACCACTCCCAAACATTGCCGCTCATATCATAGATTCCAAGTTCGTTAGGCTGCTTCGTGGCCACTTCGTGTGTCGTTCCACCGCTGTTCTTACCGTACCAAGCCACGTCAAGCGCGTAATGGCCTCCGCTATATTGGTAATGTTTAGAATTGTTGCCGCCTCGAGCTGCAAATTCCCACTCTGCCTCTGTCGGCAAACGGAATTTCTTGCCAGTTGCCGCACTGAGTTTCTTAACAAACGTCTGGCAAGCATCCCACGTAACATTGTCTACCGGTTTGTTGGCACCTTCGAATTCTGAGGGATTGCCGCCCATTACCGCTATCCAAAGCGCTTGGGTGACTTCGGTCTTGCCAATGTAATAGTCTCTTGTTAGTATTACCTTGTGCGCAGGCTTTTCGTCATCGTTTGGATTCTGTTGCTCCGAGGTGGCGCCCATGTAGAAGGTTCCTGCCTTCACTTTTATCATGTCAAACGACACGCCTTTGACTGTAAAGGTAATCTTATTCTGAGATTCGTTTGCAACCTGCGCACTTACGTTAATAAAAGTCGGAACCAGTAAGAGCAGGGTAAGTATTTTCTTCTTCATAACAAATGTCTTTATCTAATGGATTTATAAGGATAAACAGCAGCCGCGAGGGCTGCTTTGGAAAAGTTTGTCGGGCGGCTGCAACTGTGTGGCTGCGGCCGCCCGGCAACTGTGTTATGCCGCTGGAGGCGGCGTTGGTGTTTTTACCACTTGTCTTCCTCTACCGCTCCGTTGTAAATAGACTTGGGGCAAAGCTCGATGTAGTCTATGAAGAGCTGGGTGGAGGTATTCTCGAGCACCGACTTGAAGCGGATGTAGTAGGTCTCCTTGGGGTCCATCGTGCCGGTGTAGACGATGCCTCTGAAGACGCGCTCGTTGTTGCGGAAGTTGGTGGTCACGGCAGCGGTGCTCTCCGTACCGAAGTACTTGGGCGACTTCATGTAGCCCTTCAGCCTCATGCGCTTCTCTATTTCAGTGTTGACGTCTTCGTCATCGTCGTCGTCCTCCTCAAAACCGGTCAGGTCGTGGTTGGTGTAGATACGCATGTCGATAGGCAGGCCCGTAGCCTCGAGGTTGTTCTTGTTGGTGCCGAAGTACACCTGACACATACCGCGCGAGGTGGTGTTCTGCAATCCCAGTCGGAACTCGTAGGTGCCGTAGTAGGGCACGTGCGGCAGCTTGAGCGTCACGTCATACTGTCCCACGATGTTGTACTCGTCGCCCTGGTAGTTCTGCCAACCCTTGGCGTAGCCGCTGAGGTACACCACGCGGCTCTCGCTGGTGAAGCTCATGTTCTCGAAGTAGCCGTAGGGTATGTTGAGACCGTTGAGAGCGTCGCCCTCGGTGATTCTGCGGAAGCCCGAAGTCATCTGCTCGGGCAGCAGGTCGCAGATGTCATAGCGCATGCGCTCGTTGAGCACCTTGTTGGGCACGTCGTCGTCATACACCAGGATGTCGTCGATGGTATAGAAGTAGCCGTTGAGCGCGGCGTTCTCGCCATAGTTGCTGATCAGGATGCCCGGGCGCGGCACGGTCACCTCGCTGTAGCTCTTCAGGTCGCGCTCCGACACATAGCGGTTGATGCGCTTGCCGCTGGTCTGCTTGCCCTCCATCACCTTCATGATGCGGTTCTGCGACAGCGTCGGGTAGTAGCACCAAGTGTCGATGGAGAGGTTCTCGGGACGCTTGTAGCCGAAGCCGTACTCGTTGTAGTGCACGTTGAGGTAGTTATAAGGAATGGAGCGGTCCACGAGGTGGTAGCCCACAAACTGGTGAACGGCGTTGTCGTCGCTGGTGTAGTCGTCGCTGGTGGCGTTGGGGTAATACTCCTTGCACTTCTCCTCAATCACTGCGAATATCTCGTCCCAGTTGGTAATCTTGCCGTTTTCGCCCTTCTCAACCTTGAAGCCGAACTTCTTCTCAAACAGGCTGTCGACCTCCACAAAGGCGGTGTAGCCAAAGTCGCGGTGGTCGGGGGTAGGCACAGCCTTGTCGCCCGTCTCAGTCGGGGTGCCGAGGCCGGTCTCCGGGTGGTTGCTCTCGTAGTCCATGTCGCGGTACGACGACCCGAGCACATCCTCGTAGCCCGTCACCTTGAGCAGGTTGGCGAACACCTGGAGATATGAAGTAGCGTCGATCAGCGAGCCCAGGGTCGAGGTGGTGGGCGCCACTACCCTATTAACAAGGTGTATGATACCGTTCTCCACCTCAATGTCGCGGTTGATGATGCGCGAGTATTTGTCCACGTAGGTACCGCCGTCGAGCGTGTCGTAGTTGATGGTCACGAAGCGGCCGGCAAACGACTGCGTCTCGAGCGTGCCCTCGCGGAACGACGTGGAGAGCAGCGCCTCGCTGTCGTCGTGGTCAATCAGGCAGTTGTTGACGATATATTCGGCCGTAGAGTCGGGAGTCTGCGTAATGTCGTAGCCCTTGGTGTTGTAGAGCGAGTCGAGGTAGCTCTGCACGGCGTCGTTGGTAGGCGCAAAGCACGTGAAGTTGCCGCGCGCCGAGAGGAGGTCGTGAACCGTCGACTCCGACTTGTCGCTCAGGCGCACCTTCTTGGTCAGGTAACTGAAATCCGACAAATTCTCGTCCTCGTCTATGTAGTCAGCCATCAGCTTGCCGGTGAAGGTATAGATGTCAGACTCGTCAACATTGTCCGTACAGCCCACAAAACCGAAGGCCCCCGCCATGAGGGCGAATGCAATCAAGATTTTTTTCATTTTCATGATATTGACATTTGTTTTTTGTTGTTGTTCATAAGTTAGCGAATTTGAGACGCAATTTACACCTTTTTTCAGAATTGCAGTGTTTTTAACGCGATTTTTCAGTCCGAAAAACGCAAAAAAATTGAGCATCACGCGCCCCGCCCCGATTTTATGCCACAAAATTGAATTTTTCGGCGGTGTTTTCGCGAAAAAACAAAACGTAATATTATGCGAAAATTTATTCGTTTTTGAGACAAACGAAAGTCAACAAAACAACCAAAACAGAAAAAACCGAACAAATGCCAGTCCGCGAGATTCGCCCGGAACTCGTGCAAATCGCAAAATTCTTCAAATTTGTTTTCGCCTCATTTTCAGCAAATTAGAAATGGCGCGCACTTAAGAATTTTTTAAAGCCACTTGAGCAATCGAAAACAAGGACTTAAAAAATTTTCGTGCGGACTTGGCGAAAAAATTTCGGGCGAAACGCTGCAACGTTTCCCCTCGAAACGCTGCAACGTTTCGCCCGAAACCTTGCAACGTTTCCGCGGAAATTTTTTCGTTAAGTCCGCACGAAATTTTTTTAAGTCCGCACAATTTTTTTTTAAGTCCTTGTTTATAACTTTGACAGTTGGCGCGAACGAATGTCATGGTTTTTTATGCACTTTCGCGGACGGCAAAATGCGGCAAAAAAGCAACGAAGAAAAACAACAAAAAGGCAAAAAAAAATGGGAAGCTGAAACAGCGATGTCTGTTCCAGCTTCCCATTGGGGCAATCCGCGAGACGCGGGTTGCGGGGTGGCGTTAAGCCTTATTTAATAAATAGGTACTAAGCCTTGTTGTTGACTTGCCAAGTTTTGTTTGTTTGCCAAGTCTCAAACTCTTTGCCTGGTTTCTATTTGTCTGCCAAATCTATATTTGCTTGCCAGTTCCTGTTTACTTCTTGGCAAGTTTCTTGAGGGTCTTCTTGAGTTCCTTCTCGGCAGCGTCGGCACCCTTGGTCTTGAGGGTCTTGGTGTAGGTCTCGGCTATGGCAGCAGTCTGCGCCTCCTGTTCGGGAGTGGCGTAGGCGTGCCTGAAGCCCTTCTGCTTGTTCCAGCATCCGCGAGTGAAGTCGGGGAAGGAGACGGCGGCGCAGTTGTGGTCCATAGACAGAGCGCCGAGCTCGCCCAGGCAGCACCACTCAGCCAGGTCGTAGACGTCCATGTCGAGGGGCAGACCGTTCTGCAGGCAGTATACGAGGCGGCTGTCCATGATGAAGTCCATGCCTCCGTGGCCGCCCACTTCCTTAGCCATTGCGCCATACTTTGCCAAGATGGGATGCTTGTATTTTTCTTCGAGCTTGGCCTGCTGGTCAGCCGACATGAACTCGTGGCTGTTGATGTTGTCAGCAGCAGGCACGCCAGCGTCCTTGAGGGTAGAAGCGTCGAGAGCGAAGTGAGGCTCGGGGTATTTGGTAGCGTAGCCCTTGGTGCCGGTCAGCTTGTAGAGACGGTTGTAGGGCTGGGGGTTCATCACGTTGTGCTGGATCTCAACCACCTTGCCGTTTTCGGTACGCATGAGGGTGGTGGTGTGGTCGCCGCTGCGGAAGTCGTTGCAGGGACGTCCGGTCTTCTTCTCCACGTATGCCTTGCCGTGAGCGCTCTTGGTGTCCATGGCAACGAGGGTCTTGAAGCGGTCGCCGCGGTGAATGTCGAGAGCCTGAGCTACGGGGCCGAGGCCGTGGGTAGCGTAGAGGTCGCCGCGGTATTCCTTATTATACTTCATGCGCCAGCCGAGCTTGTCGGGGTCAGATCCGTCGGGGTTCTTCCAGTAGTAGTCCCAGAAGGCGTCGAGGTTGTGGATGTAGGCACCCTCGGCGCGGAGCACTTCGCCGAAGACGCCGTGCTGGGCCATGTTGAGTGCGTTCATCTCATACCAGTCGTAGCAGCAGTTCTCGAGAATCATGCAGTGGAGCTGCTTCTGCTCTGCCAGGTTGACGAGGTCCCAGCACTGCTGGAGGTTGAGGACAGAGGGCACCTCGATGGCGGTGTTCTTGCCATTCTCGAGGGCGCACTTGGCAACGGGGAAGTGGTGATCCCAGTCGGTAGCCACATATACGAGGTTGATATCAGGGCGCTTGCACAGTTCCTTGTAGCCGTCGGCACCAGAGTAGGCTGCTGCTTCGGGAAGTCCGGCATTCTTCAGAACCTTCTGGCAAGCCTCCACGCGGCTGGGCTCATAGTCGCACAGAGCCACGACGCGCACACCGTTGATGTGGGTGAAGCGCTCCACGGCGCCGGGACCCCTCATGCCGAGGCCCACAAAGGCCACCCTCACTACGGGTTCTGCGGGGAGGGCGAGGTTGACTACATCTTTCTGGCCAGCGGGACGCTCGGGAGACTCCACCTCGATGGTTCCCTCGTTCCAGTGCCATTTGGTCTGGTAGGACTGTGCTGCCATGTTTTGCGGCAGCGCCATGAGCAGGCCTAAGGCCAAGCCTGCTGCGATTGTTGAAAATTTCTTCATGATTTCAGTTATGATTATATCAGTGTTTGCTGTTTGGAATTGTTGAAACGCAAAGTTAGTGTTTTTTTCACGAACTCCAATATTTTGGCGTGTTAAAGAGTGTCACGGGGCTCTGGCGGGCAGCATGCGCCGATCATGTCCCTGAACAGCGGTGTCTGCTCCAGCAGCGGCTTGTTGCCCACCACCACTATTTGTTCGCGGGCCCGGGTGAGCGCCACGTTGAGCTTGCGGTCTACGGTGTAGTCGCCGTCGTAGAGTCCGTCGCACTCGCTGTAGGCTGAGGACGTGAGGAACCGCATCTGGGAGGTGTGGCGCACGGTGAGCGAATATATAATAATGTTGCGCTGCGAGCCCTGGTAGCGCTCTACGGTGTCGATGGTGATGCCGTCGAGGCCGGTCTGTCCCTTTTGGCGCAGGCACTCGCGAATCATGGATATCTGGTTGCGGTAGGGCACTATGACGCCCACGTCTTCGGCCTGGAGCGTGCGGCCGTTGGCCCGGTAGATTTCGGCGAACGCCGCGATGCAGTCCGCCACCGCGCGTGCCTCCGCCAAGTTGACCTTGTCGTTGAGCCCGTCGTCAATGGGGCGGCAGTCGAGGAAAACCACCCTGTTGCGAGCCAGGCGCCGCGTGAGGCTGGCGGACAAAGCTCCTTGCTCTGTTGCAGTCCCTTGCTCCGACACTATGGTCCCCGGCTCCGGCACTACAGGATAGAGGTCCTCTATGGCGCGCTGCTGGTGGTCGAGCGGCACGCACTGCAGAGTGCCGCCGTAGAAGCGGTCGTTGACGAATCGGAAGAGGTCGGGGTGCATGCGCCCCTGCGCCCTTATCTGGCAGTAGAGGTCGGCGCGCCCCGCCGCCACGAAGCGGTGGAGCATGCGGCAGAAGAGCGACTCGGAGCAGTTGGTGATGCCCAGGGCGTTGAGGGTCTCGTCGCTCACCGCCGCCTCGTCGCGGTTTTGCTGGACCACGGCGGGCAGTTGCTTCTGGTCGCCCACCAGCACGAAGCGCCCTATCCGGCCCTGCGTGTAGACGGGCAGCATGTGGGGTTCGAGAATCTGCGACGCCTCGTCAACGAACGCCACCTCGAAGTCGCAGCTGCCCAGCAGCATCGTCTGCTTCGACATGGTGGTGGTGGTCGCCACCACCACGCGCGTCTGTGCCAAGAGGTCGCGCACCGCCTTCACGTTGCCGCAGCCGTTAGCCACCCTGCTGTCGAGCATGCGCGGATGGTATTCGGGCGACGCCGACACCTGGTGGCCCAGGCGCAGGTAGTCGCCGAGCAGCTGGGGCGTGTCGGCTATGATTTTCTCGAGCATGCCGCACAGTTCGTCGACCGCCTTGTTGGTGTAGGCAAGCAGCAGGAGGCGCGAGTGCTGAGAGGCGCGCAGTTCCTCCTCCACCATGTGGCGCAGGGCGCGCGACGTCTTGCCCGAGCCCGGGGGACCTATCACGAGAAACCACTCGCGCGACGCCCGCTCGAGCGCCACGAGGCCGTT
This sequence comes from Lactococcus garvieae, assembly GCA_963631415.1. Taxonomy (GTDB): domain Bacteria; phylum Bacteroidota; class Bacteroidia; order Bacteroidales; family Bacteroidaceae; genus UBA6382. The sequence goes on along the minus strand of CAVGQS010000048.1, from coordinate 8,964 downwards.
GAAGCGGCCGTAGTCGGCGCACAGGGGCGCCGCTGTCCCCTTCTCCGGCAGGCGGGTGAGCAAGAAGCTGTCCTGCCTGTCGGGCTGCATGTTCATGAAGGCAAACAGGCTGCGGCACAGCACTGCGTTGCTGGCGTCTATGTGGTCGTGCTCTATGGCGAAGTGTCGGCCGGGGGCGTTGGAGAACAAGGGCAGCTGGTGCTGCGGATTGGAGAGCGCCACCTCAGCCTCCTCAGGCGTGAGGCGGGCGAGCTTGCCTCGGAAGGTGCACTGCGCCGACACGTTGGGCTTGCCGCCCTCGTAGCTGTATATCTGCACGGCGTCGCCGAGGCGGAAGTTGGACTGGCGGCTGCGGGCGTCTTCGGGCAGCGTGAAGACCAAGGAGTCTATCCTGTCGTTGGCGGTGAGCAACTTCTTTATGGCGAGGCCGGCAAGGGTGTCGCCGGTGGCTATGCGCTCCATCGCCGGACTGTTCCACAGGTCGGCGTAGCCGTGGGAGCCGCTGGCGGGGTTGCCCATTTTGTCGTACCAGTTCTCTTTCATAAGGAAGGCGCAGAACCTCACCGCATAGCGGTAGGCCAGGTCGTCAGCCTTGCGCCCCTGGGCAAAACGCCCCAGCACGCGGTCGATGCGCGGCTTGGCATATACGAACCAAAACTTGTCGCTGACATCGGCGAGGCGGAGGTCGTCGGCAGTGACCTCGGTCATCACCTCGCCGAGCTCGCCGTTGGCGATGCGCTCCGTCATGCTGACAATTCTGTTGCGCATCTCGAGGGCGCGGTAGAGGAGCGCCTTGTCAGAGCGCTGCAGCATCAGTCCGTCGGGGTAGCGCGAATAGAGGAGGTAGGCGCGCATGTCGCTGCCGCCGCCCCCAAGGGAGTGGTTTATCATGACCTGGTAGAGCAGGAGCTGCACAAGGTGAGGCTCGCGGCCCGTGTTCCAATAGTCGTCGCGCTTGCCGCTCTTCTGCTCTATGAGCCGGCTGCCGTCGCACTGCATGAAGTCGGCGCGGCCCGCCAGTCCCGCCTGGGGGCACACCAGCGTCGGTTCGAGGAGCGACTCGTCGAGGCGGAAGCCGCCGGCTGCATTGATTTGGCTCTGCAGCAGGCTCCGTATGTTGTTGAACTGCTGCTGAGCCTCGGCGTGGAACTCGGCGGCCTTGTGGGGAGTGGTCATGAGCAGCGAGAAGTCTACTGGCATCTTGCGGAACGCCTTGCTTATGGACGCCGCATAGGTCGCCGTTTCGCCACCGTCGCTCTGCGCCTCAGCCAAGAGGTCGTCGAGAAACTCTCCCGAAGCATTACCGAGCAGCAGCGGCATGGTCAGGTCTGACGGCGCGAACATCTTCAGGAAATAGTTGTAGGGCGAAGCGCCTTGGGCCTCGAAGACCGCCGCCACGCGGGACGGCGACGCCAAATAGTCCGGTTCGAAGATTATCCACTGCGGCACGCACTCGCCCTGGCCCGTCACGCTGGCGTCGAGCAGGTTGAGCATCGAGCCTTTGTGGACAAGGCTGGCCACATAAGCCAGGCAACCGTCGTCGCCCGCCTTTGCGCAGTCTATCCTTATTATATTAGGAAGCGCGTCGCTGTCGGCACGGGCGGTGACGCAAGAGCCGTCTACGCTGACCACCCTCACGCGGAGCAGAGGATAGCTGCCCTCGCCGCTGTTGGGCAGGCGCGACTCCCCCACTGCCGAGGCGCCGTTTTTGGAGGTCAGGAGTTCGCGGAGTTCTTCTGGCACGGGTTTTTCGCTGACGAGCTCTATGAAGTCAGCCAGCAGGCCTGCCCCTGCCAGGAAATCCCCTTTGTCCATCGCGGCGCTGCCCTCAGACCTGCGGCGCAGCCTCTGCAGCCCGTCAGCCATCGGCTTGGGGACGCTGCGGCTGGCGCACACCGCCTCGAGCAGCGAGAAGAGGTCGGGACACAGCATGCGCTCGGGGCACGCCTCTTCGCAGACCAGACGCATGATGACGTAGAGCTCTTCGAGGGACGCCTCGTCGTAGGGCCGGCGGAGCAGAGCCGCCAGCCTGTCGTAGAAATCGTTTTTCACTGTATTATGGTTTTTGGCAAATTTAACGAAGTTCGCCGTATTAAGCGCGGTGGAGCAGTCACTTTCTTTTTTCGCATTGACTCCTAAAGCACTGTTTCCGGTATAAAAAAGCGGAAAAATCATGAAAATATGTTTATCTTCGCAGATTGTAATCACAAAAGAACAGGCAAAAACCAACACGACACTATGCATAACTATCTGGACAACACCCGGTTGACCTTGGTAGAACGCCCCGACGACGGGTCGCTCTACAAGGACGACGTGACCCTATACAAACTCGACGCCCCCAATCTCACAAACAACTACTTCGTCGCCACCTACAAGGGGTCGCAGCGGCTGCTGATGAGACCCGAAGAGGTGGGCTTCCAAACCTACCTCGACACGATGCCACCCACCATCGAGGCGCTCAACTACTTCAAGAGCCAGGGACTGACCGACAGCGTCGACATACTGACCATACTGCGCGGCGGACTCAACTACTCGGTAGAGGAGAGCTGCTTCAGGGCGGGCATACAGGTCGACAACATCAACTTCCTGTCGTGTGAGAGGATTATCGAGAACAAGGAAATCAAGGGCCTGGACATAAAGTACCAGAAATACTACATTGTGGACGACGGCACGATGGTCATAGGCGACATCATAGCCACGGGCGACACCCTGAAGCTGTGCTTTGAGTACATTCTGGACAAGTACAGGAAGCGCGGGGCGAGGCTGCGCCGCGTCATCTTCTTCACCATTGGCGGCACCAGGGCTTTCAACCTGATGGAGACCTTCACGGAGCAGATAAGGCAGTACTGGCCCGACTTTGAGGGCTTCACCTGCGTGTTCTATGAGGGCATCTTCAGCGTCTACCAGACCCGCGGCGTGACGGGAGTGAACGTGCCCAACATAGACTTCTACTGGAACAACTCGGTGCTGGCGCCCGAATACCGCAAGGCGGTGCTCGAGAACGACAACGCCATCTTTGAGAAGTGCATCATCTATGACGGCGGCGCGCGCCGCTATGAAATCCAGGAGCACTGCGCCGAGGTGGAGGAATACTGGCGCGACATACGCGCCGTGGCCGACAAGGTAAACATGAAGGCGTTTACCGACGAGAAGATAGGCTATCCCTCGCCCGCGTCCTACGAGGAGTGGCTCGCCATCAACCACTACGAGGAGGGGCTGACCGCTGATGCCGTCACGCTGGAGGCCCTCTACCGCAGCGAGGAGAAGTTCAGGCAGAAGAGCCACAAGCGCAACCTCAAGCACATAGCCGAGGTGAGGCTGCAGGAGATAGGCCAAGCATTTGAGAAATACAAAAAATAATAACAATACAGCACAACAAAATGAGCACTTCAAACAACGACATCGTCTTCCAGTCGGCTCCGGTAAGCAACGACATCGACTTCCAGTCGTCGCCCGTGAGCCCGAGCGCACGCAAGAGCAACCAGAGCATCTTCATGATCATGATGGGTTTCACCTTCTTCTCCGCCAGCATGTGGGTGGGTCAGGAGATGGCCAAGGGACTTGACTTCACCAACTTCATCGCCGCCATGCTATTGGGCGGCGCCATCCTGGGCGCCTACACAGGAGCGCTGGGATACATAGGAGCGAAGAGCGGCCTGAGCCTCGACCTGCTCGCCGTGAAGGTGTTTGGCACCAAGGGCAGCTATCTGCCCAGCGCCATGATTAGCTTCACCCAGACCGGATGGTTCGGCGTGGGCCTCGCCATGTTTGCCATCCCCATTGCCAGGGTGGCGTTTGGCGACAGCCAGGTGGCCATCTACACCATGGTGGCGATTGCCGGCATCTGCATGATTTCGTCGGCGTACTTCGGCATCAAGGGTCTGTCCATCGTGAGCTACGTGGCCGTGCCGTGCGTAGCCATACTGGGCACCGTGGCCATGGTGATGGCAGCCATGCAGGGCGACAAAGGAATTGTGGACCAGTTCAACGAGGGCACCAAGACCATGAGCGTCATTGCGGGCGCGGGACTGGCGATAGGCAGTTTCATCAGCGGCGGCACAGCCACGCCCAACTTCTCGCGATTCTCCAAGACCGGCAAGGCGGGCTGCATACTCACCATCATAGCCTTCTTCATCGGCAACAGCCTGATGTTTCTCTTCGGAGCAGTGAGCTACATCTACGTGGGCGGCAACGACATCTTTGACGTGATGATACGACTCAACATGTTCTACGCCGCCATACTCGTGCTTGGCCTCAACATCTGGACCACCAACGACAACGCCCTCTACTCCACCGGCCTCGGACTGGCCAACATATTCGGCACCAAGAAGCGCACGATGGTGCTCGTGAGCGGCATCGTGGGCATCATTGCTGCAGTGTGGCTCTACAACAACTTCTGCGGCTACCTCAACATACTGAACTGCACCCTGCCGCCAGTGGGCATCATCCTGATCATCGGCTACTTCGTGAAGCGCAACAAGCCGGAGTGGAACCAGAACAAGACGGTGGACATCTGGGCAGTGCTGGGCGTAGTGGCAGGCGCCGTGGTCGCCAACCTCGTAGACTGGGGCATCCCCTCCATCAACGGCATGGCGGTAGCCACCGTGTGCTACCTCGCCGGTCTCGCCACCCAAAAGAAGTGAGAGAGCCATGGCAACCTACGACTTCGACAAACACGTAGACCGCATAGGCACCGACTGCCTGAAGTGGGACTCCATCATAGAGAGCACCGGCAAGAAGGACGTACGCCCCCTGTGGGTAGCCGACATGGACTTTGAGACCCCACCTTTTATATATAGGGCCATCAACAAGCGGCTCGCCTATGGAGTGCTGGGCTACACCGTGCCCTCCAAGCAATACTACGACAGCATCACGGGCTGGCTGGGGCGCCGCTACGGCGTGAAGCTCTGCGAGGAGCAGATACACTTCATAGCCGGCATAGTGCCGGGACTGCACCACGCCATCTGCGCCCTGACCGAAAAGGGCGACAAAATACTCATTCAGACCCCCGTTTACCACCCCTTCCACCACATCATAGAGATAAACGGAAGGACCAAGGTGGAGAGCCCGCTGAGGCTGGTGGACGGGCGCTTCGAGATGGACTTTGACGATCTGGAGGCGAAACTGCCCGGCTGCAAGATGATGCTGCTGTGCAATCCCCACAACCCCGGCGGCACCGTGTGGCGGCCCGAAGAACTCAAGCGGCTGGCGCACCTGTGCAAGAAACACGGAGTGCTGGTGGTGAGCGACGAGATACACGCCGACATGACCCACGCCGACCACAAGCACATACCCTTCTGCATGATTTCGGAAGAGGCAGAGAGGAACAGCCTCACCTTCATGGCGCCGAGCAAGGCCTTCAACATGCCGGGCATAGTGACGTCATACTGCTTCAGCCACAACAGCGCGCTGAGAGAGCGGTTCTACCACTTCCTCAAACAGGCCGACGTGACCGTGGGCAACGCCTTCTCCTACGACTGCCTGCAGGCGTGCTACACCGAGGAGGGCGAGGAGTGGCTCAACCAGATGCTCAGCTACGTGGCCGGCAACATTGCCGCCGCCGAGCAGTTTCTGGCAGCGAACTGCCCCAAGATAAAGCCGATGAAGACAGAGGCGTCGTTCCTCGTCTTTCTGGACAACAGGGAGATGCCCTTCGAGAGCGAGAAAGAACTCGTGGACTTCTACCTCAACGACGCCAACCTGTTCCTCAACGAGGGCAGCATGTTGGGCCACAACGGCACTATGTTTATGAGGCTCAACGTAGCGCTGCCGCGCCGGGAGCTGCTCGACGACCTCGAGGGGCTCAAGCGCGCCTACGACAAGCTGATGAGCCGGCAGGCATGACGCCCGTGACTTTTTTCATGACTGGAAAAATCCCGTTTACAGAAATATTATTGTAATTTCGCAAAGCATACTAAAAACACCATAGTAATATGTTTAGCAAAGAAACCTACATCGACAGGCGCCAGGCCCTCAAGAAGCTTGTGGGCAACGGACTCATCGTCATACTGGGCAACAACGACAGCCCCGCCAACTATCCCGCCAACTGCTACACCTTCCGCCAGGACAGCAGCTTCCTCTATTTCTTCGGAGCCATGCGCGACGGACTCGCCGGCATCATTGACATTGACAACGACAAGGAGTATCTGGTGGGCGACGACATCGACATCGACGACATAGTGTGGTACGGCAGCGTGGAGAGCATCCGCAACATGGCCGACGCAGTGGGAGTGGCAGAAGCCGCACCCTTCGCCAAGCTCGCGGAACTCGTGGCGGCCGCCAAGCAGAGCGGACAGAAAGTGCACTTCCTGCCGCCCTACCGCCACGACCACATGATACTGCTCGAAGAACTGCTCGGCATCAAGCCGGCGCAGCAGAAGGAGGCAGCCTCCAGCGAACTGATAAAGGCCGTAGTGACGCTGCGCTCCACCAAGAGCGACGACGAGATTAAGGAGATAGAGCGCGCCTGCTCCATAGGCTTCAAGATGCACACCACCGCCATGAAGCTCGCCCAGCCCGGAGTGACCGAACACTTCATAGGCGGCACCATCGACGGCATAGCCAACGCCCTGGGCTGCAAGGTGTCGTTTTCGTCAATCGTGACGATGCACGGCGAGATACTCCACGGCGCGCCCAAGATGAGCTACCTCGAGGCAGGCAGGCTGCTGCTGGTGGACGCCGGCGCTGAGACCGTAAACAACTACTGCTCAGACCACACCCGCACCACCCCCATCAGCGGCAAGTTCACCCACCGCCAGCGCGACATCTACACCATAGTTGAGAAAGCCCACGACCTCGCCTTGGTCAAGGCCAAGCCAGGAGTGATGTGGTATGACGTGCACATGGACGTGTGCCGCCTCATAACCGACGGACTCAAAGACCTCGGACTGATGAAGGGCAACACCGACGAAGCCGTGGCTGCCGGAGCCCACGCCCTCTTCCTGCCCCACGGACTGGGCCACATGATGGGCATGGACGTGCACGACATGGAAAACCTGGGGCAGACCAACGTGGGGTATGACGACGAGATACAACCCTCCACGCAGTTCGGCACAGCCAGCCTGCGCATGGGACGCCGCCTGCAGAAAGGCTTTGTGGTGACCGACGAGCCCGGCATCTACTTCATTCCCGACCTCATCGACAACTGGAAGGCCAACAACACCAACAGCGAGTTCCTCAACTTTGACGTAATTGAGAAATACAAGGACTTTGGCGGCATACGCATAGAAGACGACGTGCTGATAACCGACAACGGAGCACGCTTCCTGGGACGCGACACCATACCCTACCACGCCGACGACGTGGAGAAATACGTGCAGGAGTTCCACTTCTCCTGACGCCCACCGGCTTTCCACCCGCCACCAACACCCCGAAACAACACCAAACAAAAAGCAACAAATATGAAAATCAGAACAACATTCGCTGCCCTCTTCGCCATCGGCATGCTGGGCATCTCCCTGACCGCCAGCGCCCAGGAGAAGAAAGACAACGAAAAGGAAGAACTCAAATTCACAGTGATCAAGGAAGCCCCCATCACCTCTGTGAAGAACCAGAACCGCTCAGGCACATGCTGGTGCTTCTCCTCGCTCGGCTACTTCGAGTCGGAGATACTGCGCAAGACGGGCAAGACCTACGACCTCAGCGAAGCCTTCGTGGTGCACCACACCATGATGGACCGCGCCCAGGCCCACGTGCGCATGCACGGCGACATCAGTTTCTCGCAGGGCGGCAGCTTCTACGACGTGGTGTACTGCGCCAAGAACTACGGACTGTGTCCCGAGAGCGCCACGGTGCCTGCCGGCAGCCTCTATGGCGACACCCTCTTCGACCACAACGAGCTTGACAAGGTGGCTACCGCCTACGTCAAGAGCCTCACCGGCGCCGGCGCCCCCAAAACGCTGAGCCCCTGCTGGAAGAACGGACTGCAGGCCATCTACGACTCCTATCTCGGCAAGCTGCCCGAAGAGTTCAAATATGAAGGCAAGAAATACACCCCCAAGACCTTTGCCGCAAGCCTCGGCCTCGACTGGGACGACTATGTGAGCCTCACCTCCTACACACACCACCCCTTCTACGAGCAGTTCGTGATAGAAGTGCAGGACAACTGGCGCTGGGGAATGAGCTACAACCTGCCCCTCGACGAGTTTATGGAAGTGATGGACTATGCCGTAAACAACGGCTACGCCTTCGCCTGGGGCGCTGACGTGAGCGAGAGCTACTTCAGCCGCGACAAGAGCAGCGTGGCAACCGTGCCCGTCAACGCAAAGAAGAGCAGCGTGGGCGGCGAAGGCAGCGACCAGGAACGCTGGATTGGCAAGACCGGCGGCAAGAACCCCTCTATCTCTGAGAGCGGCGAGATGGTCATCACCCAGGAACTGCGCCAGGAGGCCTACGACAACTGGGAGACCACCGACGACCACGGCATGATCATCTACGGCATCGCCAAGGACCAGAACGGCAAGGAGTACTACATGATGAAGAACTCGTGGGGACTCTACGGCAAGTACAAAGGCTTCGGCTACATCTCCAAGGCCTATGCCGCCTACAAGACCATGAACATTCTCATCAACAAGAACGCCATACCTGACAAAATAGCCAAGAAGCTTGGCCTGAGATAAGCGGCACTGCCACAATCACTGAAGTCCGGAAACCGAACAATGCGGTTTCCGGACTTTTTTTGTGCCTCTTGCCGACCGCCGCTGAGGGGGAAAACACCTCTGTTGAAAAAACCAGGACTTCAGTTCATCAGACAAGGACTTGGCGTCATCTCGCGCGGACTTAATTTTTCCGGACCGTCATAAACGGATAACCATTTCCGCATCATTGCCGTCCGCTAAAACCCTCTAACATTCGAACCGCTGAACCTCCTGCCCAAAAGCCCTTTTCGTGAAAATTCACACGTTTTGTGCGCGCCTCATTTCCAGTGCGTTACGTCGGGCGCGCACTTAAGAATTTTTAAGTAGT
>CAVGQS010000047.1:0-16468 GCA_963631415.1 Lactococcus garvieae | reverse complement strand
TTCGGAGATGGCCTGGAGGATGCTTTGGCGAATCCACCACACGGCGTAGGAGATGAACTTGAAGCCTCTGGTCTCGTCAAATTTTTTGGCAGCGCGAATGAGTCCGATGTTGCCTTCCTGCACGAGGTCGTTGAGTTCGAGTCCCTGGTTGCTGTACTGTTTTGCCACGCTGACTACGAAGCGCAGGTTGGCGTTGACGAGTTCCTTCTCCGCCCGTTCGTCGCCTTCGCGGATTCGGCGCGCGAGTTCTACCTCCTTTTCTGTGGTGATCATTTGGAGGCGGCTCAGTTCGCCGAGATAGCGGCCCATGCCTGCTGCACCTCTGTCGGTGGGCTGTACAGTAATCTTGATTTGACGCATATTGTGGTGGTTATATGGTTGTTGGCTATGTGTGCGTGTTGTTGCGCTGGGGGTGTGGTGCGCGGATTTTCGTGGTTTGCGGTACTTTCTCTCGAAACGGCGCGCAAAATTACCTATTTCTGCATGCGCGGCAAAGGTTGTGGCACACTTTTTGACGGAGCGGCGCGAAAGGGTGGTTAAAAAATCTTAAAACGGCATTATTTTGTGCTGTTTTGTTTGCCGGAGTTGTGTTTTTTATGTGTTTTTGGCAGTGGCGCGGCAGTCACTGGTCCATGTTGATTACTTCCAAATCGTCGGGCACGCAGACGCGGCCGTGGTAGGCGGACTGCGCCTCAGCCGTGTAGGTGGCCTTGCGGTTGTCGGTCTTGTCCTCCGTGTGGTAGAGCACGAGGTTGGGCACGCCGAGGCTGTCGGCCAGGCGGGCAGCGTCGAGCGCGGTGCTGTGGTGCTTCTCGTAGGGATGGAAGCGGTCGGCGTCGTCGTGGCGGCAGAAGGCTTCGGCGAGCATCCAGTCGGCATGGTCCACCCAGCGGCGGTTGCGCTCATTGTAGGGTTCGTCGCCCAGGCACGCCATCGAGGTGCCGTCGGGGAAGTCGATGCGGAAGCCGAACTGCGGCTCCTTTGTGGAGAGGATGTCGAAGCAGTGGAGATGCCAGGAGCCGATGTCGAAGGCTTCGCCGTCGCTGAGGCGGTGGAGGAGGACCCGCGAGCCAAGCAGTGAGGTGAGTTTGGCGGGCAGCGTGTTGCGGCAAATCCATTCCAGAACGCCCGTCACCTTCTCGTTGCCGTAGATGTGCAAGACGCCCTCGTAGGCGCCGCCCTTCATCTCCTGCATGATTTTTCGCGCCACCCACACGGCGCCGAGCACGTGGTCGGTGTGGGCGTGAGTGAGAAACAAATGGTGGATGCCAGACAGGGGGATGCCCGCCCGCTGCAGTTGGTTGAATATCTGGTTACCGCCACCCGCGTCGACCATCAGCAGGGTGTCGTCTTGTTGCACCACAAAGCACGTGTTGTAGTAGCGTGTGGCGAGGGCGTTGCCCGTGCCGAGCATCGTGATTTTTTTCATGAACAATAGGTTTCTTTATCCAGCGCTCGCTGCCTTTTGTATTGTCCGCAGCGTTGGCTTTGTCGGCGGATTATTCGGCGTCGGCTGGGCGGGTCATGTGGCGCATGGGGTGTCCGCCCCACGAGGCTTCGTTGGCCACGGTGAAGCCGAGGGATGTGTAGAGTTTCTCGGCCTTGGGATTGCCTTGGTCTACGAGCAGTCCGGTGCATGGGAGGTGTAGCTGGCGCGTCTTTTCGAAGCTGGCGCGGAGCAGGCTGGTGGCTATGCCCATGCCGCGAAACATGGGTTTCACGCACAGCGAGTCGAGGTAGAGTTCGCCCGCCTGTGTCTCGTCGTCGAGCGAGGAGAAGTCGCGGCCGAACCATTTCTTCATGCCGTCAACGAAGGGTTGGCGCAGCTGGCGCAGGAGGGCGCCGTCGTAGCTCACGAGCATGCCGGCAAGAATGTCTTCGTCGGTCTCGTATGCCGCGAGCGTGTTGAGGTAGCTGTATTGCGTGTTGCCGGCCTCTACGAGGCTGGTCATGAATTTGTGAAAGTCTATGTCGGTGTGTTGCGGGCCGTAGAACCACCTGCAGCAGTCGGGGTTCATGGCCTCCATGATGAGCGAGGCTATTTCAGAGGCTTCGCGCTTTTGTGCGGGGCGTATGGTTATCATGGCGGTGGTGGTGTTGTGGGCGCTGTGCCGTTGGTTTTTGGCGCTGTCAGTGCACTATGACCAGTGTGGCCCCGAAGCCGTATTCGCGGAACGAGGCGTCCTGCCAGTTGCACCTGGGGTAGCGGCGCTTGAGTTCTTGCGTGATTTTGTTGCGCAGCACTCCGTCGCCCTTGCCGTGGATGAAGACGATGCGTTTGCCTTTGGTCTTGACGCACTGGTCCATCTTTTTGCGGAAGGCGTCGAGCTGGTATTCCAGTATGTCGGCGGGCGTCATGCCGGCGGTGGTGTCGAGCAGTTCGTCGATGTGGAGGTCCACCACTTCGTCGCCGATGGGCCGCGCTGCTTTGGCTTTGGCGTTTGGCTTCGCGTTGGGATTGCGGCCGTCGCCAATGGCTGCGGCGAGTGGCGTGATGACGGTGTCGCCGCCCTTGGCAGCGCGCGGGTCGCTGGCGGCGGTGTCGTGGTCAGCCACGGTGACGGTGAGCACCGGCGTGGTGAAGAAGTCGTTGGGCCTGAAGAGGTGGGGCTTGTAGAAGCGCGTGAGGTCGAGTCGCAGCTCAGCGCTGAGGGGCGCCTTGAGGGCGAAGGTGCGGTCTTGCTTGAACGCCAGCGCCTGCATGCAGATGTGCTGCAGCTGGTTGAGCGCGTCGGTCCCCACGGTCTCCACAAAGACCTTGGTGTTGGGCTCGGCGGTGTCGGTGTGGCGCAGTCGCCAGATGCCCTCCGCGCCGCAGAGCAGCGTGTAGGTGACGAAGTAGTTGGAGTCGTTGATGAAATAGAGGTCAAACTCGCTGTGGGACAGCGCTGCCGGTCCGCAGGGCGCGCCCGAGGGCGACTGCGCGGCAGGCTCGAAGCACAAGTAGAGGTTGAGTTCGTCGCCGCCCTTGCGCTCCCTGACGGGAGGCCTGTAGGTGACGGGGCGGTCGGCAGGCTCCAGTTCGGGCTCCGGCTCGTCGGCGCTGGCCTTGGCGCTCTGCCGGCGCGGCTCGGTGTCGGGAGTGTCGGTGGCCTTGATGCGCTTCTCCTTCTCGGAGTCTACGACCACGCACTTGCGTATGGGCACGGGCACTTCAAATCCGTCCTCGTCCTCCACCAAGACGGTGTCGCGGCCCTGAAATCCGGTGACGCGTCCGCCGCCCACGCTGTCGAGAAACCTGACTTTGTCGCCTATGTTCATAGTTTGCTGGTTTTGCTGATGAACTTATGCCTCCACGTCACAAACCACACGCCGGTGGCGAGGGCGCAGGCTATGCCGACCAAGTTGGAGACCTGCCCGCCCAGGTCGAGGCTGGAGTGGTCGACGCAGATGTAGGTGACGCACACGCAGACCATGAACATGCCCGGAATGAGCGATATGATGTAGGGTTTGTGGAGCTTGGCGAGGTAGACGGTGATGGCGAAAAAGGTGAAGATGGAGAACGTCTGGTTGAACCACGAGAAGTAGTGCCACAGCACGTCGAACTTGATGAAGAGCAGCACGGTGCTGATGGCGAACACCGGCAGGCACAGGAGCAGCCTCATCATCACCTTGTTTTGCTTGATCTTGAACATGTCGGCAGAAATCAGCCGGGCGCACCTCATGGCGGTGTCGCCGGTGGTGATGGGCGCTATGACCACACCGAGAATGGCGAGCACGGCGCCGGTGGTGCCGAGCCAGTCGTTGCACAGTTTGTTGACCAAGAGACCTGGATTGACCGAGCTGGTGGCGGGGTCATACATGGCGTTGTAGATTCTGGCGTAGGGAGTGTCGCCCTCCACGCCGGTCAGATTGCTGGCAAACAGCAGTGTGGCGGCAGCCCAGACCATTGCCACGACGCCCTCCGTAATCATAGCGCCGTAGAATACGCGGCGTCCGTAGCGTTCGCTTTTGAGGCAGCGCGCCATCATGGGGCTCTGTGTGGCGTGGAATCCGCTCACGGCTCCGCAGGCTATGGTGATGCAGATGCCGGGGAAGAGCGGCAGGTCGCCGCTGTTGGGGTTGTGGTTGGCGAAGGCCTCGTTTATTTCAGGCAGGTTGCCGGTGTTGTTGAAGAAAATGCCAAAAAAGAGGCACACCACCATAAACAGCAGCACGACGCCGAAGAGGGGGTAGACCTTGCCGATAATCTTGTCGACGGGCAGTGTGGCGGCGAGCAGGTAGTAGGCGAAGATGATGACCACCCAAAACCAGTAGCCGTTGAGGCTGCCTATGTCGCCCGTCATGTTGTTGAGCAGTCCGGCAGGCGTCTTGACAAACACCGCCACCACCATGATCATGAGCAGCAGGGCCAGAACGCGCTGGGTGATGCGCGCCGTGTTGCCCAGTTCGTCGCCAATGATTTCGGGCAGCGAGGCGCCGTTGCGCTTGAGCGATATCATGGCCGAGATGTAGTCGTGGACGGCACCGCCGAAGATGCAGCCAAACACAATCCAGAAGTAGGCTGCAGGACCGTAGAGCAGTCCGAGGATGGTGCCGAAGATTGGGCCAGTGCCCGCAATGTTGAGAAACTGAATGAGGAAGACTTTCCACGTGGGCATAGGTATGTAGTCCACTCCGTCGCGCAGGGCGTAGCACGGTGCGGTGCGCTCGGCGTCGGGCTCAACAATCTTTTCCACTATTTTTCCGTAAACAAAGTAGCCTGCGACGAGGCAAATCAAGCAAACAATAAACGTGTACATGATATTTTTAGAAAAATTTGAAATTTCATGCAAAATTACTACATTCTGGAGTTGCGTGATACGGTTTCTTGCCACAAATGGCTGACTTTATGTGAAAAAAATGTTATATTTGCTGACAAATCGGCCTTGACTGTGCAGTTGTCAAAGCCCGGTTTGCACACAGCAGGCATTTAGTCATTCCTACCTTATATATATAGCAATATGAAATCAGACATACAGATAGCCCGCGAGGCCAAGTTGAAGCCAATCGCCCAAGTGGCGGAGTCGCTGGGCATAGACAACGCAGCCATCGAGCCCTACGGCCACTACATCGCCAAACTGCCCCTGGACCTCATCGACGAGAAGAAGGCAGGCAAGAGCAAGCTGATACTCGTGACCGCCATCACGCCCACCAAGGCAGGCATAGGCAAGACCACCGTGAGCGTGGGGCTCGCCATGGGACTGTGCCGCATAGGCAAGAAGGCCCTGACCGTGCTGCGCGAGCCCTCGCTGGGCCCCTGCTTCGGCATGAAGGGCGGAGCGGCAGGCGGCGGCTACGCCCAGGTGCTGCCCATGGACAAAATCAACCTCCACTTCACGGGCGACTTCCACGCCATCACCTCAGCCCACAACATGATATCGGCACTGCTCGACAACTACATATACCAGCACCGCGACGAGGGATTTGCCCTGAAGGAAGTGCTGTGGAAGCGAGTGCTCGACGTCAACGACCGCAACCTGCGCTATATAGTCACCGGACTGGGCGCCAAGACCAACGGAGTGACCGCCGAGAGCGGCTTTGACATCACGCCCGCCAGCGAGATAATGGCGGTGCTCTGCCTGGCCAGCGGTCCCGACGACCTGCGCCGCCGCATAGAAAACATACTGCTCGGCATCACCATCGACGGCAAGCCCTTCACCGTGAAGGACCTCGGTGTGGCAGGCGCCATCTGCGTCTTGCTCGCCGATGCCCTGAAGCCCAACCTTGTGCAGACGGTGGAGAACACCCCCGCCATAGTGCACGGCGGTCCGTTTGCCAACATAGCCCACGGCTGCAACTCGGTGCTCGCCACCAAGATGGGACTCAGCCTGGCTGACTATGTGGTGACCGAAGCCGGCTTTGGCGCTGACCTCGGCGCCGAGAAGTTCTACGACATCAAGTGCCGCAAGTCCGGCCTGCAGCCCGCCCTGACCGTGATAGTCGCCACGACACAGGGACTCAAGATGCACGGCGGCGTGGCGCTCGACGCCATCAAGGAACCCAACATGGACGGCCTGAAAGAGGGTATCAAGAACCTCGACCGCCACATCGCCAACCTCCAGTCGTTCGGCCAGTCGGTGGTGGTGTGCTTCAACCGCTTTGCAGCCGACACCGACGAGGAGATAGACTTCTGCCGCCGCCACTGCGAGGAGACCGGCGTGGGCTTTGCCGTCAACAACGCCTTCAACGAGGGCGGCAGCGGCGCTGAAGAACTGGCCCGCCTGGTGGTAGACACGATAGACCAGAAGCCGTCGGCAGAGCTCAACCTCTGCTATGCCGACACCGACTCCATAGAGGCCAAGGCCGAGGCTGTGGCCAAGCGCATATACAGAGCCAAGGCCGTGACCTTCAGTCCCGCCGCCAAGAAGATGCTCGCCAAGATAGACGCGCTGGGCGCCTCGCGCTTCCCCATCTGCGTGGCCAAGACCCAGTTCTCGTTCAGCGCCGACGCCAAGGCCTACGGCGTGCCCGAGAACTTCACCGTCAACATTCGCGACATAGTCATCAACATGGGCGCTGAGTTTGTGGTGCTCATTGCCGGCGACATAATGCGCATGCCCGGCCTGCCCAAGAGCCCGCAGGCTGAGCGCATAGACATCGTCAACGGCGAGATAGAGGGACTGTCGTAAGGGCAGCCTCCCCACCGGGGGTCGCTCCCCCGACAATTTCGTAATGTCATAGCTCTGCGTTTATAAATGGAAATAAAGCCCATAGCGCATATCGAGACCGACTTTGGCAGCAAGTTTGGCGTGCCGCGCCAGAGCGGCGTGGTCAGCGGGCTGCAAGGGCGCATAGTCTTTGAGCCCGAATACCGCAACGCCGACGCGCTGAGAGGTATCGAAGACTTCGACTACGTGTGGCTGTTGTGGGACTTCAGCGAGGCCCACCGCCAGCAGTGGTCGCCCACAGTGCGTCCGCCCCGGCTGGGCGGCAACGCGAGGGTAGGGGTTTTTGCCACCCGCTCGCCCTTCCGTCCCAACAACATAGGTCTGTCGGCAGTCAGGCTGCGTGGCGTGGACTACGGCGCCGCCGACGGCCCGGTGCTGCTGGTGGAGGGCGCCGACCTGATGAACGGCACTCCCATCTACGACGTCAAGCCCTATCTGGCCTACACCGACGCCCACCCCGACGCCCGCAGCGGCTTCACCGCCGGCCAGGCATATACGGGCGGCGAGACCCTCGACGTAAGCATGCCGCCAGAGGTGGTGGCAAGCCTTGGCGAGGCTAAGGCCGAGGTCCTGCGCCGAGTGGTGGCGTGCGACCCGCGGCCCCGCTACGGTCACGACGCCAGCCGCGTCTACGGCTTCGTCTTTGCCGACCACGAGGTGAAGTTCAAGGTAGAAGGGCGGCAAGCGGAAATAGTGTCGTGCGTCAAAGCCACGGTGTGAAGTGCGCCAAGGCCTCTGTGCGACTTGCGCTGATGCCGCCTCCTTATTTGGCTGCGCAGCGATTTGGCGCAGTGCTCCGGCGACGCCAGCCCGTGGCGCGAGGGCGAAAAAATCTTACAGAAGAGCCCGGTGTAAGGCTCTTTTTTGTTACCTTTGTGGTAAAATACTTTTACAACGATGGAAAAACCGCAGCTTTCAGGAAAATCCCTGGCTGAATTGCAGCAGACCATGGCAGAACTGGGCCAGCCCCGCTTTGTGGCGGGCCAGGTGGCGCAGTGGCTGTATCAGAAACAAATCTTCAGCTTCGACGACATGACCAACGTGTCGAAGAAAGTGAGGCAACTGCTCAGCGACAACTTCGAGCTGGGCAGGCAGCGCCCCGCCGGCAAGGCCGAGTCGAAGGACGGCACGGTGAAATACCTCTACCAGACCGGCGCCGGCCACTACATCGAGTCGGTCTACATTCCCGAAAAGGACCGCGCCACCCTGTGCGTGTCGTCGCAGGTGGGCTGCAAGATGGGCTGCCAGTTTTGCATGACCGGCCGCCAGGGCTTCAAAGCCAACCTCACGGCGGGCGACATACTCAACCAGATATACTCGCTGCCGCAGTTCGACAAGCTCACCAACATAGTCTTTATGGGGCAGGGCGAGCCCTTCGACAATACCGACAACGTGATGAGGGCGCTTGAAATCCTCACCGCCGACTACGGCCTGGCGTGGAGCCCCAAGCGCATCACCGTGTCGACCGTGGGCCTGATTCCCGGCATGAAGCGCTTCCTCGACGAGAGCAAGTGCAACCTGGCCATCAGCCTCCACTTCGCCTTTGCGCAAGACAGAGCCACCTACATGCCCGCCCAGCGCCCTTATCCCATAGAGGACGTGGTGGAGGTGCTGCGCCAATACGACTTCTGCCGCAGCCACACCGAGGAAGACCCGCGCGAGGGCAACCACCAGCGCCGGCTGTCGTTTGAGTACATCCTCTTCGACGGCGTCAACGACAAGGTGCACCACTTCGACCGCCTCGCCAAACTGCTGAGGGGGCTGGACTGCAGGGTCAATCTCATTCCCTTCCACTCCATTCCCGACAGCCCGCTGCGCGGAGTGCCAGCCGACCGCATGAAGCACAACCGCAACTACCTCACCTCCAAGGGACTCTTCGCCACACTGCGCGCCTCTCGCGGGCAGGACATAGAGGCAGCCTGCGGACTGCTCTCCACAAAGAAGCAAAACGGAGAAATCTGACAAAACGACAGACATTCAACTCTTAAACCATATATAATATAAAAGAACAACGATGAACGATAAAATAAGGATAGGCATTACCCACGGCGACCTCAACGGAGTGGGCTACGAATTGATACTGAAGACCTTTGCCGACGACGCTATGAGCGAGATGTGCGTGCCCATAGTCTACGGTTCGCCCAAGGCAGCCATCTTCCACCGCAAGACCCTCGGCCTGGAGACCAACTTCCAGACCATCTCGCAGGCCAGCGACGCCGTAGGCGGCTGCCTCAACATGATAGCCTGCTTTGACGAAGAGGTCAAGATAGACCTCGGCCACCCCTCGCCCGAAAGCGGCAGGGCGGCGCTCCTCTCGCTCCAAAGGGCGGTGGAGGACTACAAGGCAGGCCTCATCGACGCCATAGTGACCGCTCCGGTCAACAAAAACGCCATACACTCCGACGACTTCCCCTTCAGCGGCCACACCGAGTTCTTCGAGAGCGAGACGGGCAATCCCGGCGACGCCCTCATGATACTGATGAGCCCCGTGATGAAGGTGGCCCTCGTGACCACCCACCTGCCCCTGAAGGAAGTGGCGGCGAGCATCACGCAGGAGAAGGTGGAGCACCGCATAGCCCAACTGCAGCGCTCGCTCTACCGCGACTTCCTGGTCAGCGCGCCGCGCATAGCCGTGCTGGGACTCAATCCCCACAACGGCGACGAGGGACTCCTCGGCTCTGAGGAGGCCGACGTAATACTGCCAGCCATCAGCGCCATGAGGGAGAAGGGCGTGCAGTGCTTCGGCCCCTATGCCGCCGACGGCTTCTTCGGCAGCGGACAGTACCGCCACTTCGACGCCGTGCTGGCCATGTATCACGATCAGGGACTGGCGCCCTTCAAGGCCCTCTGCGGCAACGACGGCGTCAACTTCACCGCTGGTCTCGACCTGGTGCGCACCTCGCCTGACCACGGCACCGCCTGCGACATAGCCGGCAAGGGCGAGGCCGACGAAAACTCGTTCCGCCAGGCCATCTACACAGCCATCGACATTGTGCTCTGCCGCCGCCAGGTAGACGAGGCGTCCGCCAATCCCCTGAAGATTAAGACGCGCGAAGACAACGGCAGACACCGCAACGTGGAATAACCCCGCCCCTCTACACAGTCGCTAATGGCGAAAGAATACATCAACAGGCTGGGCCAGGAAAAGCGCGAGCGCATCTTCCAAGCCATCAACAATGAGGTCATAGTGCGCGAGGCCTATCTGCGCGCCGGCTACTCGGCTGGCGAACTGTGCCGCGCCCACGGCTTCGCTCCGCGCGACGTGTCGGCAGTGATGGCACTCTACTATGGCGAAAACTTCGCCTCGCTCTTGCAGCGGCTGAGGGTCAACAAGGTGTGCAAAATGCTCGAGTCGCCCGCCTGCCAGCGCAAGACGTGCGAGATGATAGGCATGCGCTGCGGCTTCTCCAACCGCCAGAGCCTCTACAACGCCTTCTGCCGAATCAAGGGCATGACGCCGCAGGAGTACAGAAAAAAGATTTTTGAACAACAATGAACAAACTAAAAACCATTATCATGAGTGCAGTCCTGTCTGCTGTCTCAGCGGCCCCGGCGGTCGCCGACGACTTCCAATACAATAACGAGCGTTTTGCCGACCTCCAGATGTTGCGCTACAAGGTGCCAGGCTTCGAGGAACTGTCGCTGCGCCAGAAGACCCTGGTCTACTACCTCAGCGAAGCAGCCCTGTGCGGCCGCGACATACTGTTTGACCAAAACGGCGCCTACAACCTGCGCATCCGCAAGATGCTCGAAACCGTCTACACCGACTACCAAGGCGACCGCCTCCGCGCCGACTTCAAGGCGCTGGAGGTCTACCTCAAGCAGGTGTGGTTCTCCAACGGCATCCACCACCACTACGGCTGCCACAAGCTGACGCCACAGTTCTCTGCCGACTTTCTGCGTCAGGCTCTCGCCAGCGTCGACACCGCCAAGCTGCCGCTGGGCAAGGGACAGACACTGCAGGCCTTCTGCGACGAGGTGTTCCCCGTGATTTTCGACCCCGCGGTGATGGCTATGAGGGTCAACCAGAAGGATGGCGAAGACCTCGTCAAGACCTCTGCCGCCAACTACTACGGCGCCGGCGTCACCCAGGCTGAGGCCGAGGCTTTCTACGAGGCGCAGAAAGACACCCTCAATCCCGAACCCGTGATGTACGGCCTCAACAGCCGCCTCGTCAAGGAGCAGGGTCAGCTGAAGGAGCGCAAGTGGGTGAAGGACGGGCTCTACGGCCCCGCCATCCAGAAAATTGTCTACTGGCTCGAGAAGGCCGAGGCTGTGGCAGAAAATCCGCAGCAGCAGGCGGTGATCAAGACCCTCATTGAATTCTACACCACCGGCGACCTCAAGACCTTCGACCGCTACAGCATACTCTGGCTCAAGGACACCGACAGCGTGGTGGACTTCGTCAACGGCTTCATAGAGAGCTACGGCGACCCACTCGGCCTCAAGGCCAGCTGGGAGGGCTTCGCCAACTTCAAGGACCTCGAAGCCACCCGCCGCACCGAGAAGCTCAGCTCCAACGCCCAGTGGTTTGAAGACCATTCGCCCGTCGACCCGCGCTTCAAGAAGGACAAGTGCAAGGGCATTTCTGCCAAGGTAATCACCGCAGCCATACTCGGCGGCGACCTCTATCCCTCCACCGCCATCGGCATCAACCTGCCCAACAGCAACTGGATACGCAAGCAGCACGGCTCCAAGAGCGTCACCATAGGCAACCTCACCGACGCCTACAACAAGGCGGCACACGGCAACGGCTTCAACCAAGAGTTTGTCATCGACGAGGCGACCCGCCAGCTCATCGACAAATACGGCGACGTGTGCGACGACCTCCACACCGACCTCCACGAGTGTCTGGGCCACGGCAGCGGCCGCCTGCTCGACGGAGTGGGCGACGATGCGCTCAAGGCCCACGGCTCAGCCATCGAGGAAGCCCGCGCCGACCTCTTCGCCCTCTACTACCTTGCCGACCCCAAGCTCGTGGAACTGGGCCTCACACCCTCGCCCGACGCCTACAAGAGCAACTACTACCACTATATGATGAACGGCCTGATGACCCAGCTCGTGCGCATACAGCCCGGCAAGGACATCGAGGAGGCCCACATGCGCAACCGCCAGCTCATAGCCCGCTGGGCCTACGAACACGGCAAGAAGGACAACGTGGTGGAACTCGTGAAGCTCAACGGCAAGACCTACGTGCGCGTCAACGACTACACCGCCCTGCGCCGCCTGTTTGGCGAACTGCTCAAGGAGATTCAGCGCGTCAAGAGCGAGGGCGACTACGAGGGCGCGCGCCAGCTGATTGAGACCTACGCCGTCAAGGTAGACCCCGTCATCCACCAGGAGGTGCTGGCGCGCTACAACGCCCTTGACCTGGCGCCCTACAAGGGCTTCATCAACCCCGTCTACACCCCGCAGTACGACGCCGGCGGCAACATCACCGACATACATGTAGACTACACCGAGGGCTATGCCCAGCAAATGCTCCGCTACTCCGACAAGTACGGCTTCCTTCCATATATAAATGAATAACACCGCGCCCATGCCACAAGAGGGAAATCTCGGCGACACTGGCGCCGCTCACCAGCAGCCGACCGTGCAGCACGTCAAGCGGCTGCTGCGCGCGGCGATGAACGGACCCCTGGCGCAGTCGCTCAGGGATAAGGGGCTGGCCTACCGCGTCATCTTCGGAGTGGAGTGGCCGCGCCTCGCCGCCATCGCTGCCGAACTGGGACAGAGCCACCAGCTCGCCCAGGACCTCTGGAAGGAGGACATACGCGAGTGCCGCCTGCTCGCCGGACTGGTGCAGCCCGTGGAGTCGTTTCTGCCCGACATAGCCGACATCTGGGTTGAGTCCATGCGCTATCCCGAGGAGGCGCAATACACCGTCATGTCGCTCTTCTGCCGGCTGCCCTACGCCTCCGACAAGGCCTTCGCCTGGATAGCCGACGAGCGCCCCATGTTCCAGCTGTGCGGCTTCCTGATTCTCTCGCGCCTCTTCATGAAGGGCAATGCGCTGATGAAGCAGTCAGAAAACGAATACCTCGACCAGGCCCAGGCGGCGCTGCGCCACCCCAATCCCCACATACGCAAGGCAGCCTACGACTCCCTGCTCAAGTACTCGCAGACGGGCGACGAACCCGAGGCGCTGGCCGACAAAATCCTAACGGCTTTCGAGAAAGGCTGATTTGCAGCGGTTTTTTTTGCTATGTCAGTGCCGTTTGCTAACTTTGCCGATTGGGCAGAGCCCAAAGGATAATAAAAACGAAAAACATCTTACACAGAAAATATCATGACAAAAGGAAAAGTGGATGCCTTGTTGGGCATCGTGTTTGGTGATGAGGGCAAAGGAAAAGTCGTAGACTTCTTCACGCCGCAATACGACGTGGTCGCACGCTTCGCCGGCGGCCCCAACGCAGGTCACACCATCATATTCGACGGCAAGAAATTCGTGCTGCGCTCCATCCCCTCCGGCATCTTCGATGAGGGCAAAGTCAACATCATAGGCAACGGCTGCGTCATCGCTCCCGACCTCTTCATGCTCGAGGCCAAGGAGCTCGAAGACGCAGGCTACTCGCTCCGCGACCGTCTCCACATCAGCAAGCGCGCACACCTCATTCTGCCCACCCACCGCGCCCTCGACCGCGCCTACGAGTCGCTCAAGGGCAAGAGCAAAATCGGCACCACCGGCAAGGGCATCGGCCCCACCTACAGCGACAAGGCTGCGCGCACCGGACTCAGGGTGGGCGACATCCTCAACGACTTCGACAACAAGTATAAGGCACTCAAGGCACGCCACGAGCGCATTCTCCAGAACCTCGGCTACGAATACGACATCGCCGAAGAGGAGAAGACCTGGCTCGAGGGCGTGGAATACATGCGCTCCTTCCAGCTCACCGACTCCGAGATAGAGCTCAACCGCTACCTCGCCGAGGGCAAGAGCGTGCTGGCAGAGGGCGCGCAGGGCACCATGCTCGACATAGACCACGGCACATACCCCATGGTGTCCTCCTCCTCCACCACCACCGGCGGCGTCTGCACCGGACTGGGCGTGGCGCCCAACAAGATAGGCGACGTCTTCGGCGTCTTCAAGGCCTACAGCACCCGCGTCGGCTCGGGCCCCTTCCCCGTAGAGCTCTTTGACGCCACCGGCGACCACATCCGCGAGGTTGGCCACGAGTTTGGAGCCGTCACCGGGCGCAACCGCCGCTGCGGCTGGCTCGACCTCGTCAGCCTGAAGTATGCCGTAGAGGTCAACGGAGTCACCCAGCTCATCATGATGAAGAGCGACGTGCTCGACGACTTCGAGACCATCAAGGTCTGCACCGCCTACAAGCAGAACGGCGAGACCATCACCCATGTGCCCTACGACCTCAACGGATGCGAGGCGGTCTACGAGGAACTGCCCGGCTGGAACTGCGACCTCACCGGCGTCACCTCTGAGCAGGAGTTCCCCAAGGCCCTCAAGGACTACATCGCCTTCATAGAAAACTACATCGGCCTCCCCATCACCATCGTCTCCGTAGGACCCGAGCGCAACGCCACTGTAGTAAGGAAATAACAGCAAAACGACACGGCGGCACCCTCACACCGCCGCCATGCCATACGCACACATATAAAAAGGTTGGCGCCACACGATTCAACATCGTGCGGCGCCAACCTTTTTTTTGTGTCTGCACGTCAGCCGCAAGCTTTGCCGCCTTTTGAATTATTGCAGTCCGCCAGCCTCTTTTTTCGCTGCCCCCAAAAACCTTGCGCCACCTCGTTTCTTCAGAGAAGCACTTCAGTTCATCAGACTGTCTGATGAACTGAAGTCCTACTTTTTCCAATTGATGTGTTTCCGCCCTCAGCAGTGCGCTCCAAAATTTTACGGGGACAGCGACAATTCTTAATGCGAAAAATTCCCGTCAACTCATCATTAAATAAAGAAAACATTGTAATTTCGCATCTGTAAAGATATGTTGTGAGATTATGACGAAGACTACGATGGGCACCAGATTGCCCAGAAAGCTGGAGCAGAAGATGCAGGCCGTAGGCGAGCAGATCAAGCTGGCGCGCCTGCGCCGCAACCTCAGTGTGGCGCAGGTGGCAGAGCGCGCCACGTGTTCTCCGCTCACGGTGGCGAGGATAGAGAAGGGCGCCGCCACGGTGGCCATAGGCATCTACCTCCGCGTGCTCTATGCCCTGCAGCTGGACGACGACATCCTCCTCCTTGCGCAAAAGGACGAGCTGGGGCGCGCGCTGCAAGACCTCTCGTTGGTTAAGAACCGCGAACGCGCGTCAAAGAAATGCTGAGTTCTATGGAGACCTTGTTTGTTTACGCAGATTTCGACTGGTTGGCCCAGCGGCCGCCAGCAGAGAGGAGCAGCAGTCCGGCTGTGCTAATAGGAGAGTTGGGCTACGAGTCGCTGCGCGGGTCAGACTCCTATTCTTTCCAATTTGACAAGGAGTGGCTCAGGCGCTACGGCAGCATCATGCTGAGTGCTGACATCAACAACTACCCAGGGCAGCAATACACGTTGCCCGGGCGCGACATCTTCGGCTGCTTCAGCGATGCCTTGCCTGACCGCTGGGGCTGCACGCTGCTTAACCGCCGCGAGCAAATATTGGCAAAGGAAGAAAGCCGGCAAACAAGGCGGTTGTCTTCATTCGACTACCTCATGGGCATTGACGACGCGTCGCGCATGGGCGGTTTCCGCTTCAGCCGCCAGAAGGGTGGTGCGTTTGTCAACAGCTACGAGTCGCTGCGCGTCCCCCCGTTGACAGACCTGCGGTCGCTGGTGGCTGCGAGCCAAGAGATTGAGCGCTGTGACGAAACCGGCACCTTGCCGGACAAAAAGTGGATACGCCAGCTGGTTCACCCCGGCACGTCGCTTGGCGGAGCGCGTCCCAAGGCCACGGTGGTGGACGAGGACGGCGCCATGCACGTCGCAAAATTCCCTTCGCGCAAGGATGACCACGATGTGGCCTTGTGGGAGCACCTTTGCCATCTGCTGGCGTCGAGGTCAGGCATCAGCGCTGCCGAGACCCGCGTGATCGCTACGGGAGAGAAATACCACACGCTGCTGTCGCGGCGCTTTGACCGCAGAGCAGGCAACTGGCGCATACATTTTGCTTCGGCCATGACAATGCTGGGGCTCACAGACGGCAGCAACGCCCAGACAGGCAACGGATATCTGGACATTGTGGACTTCATTCTGCAGAATTGCTGCGACGTAGACAAGAACCTTCACGAGCTGTACCGGCGCGTGGCCTTCAACATTGCCATTCGCAACACCGACGACCACTTTCGCAACCACGGATTCCTGCTCACTCCCAAAGGGTGGACCTTGTCGCCAGCCTACGACATGAACCCCACGCTTAATGACTATCAGGCTCTGCTCGTCAATTCCGCTACCAACGAATCCAACCTGCAGGTTTTGCTTGACTCCTCAGAGGAATACATGATAACCCGAAGCGACGCGCAAAGAATCATTGAGGAAGTCCTCGCGTCTGTAAAACAGTGGATGCCCATTGCCGTCAGGCTTGGCATCTCTAAGCGCGAGATGGAGTTGTTTGAAGAGAAATGGCGACGCTAAAGTGTGCGCCACGCTGTTGAGGCGGCAAAGGTTGTTTCATCAACCTCCACTGCTTCGCAAACCCCATAAAAAATTATATTACTGTCCGCTAAAACCCTCTAACATTCGACACGCTGAACCTCCTGCCCCCAAAAGCCCTTTTCGTGAAAATTCGTGCAGTTCGTGTGCGCCTCTTTTCCAGTGCGTTACGTCGGGCGCGCACTTAAGAATTTTTAAGAAGCACTTGAGCGATTGAAAACAAGG
>CAVGQS010000046.1:0-16508 GCA_963631415.1 Lactococcus garvieae | reverse complement strand
ATCTTGCTCAACGTAATAGAACTTCTTTGTAAGCAAATTAACATCAAAGCTACGCTTGGTGCGGCGCTTTGAGTGAGAAACATTGTTTCCTATCATTGCTTTTTTCCCAGTAATTTGACAAATTTTAGCCATCGCTATATTTCTTTACCTTAATTAATTGCAGTTTATACTGTTTCGGTGTGCAAAGTTAGTAATTTATACCGAACCCACAAACTCTTTTGCCGCTTTTTTAGCACGAATTCTCATGAAATTGTCACCCTAGAGAACGCAGGATTGTCCAACGGGCAAAAATCTTTGTTTTTATACTTAAAATAGCCCGCTATTGCTATCATTGCCGCATTGTCTGTGGTGTAAGAGAACGGCGGAATGAACGACTGCCACAAACCGCGTTGCTGACGATTGACAAAAGCCTGCCTCAACGCTGTATTTGCCGAGACGCCACCAGCAACGGCCACTCTCCGTATACCCGTGTCTTTGACGGCTTTTTCAAGTTTGTCCATGAGTATTTCCACTACGGTGCGTTCCAACGATGCAGCCAAGTCTTCCTTGTTGCGTTCAACGAAATCTGCCTCTACAGCAACTTTGTCGCGCAGCGTATATAGAAAAGAGGTCTTGAGGCCGCTGAAACTATAGTCATAACTCGCAACATGAGGTTTGCTGAATACAAACGCCTTTGGATTGCCTTTCCTGGCAAGTTTGTCTATTATAGGTCCTCCGGGGTAGCCCAGCCCCATAAACTTGGAGCATTTGTCAATGGTTTCGCCTGCTGCATCATCTATCGTTTTGCCGATGATCTGCATGTCGTCATAACCGTTGACTTTGAGAATTTGGGAATTGCCGCCGCTAACAAGGAGGCAGAGGAAAGGAAATTCCGGAGATTCGTGCGGAACGCCCTCTTCCCGTATGAAATGGGCAGACACATGACCTTGCAAGTGGTTAACCGATATCAACGGCTTTGACAGCGAAATGCACAGTCCCTTCGCAAACGACACGCCCACAAGCAGCGACCCCATCAGCCCTGGTCCCAGCGTACACGCCACAGCACTGATGTCGTCAGGTTTCACGCCAGCCCGGTTTATGGCGGCATGAACTGTTGGCAATATGTTCTGCTGATGAGCCCTCGATGCCAACTCAGGCACCACCCCACCATACTCTTCATGTACTTTCTGCGACGCTGTCACATTAGACAGCAAATAACCGTTCCTTATTATTGCGGCAGAGGTGTCGTCACAGCTCGACTCTATACCTAAAATAACTATATCTTGCATCACACAGTGATTTTACGCCAGAATTTCCAGACCATGTCCCGTCAACAGATAGGTGTGCTCCCATTGGGCCGAAGGCATGCCGTCCTCAGTACACACCGTCCAGCCGTCATCTTCATCAATAAACACGTCACGCTTTCCCATGTTTATCATTGGCTCTATTGTAAAGACCATACCTGGAACCAGCAGCATGCCAGACTTGCCTCTCAAGCCGTAGTGGTCAACTTCTGGATCTTCGTGGAAAGCATTTCCTACCCCATGGCCGCACAGTTCACGCACTACGGTATAGCCGTTTTCGTGTGCATGTTTTGTTATCGCCTTGGCCATGTCACCGACAAAGGTATATGGCCTTGTTGCCTGGGCACCGATGTCACGGCACTCTTTGGCAACGTCAACAAGTCGCTTGCATTCGGGATGAACTGTGCCCACAGTATACATGCGAGAAGCGTCAGCGTAGTAGCCGTTCAGTATCGAAGTCACGTCCACATTAATTATATCGCCGTCAAGGAGAATCTCCTCTTCACACGGAATGCCGTGGCACACCACATCGTTTACGCTCGTACAAACACTTTTGGGAAATCCTTCATAGTTAAGCGGGGCGGGAATTGCTCCGTGGTCGAGGGTGTATTCGTGTACTAGTTTGTTGATG
The DNA here is from genome assembly GCA_963631415.1 of Lactococcus garvieae. Lineage (GTDB taxonomy): Bacteria > Bacteroidota > Bacteroidia > Bacteroidales > Bacteroidaceae > UBA6382. Next base: position 14,594 of record CAVGQS010000046.1, on the reverse strand, counting down.
TATTCTGTTGAAACGCCTTCCTTGATCTCGTTGGCAACCATGTCCAATACACCGATTGTCACTTTGCCAGCCTGACGAATCCCCTCAACCTGTTCTTCTGTCTTTATAAGGTCTCTGCTTGGAACAAGATAGCCTTTAGCTTGATAGTCTAGAATAATCTCATCTCGCTCTGTCAGAGGCTGCCCATTAGGCACAATCCAATTGTTTTTTACCTTTCTTGCCATAATCTGTTCTATCTTAGTCTTACGCGCTCGCCTACTACAGGCCTGTGATCGTAAGAGTAGCCGTTGACTTTATACAAGGTTTTCAGACGCATGCCGAACTTTTGCGCCACGTCGTACAGCGACTCACCAGACTTAAGTGCGTAGTATTTATTCTTGAAACTCTTGTGAGCCTTGCGCTCTTTTTTGTGCAAGTACACAATGTCGCCGGCTTTAAGTACATAGCGTTTGTTTACCTCATTGTACCTCCTCAGTCTACGTTCTGATGTCTCAAATTCCTGCGCAATGGATTTATAGGTGTCACCCGAACGAGCCGTCACATAATAGTTGCGGTTGTTCATTCTTATCTGGTGTAACTCTTGCCCCGAAAGAGTGTTGCGGACTACAAACCCCGCATCAACCTCAGATTTGCTGGATTTTGCATGGCGGCGTTTCCCGACCACTTCCCTGTCCAATTCTGTCAAATTATAGTTTTCTATAATCCTTATTAGATTTGCCGCATAAGTCGGACTTGTCGCATAACCGGCCGCTTTCAGTCCGTACGCCCAACCTTTGTAGTCTGTTATCGGCAGCGTAAACAGCGAAGCGTAACGGCGTCTGTTTACAAGAAACAAGGAGTGGTCTTCATAACTTTCTTCTGCAGATTTATAAACGCGGAATCTTTCGTTGGGAGCGTCGTCATTCCTCAGCATATAGGGACCAGTCCAGTCATTGTGGCACTTTATTCCAAAATGATTGTTGCCCTTCACTGCCAAAGTGCTCGTGCCGGCTGCGCTCTCTAGCAACCCCTGAGCCATCGTGATGCTTGCGGGAATATTGTGCTTTTTCATTTGGTGTACCGCAATGTCGCTGTATTTCTCAATATAATTGAGATACTTTTGCGACTGCCCGAATGTCAAGAGGTAGACATTCAGCATTGCCACCATCAGAAAAAAACGCACGACAGACATTTTTTGCAGTTAAGTTATTCTACGCAGTAAGGTTGCAGCCTAGTCAAGTTTCAAAACAGCAAGGAAGGCTTTCTGAGGCACTTGCACATTTCCTATCTGCTTCATCCTTTTCTTGCCTCGCTTTTGTTTCTCCAGCAACTTACGCTTTCGGCTTATGTCGCCTCCGTAGCATTTTGCAGTAACATCCTTGCGCACTTGCTTCACCGTCTCGCGTGCAATTATCTTGGCGCCGATGGCAGCTTGTATGGCTATGTCAAACTGTTGGCGGGGCAACAACTCTTTCAGCTTTTCACACATCCTGCGGCCAAACGTAACGGCGTTGTCCGCATGCGTCAATGTAGACAGCGCGTCAACGGGTTCACCGTTGAGCAATATGTCGAGTTTAACAAGATTACTCTTGCGGAAACCATTCTGATGGTAGTCAAACGACGCATAGCCGCGCGAGATGCTCTTCAGCTTGTCATAGAAGTCTATCACTATCTCGCCCAACGGCATGTCGAAAACAATTTCAACACGGTTTCCGGCCACGAACTCTTGTTTTACCAGCTCGCCTCTCTTACCGAGACAAAGGGTCATTATAGGACCTATATATGTCGTCGAAGTAATGATGCTGGAGCGTATATACGGTTCCTCCACGTGGTCTATCTCCGTCTGGTCAGGCATATCCGAAGGATTGTGCACCTCCAGTTCCTCGCCTTGTTTCGTAAATACCTTGTAGGACACGTTCGGCACCGTCGTGATGACGTCCATATCGAATTCGCGGTCGAGTCTCTCTTGCACAATTTCCATATGCAGCAGACCGAGGAAACCGCAGCGGAAGCCGAAGCCCAACGCCACAGAACTCTCAGGGCTAAACGACAGCGAGGCGTCGTTCAATTGAAGCTTTTCCAGAGAACTGCGCAGGTTCTCAAAGTCTTCTGTCGCTATGGGATAGATTCCAGCAAAGACCATCGGCTTCACCTCTTCAAAACCCGATATCGCTTTTTCGCAAGGACTGGTTACGGTGGTAATCGTATCACCCACCTTGACCTCGGTAGCGGTCTTTATTCCGCTCACGATATAGCCTACATTACCGCAACCAATCTCATTGGTGGGTTTCATGTCCATCTTCAGCACTCCAATCTCGTCAGCGTTGTACTCTTTCTTGGTATTGACAAAGCGAACTTTCTCTCCAGTCTTTAGCGTGCCGTTGACTATCTTGTAATAAGCGATAATGCCGCGGAACGGATTGAAAACGGAGTCAAAAATCAACGCCTGCAATGGCGCATCGGGGTCGCCGCTCGGAGCGGGAACCCTTTCTACCACGGCCTCAAGTATTTCGTTCACGCCAATGCCAGTCTTTCCCGATGCTCTGATAATTTCTTCCCTCTTGCAGCCCAAGAGGTCTATAATCTCATCCTCCACTTCCTCTGGCATAGCATTGTCCATGTCGCACTTGTTGATGACAGGAACAATCTCCAGGTCGTGGTCTATGGCCATATACAGATTGCTAATTGTCTGGGCCTGCACTCCTTGGGTCGCGTCAACAACAAGTAGAGCGCCCTCACACGAGGCAATGCTGCGGCTCACCTCATAGGAGAAATCCACGTGACCCGGAGTATCAATAAGGTTAAGGATGTATTTCTGCCCCTCATGCTCATATTCCATCTGGATGGCATGGCTCTTGATAGTTATGCCTCTTTCACGTTCCAAATCCATGTCGTCAAGAACCTGGTTCTCTTTGACGTCAATGGTTTTGGTGAACTCAAGCAAACGGTCAGCCAAGGTTGACTTCCCGTGGTCTATATGGGCTATAATGCAAAAATTACGTATATTCTTCATCTTAATTGCCTGCGTCTGGTTGTCTGTTAATCAAAAAAGTCCGCCTTTTCGAAAGGCATCCCGCAAACATCTTTTTGGGAGAGGACAAGGTCTTGCTGCGGCATCGGCCACTCTATACCTACCGTAGGGTCGTTGTAGCGTATTGACGCTTCAGCAGACGGCATATATTTGTTGTCTACCTTATAAACAAAGACAGCCGTAGGCGAAAGGACAAGAAACCCGTGGGCAAAACCTCGCGGAATGAACAGTTGCCTCTTGTTTTCTGAAGAGAGTTCAACGGCAACATGCTTACCGAACGTGGGCGAAGACTTGCGCAAGTCTACAGCCACGTCAAGAACCTTGCCTTCAATGACTCTCACCAGCTTAGCCTGCGACCATTCTCCCTTTTGGTAGTGAAGGCCGCGGAGCACGCCATATGATGACTTCGATTCGTTGTCTTGCACAAAATGGATATCGCCAATCTTGTCGCAGAAATCTTCCTCGCGATACGTCTCCATAAAATAGCCCCGCGCATCCTCAAACACACGCGGCTCTAATATCCACACGCCCTTTATCTCAGTCTCAAAAAATTCCATAGCGAATTAGTTTATGCAAATCTACACATTTTTTCGCTGACTAATGCCGCAGCAGACGATTATTCTTCAACGACAGCAGTGGAATTTCCAAAATTCGAAATCGGCCAGCACGCTATCTTTCCTGCCTGTGTCACTCAATTTTTAACTCTTTGTAGTGCCGTAAACGTTTTTGAGGCACAAAACTACTCTGTATTATAAATAAAAAAGTATCTTTGTAGCACATTTCAATTTCTAATCAATAATGAAACTTTCAAGAATAGACCACCTAGGTATCGGCGTTGAGAGCATAGATGCCGTACTCCCTTACTTTGAAAATGTATTGGGGTTAAAATGCTATGCAATGGAAGAAGTCGCTGACCAGAAAGTCAAGACTGCCTTCCTGAAAATAGGAGAAGTAAAACTCGAGCTTCTTGAGCCGACTTCGCCTGACTCTGCTGTTGCAAAATGGCTGGAAAAAGGCGGCAAGGGTGTTCATCATGTAGCTTTTGCTGTTGAAGATGGCGTTGCAGAAGCCTTGGTTGAGGCAGAGGGCAAAGGTCTCAGGCTCATCGACAAGCAGCCACGTCCGGGAGCAGAAAACATGATGATTGGCTTCTTGCATCCCAAAAGCACAGCCGGCATCCTTACGGAATTGTGCGAGCCTGCAAAATAACAGATTCCCTCCTGCCCGCTTAGGACAACTATAACACATTGCTGACGGGGCGAATAGCACATGCGCTATTCGCCCCGTTTTTCGTTTCAACCATACCAGGCATTACCGTTTTCTGCCCCTAGCCATGTCGTACGAGCAGCAAAAGGCTTGTCAGCTTCAACACGTTTCCCGTGTCCGCACAACGTGCATCTCGCCATGACGACATTACGGTCAATCGTGCATGACGTATTACAACAACAAAACAGGGTTGCCGCTCAATTGCAGCAACCCTGTTTTTGATGTTTATAAGAAATTGTTTCTTACTCGGCACGCAGAGTGAAGCGAGTGAACGCCAAAACGGTGCAGTCCTTATCGGCTTCCTTGATGAACGAAGAAACCGTCTTGCTGCCGTCCATGATGTACTCCTGGTTGAGCAGGCAAGATTCCTTAAAGAACTTGTTCATACGACCCTGGGCGATCTTCTCAATCATCTGCTGAGGCATGTTGGCTTGTTTCTGCTCTGCAGTCTCCTTCTTGATTCTGCGGATGTCTTCGGCCTGCTCTTCAGTGATGTTGCCCTTGGCGATACCCTCGGCGATATGCTCCTCGTTCTCTGCAATATAGAGGTTGTAGCCGGATTTCTTCAGCGCAGCCTGAACAGCCTTTTCTACTTGTTCCTCGATAGTCTTTTCTACGGCTACCTTCTGCTCGTTAGCCTTAACGTCTTCAGGAACGTCAGCCTCGGAAATAGACACAGGGTTCATAGCTGCCACCTGCATTGCTACCTGATGGCCTACAGCCTCACCCACGGGGGTAGAGAGCTGCACCATGGTGCAAAGCATGTTCTTGCCTTGGTGGTTGTATACGGAGATGTTGTCGCCCTCGATAACCTTGTAGCCATCGAGCTCCATCTTCTCACCAGTGATGCCGCTGCGGTCTGTCACAGCCTGAGCAACAGTGCCGTTGCCCATCGGAAGAGCCTTCACGTCGTCCAAGGTCTTGCACTTGTTGGCAACAGCCAGATCCAAGATTTCCTGGGTCAGTTTCACGAAGTCAGCGTTGTTTGCCACGAAGTCAGTCTCACACTTCAATGCGATGGTTGCAGCGAAGCCGGGAACAGCCTTACACAGCACACAGCCTTCCGAAGCCTCGCGGTCAGACCTCTTGGCGGCTACGGCCTTGCCCTTGGCGCGTATCAGCTCAACGGCGGCGTCTATATCGTTATTTGATTCTTCGAGAGCCTTCTTGCAGTCGCTCATTCCAGCGCCTGTCAATTTGCGAAGTTTCTGAATATCAGCAATTGTTACTGCCATAATTCTTTAGATATGAATATTAGTATGTTACGTTATTACTCGGCAGCCTCAGTTTCAGCAGCTGCAGTCTCTTCCTGCGGTTTAGCAGTTTCAGTTTCAGCCTCTACGCGAGCGTGAGTGCGGCGACGGCGGGGTTTTGCCTCTCCGTTCTCTGCCTCAGCTTCTGCCTGAGCTTCAGCTGCCTCAGCGTCAGCTTTCTCAACCTTGCGCTCCTCAAGTCCCTCTGCGATGGCACTGCAGATAGCGTCAAGGATAACCTCTACGCTCTTGGTAGCGTCGTCGTTGGCAGGGATTACGAAGTCTACATTCTTGGGGTTAGAGTTGGTGTCGACGATGCCAAACACGGGAATACCCAGGCGGTTTGCCTCGTGAACGGCGATGTTCTCCTTCATCACGTCAACGATGAACAGAGCCGAAGGAAGACGGGTCAGGTCAGCGATAGAACCGAGGTTCTTCTCCAACTTAGCCCTCTGACGCGAAATCTGAAGGAGTTCGCGCTTCGACAGGTTGGCGTAAGTGCCCTCTGCGGTCATCTTGTCAATCGAAGCCATCTTCTTGACAGCCTTGCGAATGGTAGCGAAGTTGGTGAGCATGCCGCCCGGCCAGCGCTCATTCACGTAAGGCATATTCACAGCCGCAGCCTTCTCGGCAACGACATCCTTTGCCTGTTTCTTAGTAGCAACAAAAAGTATCTTCTTTCCAGACTTTGCAATCTGCTTTGCAGCCTCTGCAGCTTCGTCAATCTTCACTACAGTCTTGTGCAAGTCTATAATATGGATACCATTACGCTCCATAAAGATGTAAGGAGCCATTGCAGGATTCCACTTTCTTTTCATGTGGCCGAAGTGACATCCTGCCTCAAGTAGTTGATCAAAATTTGTTCTTGACATGTTCTTAAAATTTGTTTACGTTCTTTTTTGATGTTAATTGAAACCCAATCATCCGGTAGCCTTCCTCTGATTCTTAACAAGAAGAGTCCGGACAATTTAGATACTAAACTTTCTTTCTGAAATTTCAGCCCGGCTGTCCGACAAACCCGTCGTTAACGCTTGCTGAACTGGAATCTGCGGCGTGCCTTCGGCTGACCCGGCTTCTTGCGCTCTACCTCGCGGCTGTCGCGGGTGATGAAGCCCTGCTTGCGAAGAACAGACTTGTCCTCTGCGTTGATCTTCACCAAAGCGCGGGCGATAGCCAAGCGGGCTGCCTGCGACTGACCGGTGAAACCACCGCCAAAGATATTCAGCTTGATGTCATACTTGCCAGCTACCTCAAGGGTCTCCAGCGGCTGCTTCACAACATACTGAAGTATTGCAGACGGGAAATATTCCGTGATGTCTCTTTTGTTTATCGTGATCTTACCTGTTCCCTCGGTAACATATACGCGGGCAACAGAACTCTTGCGACGACCTAATGCGTTAATTACTTCCATTTTCAACAATTATTTGTACTGGTTAATATCAATAGCCTTCGGCTGCTGTGCCTCGTGTTTGTGCTCGCTGCCTGCATAGATGTAAAGATTGCTGAGCAACTGAGCGCCCAGGCGGTTCTTGGGCAGCATGCCCTTCACTACTCTTCTGAGCAGACGGTCTGCACCGTTAGGCTTTGCCATGATGCTGGCGGGAGTGTGCTCCTTCTGACCGCCGGGATAGCCGGTGTAGGAATAGAAGATCTTCTCTGTCCACTTCTTGCCGGTCATCTTCACCTTGTCGGCATTGATAATAATGACATTGTCACCGCAATCCACGTGAGGAGTGAAATTCGGTTTGTACTTGCCGCGCAAAAGTTTTGCAACCTTTGAGCCCAAACGACCTACAATCTGGTCTGTTGCATCCACTACAACCCATTCTTTCTGCACTGTCTTTTCGTTGGCAGAAATGGTTTTGTAACTTAAAGTGTTCACTTCGAATAAATAATTTTAATTGTTACTACTCTTTGCCAGCATGCCGAACTCGGCCAAAAGAACTGCACGCAGGCATAATTTAATCTAACGTGCCAGCTAAGCAAGGCACATTTGATAATAATCGGCGCGCAAAATTACTCATTTTTCATATTGTGGCAAAGGAATGGGCGGACTTTTTGAAGCAACCGCAAAAAATACCGCCACAGCAGCAACCTCTTAGCCAACAACACACCATCCACCTGCAAACAGGTCGCTGGCCAAAGGCACTCTTTCAACATCATGGCTCCAACAGACGCAACAGGCAAGGCAACACGACCCTAATAGTCGTCGTCAGCATAGATATCTTTGCCAAGGTCCTGGTACGCCCGGCTAAGCATCTCGTTGGTTATCTCAAACTCGCGGTTCACCTCCCTACCCTCGTCATGCGTAGAGTGCGAAAACAGCCAGTCGTAAGTCTGGAGCATATAGAAAACCCTCGCCAGGCGCCCGTGGTTCACCCCAGGCATCCTTGTGTATATAAGGCGGCTGTCGTCACCCGTGGCTCGGATTGCAGCCACCACCTTGTCAGACGCCGACACCGACACGGCCCTGTCGGCCGTGCCGTGCACTATCCAGAGGGGCACCTTGCTCAATCCGCTCAGGTCTGATACCGTACCGCCGCCGCAGAGAGCCATTGCGCACGCCACCTTGTCGGGGTACGTGGCGGCAAAATCTATCGTGCCGTACCCACCAAGGCTCATACCATATATATATATGCGAGTCGTGTCCACATTGTAGTTGCGCTCCGCCCACTCCACAAGGTCCATTATCTTGCGAGGGTTCCACGCTCCACCGGGATTCTGGGGCGCCATAATATAAGAGTCGATATATCGCCCGCGGGCAACAGCGTCAATAGCCCCATAGCGCTTCACCCGGTCCAGGTTTCTGCCGCACAAGCTCTGGCCGTGAAGGAATATCAGCAACGGGAAATGAGAATCCTTGCTTACGCCCGCCTCCGGATTGTAGAACCAGAAATTATACGAGCAGCCCGCTTCGCCCCTGTGAGCCTTGAAGCTCTGTGCCGCCGCCCACTGGAGAGCGAAGGCAAAACAAAACAGCACACAAAGACGTTTGGCATTCATACAAAGAAACTAATTTGTCGCAAATTTAAGAAAAACTTGGCAAACAACATACCGCTCCGCCGCCTTAACACCCCCAGCCCAAAGTATTTAAGAAATTTTAATGGCAATTATTGCTGCCCGCTAAAACTTTTTTTGACGACTCCCAAAACATTGCGCCACCTCGTTTCATCAGAGAAGCACTTCAGTTCATTTAGTGCGGACTTGCGCTCATCAGAGAGCCACCGGGCGATTCTATTTCCGCGGAAATGGATAGCCCGTTTCTCGGAGTCCCGAAAAGTCTAGTCCGCACGAGATGAGCGCAAGTGTTTCTCTGATGAACTTAAGTCCTACTTTTTTCAATTGAGGTGGTTTCCCCTCGGCGGCGGGCGTAAAACCTCCTCTTGTTTTGCGTCAAAATTTTACGGGCAATCGGCAATATTTTCGCTAAGACAAAAATGGGCAGATTACGTCTGTCGAGTCGTGAATATACACAAACGCCGCTGGTGTCCCGGATGGGGCGGCAGCGGCGTCTGTTGATGTTCATATTTCCTAAACCAGGATGGCGGCTTGGGTGTTTGAGAGTTTATTTCTTTGCGATTTGTTCGGCAATGAAGGCTTCCATCTGGGGGAAGGCAGCCTCAACGCACTTGGTCAGCTTCAACTGGTTGCGGCTTCTCACGAGGTTGTGCTCGGGGTACTTGCAGTGGAAGTACACGTCGCCGTTGATGTAGTCAGCAATGAAGCGAACCAGAGTCATGTAGGGGAACAGGGCTGTGGCGAACGGGAGGTTCTCGATTTCTATCGGAGTGATGAAGCTAGCTGCGCCCTTGAGGTATCCCTTGGTGAACGACTTGAAGATTTCGAAGTTGAAGCTTACCTTCGACAGGTCGGGGTCGTCCTCGACGGTGGTGTTGGCAGCCGAGCGGAGGAAGTCGCCGAAGTCAGAGAAGATGAACGAGGGCATCACGGTGTCGAGGTCGATGACACACAGCACGTTGTCGTCCTTGTCGAAGAGTATGTTGTCGACCTTGGTGTCGCAGTGGCAGATGCGCTTGGGGAGTTTGCCCTCGCGGTAGAGACGCTCAGCCTTGCAGTACTCGTCGGCGCGGTCGAAGATTTCAGAAAGGATTTGCTTCACCTCGGGGTCGTTGGCTCTGCCGCTCTTGTTTTCAGCCACAGCGTCCTTGAGCTGCTGCAGGCGGAACTCCATGTTGTGGAAGTCCTTGATGGGCTCGCCAAGCTGCACTGGGATGTCGGCGAGCGACGCCTGGAAGTTAGCGAACGTCTCGCCCACCACATAGGCGCTCTCAAGGCTTACGCCGGTCTTGGTAACGCAGTCGGCTATGCAGACCATCACGCGCCAGTACTTCTCGCCGTCGAAATAGTACATCTTGCCGTCCTTTGCCGGAATGAAGCGCAGCACCTTGCGGTCAATGTCTTTCTCACCGGCCGCAATGAGTTTCTTGCGTATGTGGCCGGTCACCTCGACTATGTTGTTCATCAGCAAGTCAATGTCGGGAAATACCGACACATTGACATTCTGGAGAATGTAGTCGGTGTTGTCGCCTTCGGTGGTCACCTTGTAGGTGGAGTTGATGAGACCTCCGCCAAACGGTGCGACGTCTTTCACGACACCGGTGACGGCAAACTGGGATACAATGTCTTTTAAGTCCATGGTTATGTTCTTAGTTGTAAAATATTTGTTGAGTGTATTAGACTATTATCGGCAAATATAGCAAAAACTTTGTTCGTGTCAAATAATTGTGCGGTTATTTCGTGTTTATGGGGTCGCAAACATAAAACTTTGCAGCCACAAGGCTCTTGAACGGCACATTTTCAGTCATTCGGTCGGTTGCGCCAAGGTGGACTTGTACCACTCGAACAAGCGCTCCACACCCTCCTCAATATCGACCTTGTGGCGCCATCCGAGCCGGTGCAGTTTGCTGACGTCGGTAAGCTTTCGCATGGTGCCGTCAGGCTTGGACGAATCGAAGATGACATCACCGCTGAAACCTACCGTCTTAGTGACGAGCTGGGTCAGCTGGCGTATGGACAGTTCCTTGCCTGTACCCACATTGATATGGCAGTTGCGTATTTCGCCAAGCGACGGCAGAGCACCGCCACGGCCTTGCGACACGTTGCGGTTGACGGAGGCTTGGGTCTCTGCGCCGTAGTGAACCGAGGAGTATTTCCCGATGCCAATAATATCGGCAAAGTCTACGTTGAGCAGCAGGTATACGGAGGCGTCCGCCATGTCCTCTGACCAAAGAAACTCACGCAGCGGAGTGCCGGTGCCCCACAAGGTGACAGAGTTGTCTCGGATGCCGTACTTTGCCAGAACACCGAGAATCTCTGTTTCGCTTGCGCTGCCGTCCACGTCCTCCACCTGGCGGCAGTCGAGGTCGCGCCTTATCATGTCCCAGCTGCCGTCGTGTATCAGTTTGGCGAGGTAGACTTTGCGCATGATGGCTGGCATGACGTGGGAGTTCTCAAGGTGGAAGTTGTCGTTGGGGCCATAGAGGTTGGTGGGCATCACGGCTATGTAATTGGTGCCGTACTGCAGGTTATATGCCTCGCACATCTTCAGTCCGGCAATCTTGGCTATGGCATATTCCTCGTTGGTGTACTCCAGCGGCGACGTGAGCAGGCAGTCTTCGCTCATGGGTTGCAGCGCGTCTTTTGGGTATATGCACGTGGAGCCGAGGAAGAGCAGTTTGCTGACTCCGTGGCGGTAGGCTTCGGATATGACGTTGCACTGCATCTTCATGTTCTCCATGATGAAGTCGGCACGGTACAGGGAGTTGGCCATAATGCCACCCACGAAGGCAGCCGCCAGCACCACCGCCCCGGGCTGTTCGTCGTCGAAGAATTTCCTTACGGCGCACTGGTCGGTCAGGTCGAGCTGCGCATGGCTGCGCCCAACCAGGTTGGTGTAGCCCCGACGGAACAGGTTGTTCCATATAGCGGAGCCCACAAGCCCCTTGTGTCCCGCAACGAATATCTTGGTGTCTTTTGCTAGCATGGCGTTCAGGCGTTTTTGGACTTAAGGCAATAGAGGGCGTAAGCCAGCACCACGGCGAAGCAGGCGCACGGCACGAAGTAGCCCGCATAGATGCCGAAGCTGTCGGAGACCATGCCCATGACGGGGGTTATCAGCGCGCCGCCAAGTATAGACATTATCAATACGGATGCCCCTATCTTGGAGTCGTCGGGGGTGTCGGTCTTGAGCACGCTCTCCAGTGCCACTGCATAGATAGTGGGAAACATCATGCTCATAAACAGGCTGACGCATATCAGCGATACGACAAGGAACAAGCCCGTGCCCTCGCCCACTGCCACACAGGCAGCGCACACCATGGAGGTCACGCCGCTGAAAACAAGCAGTTTGACGGGGCTGAAGTACTTCATGAGCCAAGTGTAGACGAAGCGCGACAGGCAGAAGCCCACCATGCTGTAGAGGAAGTAGGTGGACGCCGCAGCCTCCTTAAGCCCGAGTTCCTGCATCACGATGCGGATGGTGAACGACCACACGCATATCTGGGCGCCGATATAGAAGAACTGGGCAACCACGCCGTAGGCAAACTTTTTGTTGGAGAACAAGCGGCGGAACACCGACAGCATGCCGTTGCTGCCGCCGTCGGTGTCGCTCCCCTGCGGCATTCGCGAAAAGACCATTGCCACCATGATGGCCAGCAGCACGACGCCCAGGAAGGCGTAGGTTCCTGAAACAGAGTACAACGAAAGGTCGTCGAGGATGAAGTGCTTGCTCATCAGTATGCCGGCGATGCTGCCCATGGGGTTGAACGACTGGGCAATGTTGAGCCGGCGGGTGGCGGTCTCAGGTGCCCCCATCGACATTATATAAGGATTGGCGGTGGTCTCCAGCACCGAGCAGCCCGACGCCATAATGTATATCGCCACCAGATAGAAGGCGTAGCTTGCCGCCTTTGCTGCAGGCAGAAAGAGCAGAGCGCCCAGTGCATAGAGCCCAAGCCCGGCCAGCACACCGCACTTGAAGCTGTAGCGCTTTATCAGCATTGCGGCGGGCAACGCCACGCAGAAGTAAGCCCCGTAGAACGCCATCTGGATGAAGCTCGTCTGCGTGTCTGACATGTCCATGATGTTGCGGAACGCAGCCAGCAGCGTGTCGGTCATGTTGTTGGCAAGACCCCACCAGAAGAACAGGCTCGTGACGAGCACAAACGGCAGCAGGACTTTTTTGTCCACAATGCGTTTCCGCTCGCCATGGGCAGATGGCTGACCGCATGAATATGATTTTTCTTTTGTCATGTTTGTAGTATATATGTTTTCGAGAGACAAGGTACTTCGGAGTTTTATCCGCGCGCCGGCAGCCTTAGTGCAAGCTGCGCGGCAGACCGCTGTGTAACAGTCCGCCGCACCATGCTCAGTTCATTTCTTATGTTATTTCACGACGCCTTTCTCCAGATACTCGGCCAGGTTGGTGCGCACCTTGACAGCTGCGCCCTCCGCCGCCACCTTGGCCATGTCGGCGTCCACCATGATGCCGACCAGGTCCTCAAAACTCGTTTTGTTGGGGTTCCACCCCAGTTTTGCCTTAGCCTTGGTGGGGTCTCCCCACAGGTTCACCACGTCGGTGGGCCTATAGAAGTCCTTGCTGACGGCTACCAGCGTCTTGCCCACCAGGTCGTCGGGACCGCTGACGCAGATTCCCGTCTCGTCGATGCCCTCACCATGAAATTCCAGTTCGATGCCCACATGGCGGAAGGCGCTGTAGCAAAACTCCCTCACGCTGTGCTGCACGCCAGTGGCTATGACGAAATCCTCTGGCACTTTATGCTGCAGCATCAGCCACATGCACTCCACGTAGTCCTTGGCGTAGCCCCAGTCTCTGAGCGACGAGAGGTTGCCAAGGTACAACACGTCCTGCAGCCCCTGCGCGATGCGCGCGGCAGCCAGCGTTATCTTGCGGGTAACGAAGGTTTCGCCGCGGCGCTCCGACTCGTGATTGAACAGTATGCCCGAGCAGCAAAACATGCCGTAGGCCTCGCGGTATTCCTTGACTATCCAGAAGCCGTAGAGTTTAGCCACGGCGTAGGGAGAATAAGGATGGAAGAGCGTATTTTCGTTCTGCGGCACCTGCTCCACTTTGCCATAAAGTTCGGAGGTGCTGGCCTGATACACCCGGCAGGTGTGCTCCAGGTGGCAAGCCCTGACCGCCTCCAGTATTCTCAGCACGCCCACAGCGTCTACGTTGGCGGTGTATTCCGGCGAGTCGAAGCTGACCTGCACGTGGCTCTGCGCCGCAAGGTTGTATATCTCGTCGGGGCGCACCGTGTCTACCACCTTCACGATAGACATGGAGTCGCCCATGTCGGCATAGTGGAGGTGGAAATTCCTTACGCCCTCAAGGTGTGCGATGCGCTCGCGGTAGTCTACGCTGGAGCGACGGATGATGCCGTGAACGTCGTAGCCCTTGTCGAGCAGGAACTCGGCAAGATAGGATCCGTCCTGCCCCGTCACGCCGGTGATGAGCGCCGTCTTGAGGTTCTTCACGTTGACCAGCGCAGTGCCGTCGGAGGTCAGCTGCGGGGGCTTGGGGGCGCCCAGCGCGGTCACGTTGCGGGTGATGTCTACGTCCAGCGCCTTGTTGAGCAATTCTATCGACTCCTTGCTGAAGCCGTTGTGACCGGTGAGCCACCGGCTTATCGATGTCTCACTTTTGTTAACCATTTTTGCCAAGTCTCTCTGCGAAAGGCCCCGGCTGTTCAGAATTTTGTTAAGGTTTGACGCAATAAAAGTGTTAAGCCTAATTTTTTCTTCACGTTTCATATATGGTTTTTTGTAGTTACACCCACAAAATTACACAATCACCAGTTTCGCGGCAATAATTACCGCAAAATATTTTACAATAACTTCATCTTTTTTACACACTATACACACTCGTAATGAAAACACAGTCAAGTTTAACGCTAAAACACATGCTCCCAAGCAGCAACAATAACAAAACGCCAGACGCAGGCTTGCCATTGCCGCCATGCCACTAGCGTTGTAACTATTCAGCGAATGGTAAAAACACCGATAAAGCCGCTCAGCATCCATCA
>CAVGQS010000045.1:0-16597 GCA_963631415.1 Lactococcus garvieae | reverse complement strand
TTTTCAATCGCTCAAGTGCTTCTTAAAAATTCTTAAGTGCGCACGAAACGTAACGCACTGGAAATGAGGCGCACACAAACTGCGCAAATTTTCACGAAAAGGGTGTTTTGGGGCAGGAGGTTCAGGGACTGCGGGCATCTTGGGGCGCGCTCAACGGCCAAGAGGACTACACTAAGAACCGCAGCTATTGGAACTATTGGAAATTTTCTCGCACTTTATGAGGACGTGGGCGTCGGCACCCTGGGCCACCGTTGTGGCGAAGAGGTAGGCGGAGCCGCCCTCGCGGAGGTTGAGGCGCTTGCGGAGCTCGGCCACGGTGGAGGGGAAGTTGCGTATGGTGAGGTTGGCCTGAGTGGTGCCTTTGAGGAAGTCCTTGAGACTGCGCTTGGCGAAGGTGGTGGAGCCGGTGATGCGGAAGCGGCGGCCGGGGTAGTCGGCTGCGAGGCTGCTGCCCACGTAGAGGTTGCTGCGTAGGTGGAGCTTGAGGAGTCCGTAGTCTTCAGCCACGGAGTCCTGCACTCCCAGTTTCAGCACTGAGGCGTTGGGCTCGTAGAGGTAGGCGGCTCCGTCGAGCGAACCTATGGCGGGCGAGGCCTGCCGGCGGGCGTCGATGGCGACGGGGGCGTCGGCAGTGGAGAGGTTGACGCACAGATAGCGGAGGCCGGCCTCCTGGCGCGAGCACACCAGCAGGAGTTCCTTGCACTCGCCCTTGACGCTGACGGCATGCACCTCCCTCACACACGGCACGTCTCTCAGCGCCTGGCTCACGTCGAGCATGGGCGACAGCTTGACCACTACCACCGCCGCCTTGTCGAGCAGCAGGGGCATGAGGCGGGTGAGGTCGGGGGAGCAGTCGGCTATCGCCACCGTCTTGCGCCCGGCACCGTCGCGGCGCGCCGGGTCGAGATATGCCAAGCCGTAGCGCTCGCCGTCGTGGAGCAGCGGGCAGTCGGCGCTGGTCTCAGCCTGCACTATGTCGGCATGGCGGAGCCCCAGCAGGGGGAAGTTGTGGCGAGCCGCAATGCAGAGGTCTTCGCGCTGCTCCACATAGACGCTGTGGCCGAAGAGCGGCGCCAAGAAACTGAAGTCGACACCGTAGCCGCCGGTGAAATCCACCATAGCCGCCCTGTCGGCGGCACTGGGCAAGAGGCGCTCCACCTGGCTGCGCTTGTAGAGGGCGGTCTGCTCGCTGGAGCACTGCTCCATAGGCAGGTGGGGCGGATACCACAGTCCCGCGACCGCCGCCCACGAGGGCATCTTGGCGCGCGCCGTCTGCCAGCCCTCTATCTGCTGCAGACACCAGGGGGTGTCGACGCCCTCGGGTGCCTTCTTGAGAGCGAGCGCCCTCACGTCGTCGGCGAGGTGCTGCGCTATGAATTCGTCGTTGGTCATGCGCCCTCTTGAGCCATGAGCAGCCTGACCGCCTCGGCGAGCTGGTCGGGGCAGGAGGTGCGCTTCATGCCGCAGCGTATGCCCTGCAGCTTGGCTATGACGTCTTCGTACTTCATGCCCCTCACGAGCGAGGAGAGGCCCTGCAGGTTGCCGTTGCACCCGCCCGCAAAGCTCACGTCGGTCAGGCGGCCGCCCTCGCCCGAGAGCGTGATGAGCTGGCTGCACGTGCCCTGCGGCTTGTAGACTATCTGCTTCATTGCTGATTGTTTGTTAGTTAACCTTGGGTACAAAAGTAGTCGTTTTTTGCCTAAAAAGGCCTGCTGTTTATATAGTTAAAGAGGGTTTTTTCGTATTTTTGCAAGCGTGTCTTCCCGAAGCACGCTGACAGACAGACCAACAACCCAACAAAATGAAAAAGATATTGCTACTCTCCGCATTGGCGGCGCTATGCGCAGCCGTCAACGCACAAATCATCAAGACCATCAGTTCGCCCAACAAGCAGGTGACGCTCACCGTGGGGCTCAGCCCCGAGGGCGAGCCGACCTACGAGCTAAGCTACAAGGGCAAGGCCGTAATCAAGACGTCGAAGCTGGGACTGGAGCTCAAGAAGGGCGTCTCGCTGCAGAAGGGTTTCGAGATTGCCAAGACCGACACCTCGTCGCACGACGAAGTGTGGCACCCCGTGTGGGGCGAGGTTCGGGACATCCGCAACCACTACAACGAGCTGGCGGTGACCTACCGCCAGGCCAAGCCCGAGCGCGACATGATAGTGAGGTACCGCGTCTTCGACGAGGGCCTGGGCTTCCGCTACGAGTTTCCCCTGTGCCGCAACCTGAGCTACTTCGTCATCAAGGAGGAGCGCACCCAGTTTGCGATGGCGGGCGACCACACCGCCTTCTGGATTCCCGGCGACTACGACACGCAGGAATACAACTACACGGAGTGCCGCCTGTCGGAGATACGCTCCAAGATGCCCGAAGCGATGAGCTGGCAGCCCATCAACGACAAGGCGCCCGGCAACGTGGTGCAGACCTCGCTGCAGATGAAGAGCGACGACGGCCTCTACATCAACCTCCACGAGGCGGCGCTGGTGGACTACTCGTGCATGCACCTGCTTCTGAACGACACGACGCTGACCTTTGAGTCTCACCTCACCCCCGACGCCCTGGGCGACAAGGGCTACATGCAGGCCCCCTGCAAGAGCCCGTGGCGCACCGTCATCGTGAGCGACGACGCGCGCGACATACTCAACTCGAAGATGACGCTCAACCTCAACGAGCCCTGCGCCATCAAGGACCCCTCGTGGATTAAGCCCGTCAAGTTTATGGGCGTGTGGTGGGAGATGATAGCCGGCACGGGCACGTGGTCGTACACCTGGGACCTGCCCGCCATCAAGCTTGACGAGGTGGACTACACCAAGCTCAAGCCCCACGGCTACCACAGCGCCAACAACGCCAACGTGAGGAAATACATCGACTTCGCCGCCGCCAACGGCTTCGACCAGCTGCTGGTGGAGGGCTGGAACGTGGGCTGGGAAGACTGGTTCCGCAAGTCGAAGGACTATGTGTTTGACTTCGTGACGCCCTATCCCGACTTCAGCGTCGACTCGCTTCAGGACTACGCGCTGAGCAAGGGGCTCCGCCTGATGATGCACCACGAGACGTCGGCCTCGGCGCGCAACTACGAGCGCCACCTCGACCGCGCCTACAAGTTCATGAACGACCACCACTACACCGCCGTCAAGTCGGGCTACGTAGGCCCCATCATTCCGCGCGGCGAGCACCACTACGGCCAGTGGATGAACAACCACTACCTCTACTGCATCAAGAAGGCCGCCGACTACCACATCTGCATCGACGCCCACGAGGCAGTGCGCCCCACCGGCCTCTGCCGCACCTGGCCCAACCTGATGGCCAACGAGTCGGCGCGCGGCGGCGAATACGACCAAAGCTCGGGCAACCTGCCCTTCCACGCCACCATCTTGCCCTTCACCCGTCTGCTCGGCGGCCCGATGGACTACACGCCCGGCATCTTCGACATAGACCTCTCGTTCATCAAGGACAAGAGTCCCAACCGCCACCTCCGCTCCACGCTGTGCAAGCAGCTGGCCCTCTACCTCACCATGCCGTCGCCTGTGCAGATGGCAGCCGACCTGCCGGAGAACTACGCGCAGCACATGGACGCCTTCCAGTTCATCAAGGACGTGGCGGTAGACTGGCAGAACTCGCGCTACCTCGAGGCTGAGCCGGGCCGCTACATCACGGTGGCGCGCCAGGCCAAGGGCACGGGCCTGTGGTTTGTGGGCGGAGTGACTGGCTACGACGCGCGCACCGCACAGGTGACTTTCGACTTCCTCGACAAGGGCCGCAAGTACCTGGCCACCATCTACGAGGACGCGCCCGACGCCGACTACGAAACCAATCCCGAGGCCTACAACATACGCACCGTGAAGGTCAACTCCAAGACCAAACTCAACATACGCCTGGCGCGCAGCGGCGGCTTCGCCATCAGCATCAAGCCTGAATAGGCAAGGCTCAGCATCGCCCCAGCGCGGCTGAGCCTCAGCCATAGGCAAACAAAAAAGCGGCAGAATCTTGCATCGTGAAGATTCTGCCGCTTTTTTTGTTTATGGGACTATTGGCAAGGGGTTATTGCCTTCTGCGCTTGTGGCCTTTCACCTCAAGCAGTTCGAAGTCGAGCTGTCGCTTCTCGAGGTTGGCGCTCGCCACCCTGACCCTGACGGGGTCGCCCAGGCTGATGGTGCGGTGGGTGCGGCGGCCGCGCAGGCAGAGCGCCCGCTCGTCGAAGCTGTAGTAGTCGTCGCGGAGCGTGCGCATGGGCACTGCCCCTTCGCACTTCGACTCGGTCAGTTCCACGAAGAGCCCGAAGTCTGAGGCTCCGCTCACCTTGCCGTCGAACTCCTGTCCTATCTTGTCGGCGAGGAACTCCACCTGCTTGTACTTGATGGAGGCGCGCTCGGCGTTGGCGGCGAGCTGCTCCATGGCGCTGGAGTGCTCGCACTGCTCCTCACACTTGAGCTTGTTGACGCTGCGTCCGCCCGCCAGGTAGCGCGTGAGCAGGCGGTGGACCATCTGGTCGGGATAGCGGCGTATGGGCGAGGTGAAGTGGGTGTAGTATTTGAACATCAGTCCGTAGTGGCCGATGTTGTGGGTGCTGTAGCGCGCCTTCATCATGGAGCGCAGCGTGACCTCCTCTATCAGTTCCTTCTCCTTGGTGCCCTGTGCCTTGGCGAGCATGGCGTTGATGTCGCGCGACACCTGCTTGCGCGAGCCCGAGGCGTCGAGGCGGTAGCCGAAGCGCGCCACATAGCCCGACAGTTTGGACAACTTTTCTGGGTCGGGCACGTCGTGGATGCGGTAGGGGAAGACCTTGGCCTTGGTGCCTGCTGGCACCATGCCTATCTTCTGCGCCACGTAGCGGTTGGCGAGCAGCATAAACTCCTCGACCAGTTTGTGGGCGTCTTGCGACACCTTGATGTAGGTGCTGACGGGGTGTCCCTTGTCGTCGAGCTCAAACCGCACCTCTTCGCGCTCAAACTCTATGGCTCCGTTCTTGGTGCGCTGTTCCCTGAGCCGCTTGGCGAGCCGGTTGAGGGCTATCAGTTCGGCGGCGTAGTCGCCCACGGGTTTGCCGTCGGGCGACTTGACGCGGGCGGGGTGGTTGCCGGGTTTGGAGAGGTCTTCGGGCGATGCCTCGCCGTTTTGTTCAAGTATGGTCTGCACCTCCTCGTAGACAAAGCGGCGGTCGCTCTTGATGACGGTGCGGGCGATGTGCCAGTCGGTCACCTCGGCGTTGTCGTTCATATTGAAAATGACGCTGTAGGCCAGTTTCTCCTCGTTGGGGCGCAGCGAGCAGATGTAGTTGCAGAGCCGCTCGGGCAGCATGGGTATGGTGCGGTCTACGAGGTAGACGCTGGTGGCGCGGTTGTAGGCCTCTTCGTCCAGGGGCGAGCCTTCCTTGATGTAGTAGGTGACGTCGGCGATGTGGACGCCCACCTCCCACTGTCCGTCGTCGAGGCGGCGCATGGAGAGGGCGTCGTCGAAGTCCTTGGCGTCGCGCGGGTCGATGGTGAAGGTGGTCACGGGGCGGAAGTCCTCGCGCTCCTTGAGCTCCTTCTGCGGAATGGCGTCGGGAATCTTGTTGGCCAGCTGCGAGAGGTTTTCGGGATAGGAATAGGGCAGTCCGAACTCAGCCAGTATGGCGTGCATCTCTACGGTGTTGTCGCCGGTGGCACCCAGCACGTCGACTATCTCGCCCACCGGCGAGCGGTTGTTTCTGGAGGGCCACTCCACCACTTTGGCGACCACTTTGTCGCCGTTGCGCGCCGTGCCGATGTTGGCCTTGGGTATGAAGATGTCGTAGGGCAGATACTTGTCGGTGGTCTCAAGGAAGGCGAAGTGCTTGTCTACCGACAGCACGCCCACAAAGGTGTCCTTGGCCCGCTTGATGACGGCGGTCACGAGCGCCTCCTGGCCGTTGCCGCGGCGGCGCGGCGCGATGGTGGCGGTGACGCGGTCGCCGTTGAGGGCTCCGGCGCTGTTGCGCTCGTCGAGGTATATGGGTGTCTCCTCGCCGTCGGGCAGGAAGGAGTATTCCTTGCCGCGGCGGGTGACGGTGCCCTCCCTCACGTCGTGGCGCGCGCGGAGCGAGTAGGCTCCCGTGGCGCCCTGCGACAGGTAGCCGCACATCACGAGGTCTTCAAGTATGTCGACCATCACCACTCGCGAGGGGTGGCTCTTGAGCCCGAACTTGTTGTAGAGTTCCGTCCTGCCAAACTCGGCGTCGGGGTTGGCAAGGAAAAAGTCCATCAGCGTGTTGGCCAGTTCCCTCTTGTTCTTGCGGCTCTGATAGTTAGTTTTCTTCCCCATAGCAATTCTTCTCTTCTTATATTAATAATGTGTCTATGCAAAGGAACAAATTTTCTCGTGAACAAACCCCATAGCATTAGTGAAAAGTTCATACCTTTGCATAAATTTAACCGAAACTCTCCCTTTCGCTCCCCGCGCCACAAGCCGGAGAGCACGCAACGATGAAGAAACTGACAGTATTGACAGGCGCCGGCATCAGTGCCGAGAGCGGCATCTCCACCTTCCGCGACTCAGGCGGGCTGTGGGAGCAGTATCCCGTGATGCAGGTGGCGAGCCACACGGGGTGGCTCAACGACCCCGAACTGGTCAACCGCTTCTACAACGAGCGGCGCAAGCAGCTCTTCCAGACCCAGCCCTGCGGAGCCCACAGACTGCTGGCAGAGCTGGAGAACGACTTCAGCGTGAGCATCGTGACCCAAAACATCGACGACCTGCACGAGCGGGCTGGCTCTACCGACGTCATACACCTCCACGGCGAACTGAAGAAGGTGTGCTCGTCGGCCGACGTGGAGAACCCGCGCTACTGGAAGATGCTCAGCGCAGACGACTGCTGCGTCAAGCCCGGCGAGCGGGCTGGCGACGGCTCGCTGCTGAGACCCTACATTGTCTTCTTTGAGGAGGCCGTGCCCATGATTTCAGCCGCTGCCGACAAGGTGGCGCAGACCGACATCTTCGTCATCATAGGCACCTCGCTCAACGTATATCCCGCTGCCGGACTCATAGACTACGCCCCGGCAGGCACTCCCGTCTACCTTATCGACCCCAAGGACGTGAAGACGCCCCACGGAGTCAGCGTGACCCACATCAAGGCGGGTGCCACCGAGGGCATGAAGCAGCTCGTTGCCATGCTCCGCAACATGTAGGCCGCCACTGGCCCTTGTTGCCCAACCATGCACAAGAAACACACAAAAACTGATTAATGACACTAAGAAACTACTTTAGCTGCGACCAGCGCCCCATGCCGGGACTCAACGGCGTGGAGAAAGCTGCCGCCATCTACATTGGCATCACCCTTGCCCTCACCGCAGTCTTCTGCTCCGACCTCGACAGCGCGGTCCTGACCAGCATTGTCACCAGCCGACTGATCATCATAGCCGCCACCGCGGTGCTCGTGTGGCTCTACCGCCAGTGTCCGTGCCACGCCACCTACCAGCTGAGGGTGGTCTTCCAGATAGCCCTGCTGGCGTTTTGGTATCCCGACATCTACAACCTGGCGGCTCTGATGCCCAGCCAGGACCACACCCTCGCCATGGCCGACCAGGCCATCTTCGGCTGCCAGCCCTCGCTGGAGTTCAGCCGGGCGCTGAGCGGCACGTTCTGGAACGAGCTCTTCAACATGGGCTACTTCTCCTACTACCTCATGATAGCCGCCATAGTGCTGCTGGTCATCGTCAGGAGGCCGCGCCGCTTCGACAAGACCACCTTCGTGCTGATGGCCTCGTTCTTCATGTACTACGTAGTCTTCCTGCTCTACAACTCCGCCGGCCCGCAGTTCTACTTCAGCTGTCCCGGCGTTGACGCCGCCCACGGCGTGTTTCCCGCTGTAGGCAACTGGTTTGGCAGCCACGCCTCGCTCAACCACATGAGCCAGGTGACGGGTCCCTTCAGCTACCTCGTCCACATGGCGCAGGGCAGCGAGAAGCCCATCGCCGCCTTCCCCAGCAGCCACGTCGGGGCGTCGACGGTGATACTCTATCTCATGATGAAGCTCAAGAAGAGCTGGGGCATGGTGATGGCGCCCTTCTGGCTCATCTTGTGCCTCTCCACCGTCTACATCGGCGCCCACTACGCCATCGACGTGATTGGCGGCTTCGTGTCGGCAGCCCTGTTCATCTTCATCGCCAACAAGCTCTACGCCACCACCTTCTTCCACCGCCCCAAGGGCTTCGACGCGCTGCACCGCTACGGCCACCAGCACCATCATCACCGCCGCTGCCACTAAAAGCACAACCCATAGGGGCGCCACTGCGCAGCCCCCTATGCACACCATACCGTTACGCACGCCACCAGCCCAAGACCCGCTGTGTGGCGTGCGGTTTTTTCTTGCCATCCAACCGCCTCGCTCATACCCCGCTTCATTCCAGGGCCTCGCTTTACCCAAAAAAAAGGGTGCTCGGAGCACGTTATCAGCGGGTTCCGCGTGGCGGGGGCGGGGGCGGTTATTATCCGGCGCTTTGTTATTTCTTTGGTCCAATGGTATGCGGGTTGAAGAAATTTGCTTACTTTTGCCGCGCAATTTTTCTGCTCCTTATATAATAAGGTAGGGAAATGCGCGTAACTATAGAACAGAGAAACCATATTAGCGATGAAAAATCTTGTTATAGTGGAGTCGCCCGCCAAGGTGAAGTCAGTGGGCAAATATCTGGGACCGGACTACAAGGTGATGTCGAGCTACGGCCACATTCGCGACCTCAAGACGCGGTCGTTCAGCATCGACACCAAGACGCTGATGCCCGAATATGTCATTCCCGCCGACAAGCAGAGCCTGGTCAAGAGCCTCCGCTCCGAAGCCAAGAAGGCCGACAAGGTGTGGCTCGCCTCGGATGAAGACCGCGAGGGAGAAGCCATAGCGTGGCACCTGGCCGAAGTGCTGGGCCTCGACGTCGACACAACCAACCGCATAGTATTTCACGAGATAACGCAGTCCGCGCTGCTCAAGGCCATTGCCACCCCGCGCCACATAGACCGCAATCTGGTCAACGCCCAGCAGGCGCGCCGCGTGTTTGACCGCATCGTGGGCTTCGAGCTGTCGCCGGTGCTCTGGCGCAAGATCAAGCCGGGCCTCTCGGCTGGCCGCGTGCAGAGCGTGGTGGTGAGGCTCGTGGTGGAGCGCGAGCGCGAGATAGAGAACTTCGTGCCCAAGACCGCCTATGTGGTCAGCGCCCTGTTTGACAAGGACGGCACCACCGTCAAGGCTGACCTCAACAAGCGCTTCGACACGGCTGAGGATGCCAAGGCCTTCCTGGAAAAGTGCCGCAACGCCGTCTTCACCGTTGAGAACCTCGAGAAAAAGCCGACCAAGCGCTCGCCCGCCCCTCCGTTTATGACCTCCACGCTGCAGCAGGAGGCTTCGCGCAAGCTGGGCTATTCCGTCAGCCAGACCATGCGCATAGCCCAGGGGCTCTACGAGAAGGGCTTCATCACCTATATGCGTACCGACTCGCTCAACCTGAGCACCCTGTGCCTTGGCGCCGCCAAGCAGATGGTGCTGAAGCAGTATGGCGAGCAATACTACAAGGCGCGCAACTTCCACACCAAGGCCAAGGGAGCCCAAGAGGCTCACGAGGCCATTCGCCCCACCCAGATGGACCAACTCGAGATAGAGGGCACTCAGCAGGAGAAGCGCCTCTACCGCCTCATTCTTCTGCGCACCCTGGCGTCGCAGATGGCCGACGCCAAGTTTGAGAAGACAGTGGTGACCATCGGCGCCGAAGGCCTCGACGAGAAGTTTGTGGCTGAGGGCGAGGTGATGACGTTCAACGGCTACACCTGCGTCTACCACGAGTCGGCCGACGAAGAGTCGAAAGACTCCGAGCAGCGCCTGCCCAAGTTCAAGAAGGGCGAGGCGGTGACCTCCTCCAAGATAAGCGCCACCCAGCGCTTCAGCCAGCGGCCC
This sequence comes from Lactococcus garvieae, assembly GCA_963631415.1. GTDB lineage: Bacteria > Bacteroidota > Bacteroidia > Bacteroidales > Bacteroidaceae > UBA6382. Next base: position 6,700 of record CAVGQS010000045.1, on the reverse strand, counting down.
GCCAGATTCAGCGAGGGCTCGCTCGTCAAGAAGATGGAGGAGCTCGGCATAGGCCGCCCCTCTACCTACAGCTCTACCATAAGCACCATACAGCAGCGCGGATATGTCGAAAAAGGCAACCGCGAGGGCACCAAGCGCACCTATACATACATGGAACTGACCCGCACCGGTGTCGACACCGTGCAGAAGGAGGATACCACCGGAGCCGAGAAGGGCAAGCTCTTCCCCACCGACACAGGCAAGATTGTCAACGACTACCTCGTAGAGTGCTTCCCCAGCATCCTCGACCTGGACTTCACCGCACGAGTGGAGAAAGACTTCGACACGGTGGCTGCCGGCAAGAAGGACTGGAACAAGCTGACCAAGCAGTTCTACAAAAACCTCACGCCCATGGTCGCTCAAGCCACTGAGCAGCAGACAGAGCTGCGCGTGGGCGAGCGCCAGCTGGGCACCGACCCCAAGACGGGCCGCATGGTCAGCGTCAAGATAGGACGCTACGGCCCCGTGGCTCAGCTGGGCCTGTCCACCGACGACGAGAAGCCGCAGTTTGCACAGCTGCGCGACGGCCAGAGCCTCGACACCATCACCCTTGAGGAGGCTCTCGACTTGTTCAAGCTGCCGCGCGTGCTCGGACACCTGGAGAACGGCGACGTGGTGGCCAACATCAGCCGCTTCGGACCCTACGTGGGCTACAACAAGCAGTATGTTACCATACCCAAAGAGTTCGACGTGATGACCATCACCCTCGACGAGGCCCGCCAGCTGCTGGAGCAGAAGGCAGAGGCGGAGAAGAAGCGCGTCATCCACTCCTTCGACGGCGGCATAGAGGTGCTCAACGGACGCTACGGCCCCTACATCACCTTTGAGGGCCGCAACTACCGCCTGCCCAAGGAACTCGCTGCCGACCCCAATGCCATCACGGCAGAGCAGTGCCGCGAGGTGATAGAAAAAGCACCCAAGACCGCGCCGCGCAAGAAGCGCACCAAGAAGTCATAAGGGCGCACACCACCCAACAGACCACACAGCCACGAGCATGAAAAGCGTGATGATCATAGGCTACATGGGAGCCGGCAAAACCTCGGCGGGCAAAATCCTCGCCAAGCGGCTCGGCATGGAGTTCTACGACCTGGACTGGTACATCGAGGAGCGCTACCGCAAAAAAATCAGCGAAATCTTTGCCGAACAGGGCGAGGAGGGCTTCAGGCAGGTAGAGCGCAAGATGCTCCACGAGGTGGCTGAGTTCGAAAACATCGTCCTGGCGCTCGGCGGAGGCACACCCTGCTTCTTCGACAACATGGACTACCTCAACCAGCGCGGCACCACCGTCTTCTTCGACGCCTCGCCGCAGACCATCGTGGCGCACCTCAAGATGAGCCGCAGCGTGCGCCCGCTGCTGCGCGACAAGCAGGGCGACGAACTGCTGCAGTTCGTGGCTGAGCAGATGGACAAGCGCCGCCCCTTCTACTCCAAGGCGCAGCTCACGGTCAGCGTGGACATCCTGGACAAGTTCTCAAAGATGGACGTGCTCGTGGACCGCATCGTCAGCATGGTAGAACAACAACAATCTCACACACATAACAACAACACAAACACCACCGTATAAGAACAGAAATGGCAAAATGGCGAATTGAAGACTCCGAAGAACTCTACAACATCGGAGGCTGGGGAGTAAATTTTTTCGGGATTAACAAGAAGGGACACGTCTACGTCACGCCCTTCAAGGACTCCAACCAGATAGACCTCAAGGATCTGGTCGACGACCTGGTGGCCAAGCGCACGTCTACGCCCATGCTGCTCCGATTTCCCGACATACTCGACAGCCGCATAGAGAAGACAGCCGACTGCTTTGAGAAGGCTGCCAAAGAGTATAACTTCAAGGGAGAGCACTTCATCATCTTCCCCATCAAGGTCAACCAGATGAAACCGGTGGTGGAGGAGATAATCAGCCACGGCAAGCGCTACAACCTCGGACTCGAGGCGGGCTCCAAACCAGAGCTCCACGCCGTCCTCGCCGCCAACATGGACTCCGACAGCATCGTCATCTGCAACGGCCACAAAGACCACAGCTTCATCGAGCTGGCGCTGCTGGCGCAGAAGATGGGCAAGCGCATCTTCCTCGTAGCCGAGAAGTTTGAGGAGATCGAGGTAATCGTCGCCACTGCCAAGACCATGGACCTCCGCCCGCAGCTGGGCATACGCATCAAGCTCGCCTCGTCGGGCGCCGGCAAGTGGGAGGAGAGCGGAGGCGACGCCAGCAAGTTCGGACTCGACTCGTCTGACCTGCTCCGCGCCCTCGACTTCCTGCGCGCCAACGACATGCAGGACTGCCTCAAGCTGATGCACTTCCACATAGGCAGCCAGATCACCAAGATACGCCGCATACAGTTTGCGCTGACCGAGGCGGCGCAGTTCTACGTGCAGCTCCACAAGCTGGGCTACGGCGTGGAGTTTGTGGACTGCGGAGGCGGACTCGGCGTAGACTACGACGGCACACGCTCCTCCCACAGCGAAAGCTCCGTCAACTACTCCATTCAGGAGTATATCAACGACTGCGTCTACACCTTCGTAGAGGCAGCCGACCACAACGGCATTCCCCACCCCAACATCATCTCTGAGGGCGGACGCTCGCTCTCCGCCCACCACTCGGTGCTCATTCTCGACGCCTTCGACTGCACCTCGCAGCCCACGATGGACGAGTCGTGGGAGGCCTCGCCCGACGACCACAAGCTCGTGCGCGACCTCTCCGAGATATGGGACAAGATATCGGCGCGCTCCATGCTCGAAGACTGGCACGACGCCGAGCAGATACGCGAAGAGGGACTCGACCTCTTCCGCCACGGACTCATCGACCTCAAGACGCGCGCACAGATAGAGAGCGTCTACTGGAGCATCACGCGCGAAGTCAACGCCATAGCACACACCCAGAAGCACATGCCCGAAGAGCTGCGCAAGCTCGACAAAATTCTTGCCGACAAATACTACTGCAACTTCTCGCTCTTCCAGTCGCTGCCAGACTCGTGGGCCATCGGCCAGCTCTTCCCCATCATGCCCATACACCGCCTGGGAGAAAAACCCGACCACAACGCCACCATCCAGGACATCACCTGCGACAGCGACGGCAAAATCGACACCTTTGTCTACAACGGGCGACAGACCAGCTACATCCCCCTCCACGGACTCAAGAAGAACGAGCCCTACTACATCGGAGTCTTCCTCGTCGGCGCCTACCAGGAGATTCTGGGCAACATGCACAACCTCTTTGGCGACACCAACGCAGTGCACGTGTCGGTGGCTGAAGACGGCTCCTACGCCATCGACCAAATCATCGACGGCGAGACGGTGGCCGACGTGCTCGAATACGTGCAGTACGACCCCAAGCAGATGGTGCGCCACCTCGAGACGTGGGTAGACAAGGCCGTGAGCGAAGGCCGCATCACGCCGCGCGAGGGCAAGGACTTCATCTCCTACTTCCAGAGCGACCTCTACGACTACACCTATCTCGAACGCTAACAAGCCAACAAGGGGGCAGCGCCGCCACTCTGCGCCGCAAGCCTGCCCCTGCAATACTACAAGCACATGAAGAAATCTCTTACCGTCGTCAAGGTTGGCGGCAAAATAGTTGAAGACCCCGAGTCGCTGTCGCAGCTGCTCGACAGGTTCTCCAGCATTGAGGGAGCCAAAATGCTCATTCACGGCGGCGGACGCACCGCCACCGACATAGCCGCACAGATGGGGCTCCAGACGCAGATGGTCAACGGCCGCCGCATCACCGACGCCAGCATGCTGCGCGTCGTCACCATGGTCTATGGCGGACTGGTCAACAAGAACATCGTGGCGCAAATCTCCGACCGCGGACTCAAGGCGCTGGGACTGACCGGCGCCGACATGAGCGTCATTCGCTCCCACCGCCGCCCCGTCACGCCCGAGGGCATCGACTACGGCTTTGTGGGCGACGTGGACAGCGTTGACGCTGATGCCGTCTCGCTGCTCATAGAGGGCGGAGTGGTACCCGTGGTGGCTCCGCTCACGCTGGGCAGCGGCGCGCAACTGCTCAACACCAACGCCGACACCGTGGCTGGCGAGGTGGCCAAGGCCATGAGCCGCCTCTACGATGTCACCCTCACCTTCTGCTTCGAGAAGAAAGGCGTGTTGCTCAATGCCGACGACGACGACAGCGTCATTCCGCAGATTACAGAAGAGTCCTACGCCTCGCTCAAGGAGCAGGGCGTAGTGTCGGGCGGCATGCTCCCCAAACTCGACAACAGCTTCAACGCCCTCAGGGGCGGAGTGAGCCGGGTGGTCATCACCCGCTCCGACCAGATAGGACTGTGCGGCACCACCATCACGCTCTGACCAGGGCGCAGACACCTGCACAACCCTGCCCAAAGCGCCGGCCCCCCATTAAACGCACCAGGATAAACAAACGCACCAGTATCCCGTCAAAAAACCATTAAAAACTCTATTATAATAATGTATACAGCCATAAAGAAAGCCGCCGGCTTCGTGTTGGCAGCAGCAGTTTGTTGCTCGGCGAGCGCCATAGCTCCCGAGAAGGTGAAACCCGTCAAGAACGTCATCTTGTTCATCTCCGACGGCACCTCGCTCAGCGTGGCGAGTGCGGCGCGCTGGCTGCAGCGCTACCGCGACCCCGCCAAGGAGCATCTCAACCTCGACCCCTGGATGTGCGGCACCGTAGTGACGTGCAACTCCGACGCACCCATCGGCGATTCCGCCCCCACCACGTCGTGCTACATGACGGGCCACCGCTCGCGCGCCGGCTACGTGTCGACCTATCCGCCCTACAAGGGCTCAGCCAACATCGGCTTCGTAGACTCCACCCGCGCCTACGCCCCCATGGCCACCCTGCTCGAGGCAGGCAAGCAGCTCTTGGGCAAGAGCGCCGGACTGGTCTTCACCTGCCAGTTTCCCCACGCCACCCCAGCCGACTGCTCCGCCCACTACTACAACCGCAACGCCTCGGGCGTCATCTCCGACCAAATGGTCCACAACGGGCTTGACGTAGTCATCGGCGGCGGCTGCGGCTACCTCAACTCCGACAACGAGGCCTACCTGCGCAGCCAGGGCGTCAACGTCTACCGCGACGACATCAGCGGCATGCGCAGCGACAAGGGCAGCAAGATGTGGGCGCTCTTCGACCAGGAGGACATGGACTACGACATGGACCGCGACCCAGCCCAGCAGCCCTCGCTCGAAGAGATGACACGCACCGCCATCGGCAAGCTCTCGCGCAACAGCAAGGGCTTCTTCCTCATGGTAGAGGGCTCCAAGGTTGACTGGGCAGCCCACGCCAACGACCCCGGCGCCGTCGTCAACGAGTTTCTCGCCTTCGACAAGGCCGTGGGCGCAGCCCTCGAGTTCGCCCGCAAGGACGGCAACACCGCCGTCATCATCACCGTAGACCACGGCAACAGCGGCTTCAGCATCAGCCGCCGAGACATAGCCGACTACAGCCACGCCTCGCTCGAGCGACTCTTTGGCCAAGTCAACAAATACAAGAAGAGCAGCGACGGACTGGAGGAGATAATCAACGCCCAGCCCTTCGACAGCCTCAAGAGCATCTTCAGGAAATACGCCTCCATCGAACTCACCAAAGACGAGGAACTGCTCCTCATGAACAGCCGCGGCTACAAGAACAGCCCCGTGCCCGAGGAACTGCGCGCACCCGACAAGACGTCGCCCCTCTACAGCAGCTACCTCTCCGGCGTAATCACCAAGATTCTGACCGCCCACACCTGCTTCGGCTGGACCACCGGCGGCCACACCGGCGAAGAGGTGATGCTCGCCTGCTACCACCCCAAGGCCGACCAGCGCATCATGGGCGTCAACTCCAACGTAGACCTCGCCCACTACCTCCAGGCCCTCTTCGGCATGTACGGCAAGATGCAGAAGTTCAGCGACAACATCTTCGCGCGCCACACCGATGTCTTCAGCGGCTACGAAGTGGACCTCCAGCGCAACCCCAAGGCCAAGGAGCGCCCCACACTCGTGGTGCGCAACGCCGCCAACGGCAAGACGCTGACCATACGCCCCTTCACCAACACCATCGAGGTGGCGGACGGCAAGTCTGCCCCCCGCAGCGTCCAGCTCGCCAGCGTGGTGACCTACGTAGACCGCAACGACATGTTCTACCTCCCCGCCGACCTCGCCAAATATCTCAAGTAGCGCACACCTCACACATACAAAACCAAAGAGCCGCCTTGCAGACCGACCAGTCTGCAAGGCGGCTCTTTTTTTGTATCATTGTGCCAAAACCGATGTTTGTCACAAAGCGAATTTTGGCTTCACGAAGTATTACTAAAAAAATTATTGCAGTCCGCCTTCAGCACCCAACGCAAAACGTTTATAACCCAAAACACAACACCTAAAACATTTATGGAACCACGAATCTCGCGAATTTCAGCGAACAAGAGCTGCTCACAACACAAAACCCAACACACAAAACATTTATGAAACCACTGATTTCAGATTACACGGATAAGTATAGCCACCCACTGGCTTCCCGGAAGCCAAAATTCGTGCTATTCGAGCGATTCGTGTTCGTTTTTCTCTCCGCGGCTATCCGTGGTCCATTTAATGTTTTACGTTATACGTGTTACGTTTTACGTTTAGGCCTATCGCTGTTCATTCCGAGTTTTTTGTGCGGACTTAAAAAAATTTTGTGCGGACTTAAAAAATTTTC
>CAVGQS010000044.1:0-16642 GCA_963631415.1 Lactococcus garvieae | reverse complement strand
GAAATTTTTTCGTTAAGTCCGCACGAAAATTTTTTAAGTCCGCACGAAAATTTTTCAAGTCCGCACTAAAAACTCTTTAGTGTGTCGAAGAAGGGCTGGGGTGGGTTTTGGCGGTTGGCATCGGCTCCTCTCCGCGGCACGCAACAACTTGCAAGATAAAGGATTGGGAACTGCATTAACCGAGTCTTATCGCTTTTGTCACAATTTCTTAATGCAATCAAGAAAAGTTTGTAACATGGCGGGGCGAACTTTGCAGTCGAAAAGAGAAGGAGGCTAAAAAGGCGGTGAGAGCCGGGGGCCAAATTCGAAACGAAAGAGCGGAAGGCGGATAAAATAGCATGTACGCCACGCAACAACACAAAACGCAAAACATTTAACACTTAACACAAATAAGGTTATGAAAACAAAATCACTGATTAGCGGTCTCTTCGCCATGGTGGCGGGAGCAACCATGTTCACCTCGTGTGGCGGCAACGCCAAAACCGGAACTACGGTAGACCTGTCGGGTGCCGGAGCTACTTTCCCCGAACCGTTCTACACCATGGTGTTTGACAACTTCAGCGACTCAACGGGCAACACCGTGGCCTACGGCGGCATTGGCAGTGGCGGCGGTGTGCGCAACCTCAAGGACCGCACGGTGGATTTCGCGGCTTCTGACGCCTTCCTCAGCGACGAGGAGATGGCGGAGATGGGCGAACCCGTGATACACATCCCGACCTGCATGGGCGCCGTGGTGCTGGGCTACAACCTGCCGGGCGTAGGCACCCTGAACCTCTCCGGCGACATCATCGCCGACATCTTCGCCGGCAAGATAACCAAGTGGAACGACGCGCGCCTGGCCGAACTGAACCCCGACGCTCAGCTGCCCGCCAAGGACATCATCCCCGTGTTCCGCTCCGACGGCAGCGGCACGACCTTCGTCTTCACCAACTACCTGTCGCAGGTGAGCCCCGAGTGGAAGGAGAAATTCGGCGCTGCCAAGTCTGTGGACTTCCCCGCAGGCCAGGCTGCCAAGGGCAACCCGGGCGTGGCCGGCATCGTGAAGGAGACTCCCTACAGCATCGGCTACATCGGCTCTGAGTATGCCTTTGCGCAGAAGATACCTATGGCCACTCTGAAGAACGCCGCCGGCAAGCTGGTGACCCCGACCATAGAGAGCATCACGGCAGCAGGCGGCAGCGGCATGCCCGCCGACACCCGCACCATGATTACCAACAGCAGCGACCCCAACGCCTACCCCATCAGCTGTCTGACCTGGATCATCGTCTTCAAGGAGCAGAACTACAGCAACCGCACCAAGGAGCAGGCTCTCGCCACTCTGGACCTGCTCAAGTTTATCCTCTCTGCCGAGGTGCAGAAGACAGCCGCAGCCGTCAACTACGCTCCGCTGCCTGCCGAGGCTGTGGCCAACAGCCTGAAGAACCTCAAGGCGCTGACCTACGACGGCAAGCCACTCGAATAATCTCTCTCTCAAAAAGACACGCTATAACTTGAACAAAATGCTCAAACGTCTGACAGCCGACAAGGCTTTCAAGTTTACCCTCACTACCGCCGCCATTGTGGTGCCCCTGGTATGTGGGGGTATCGTGTTGGCGCTGGTGACCAACTCCCTTGACGCGTTCAGCGAGTTCGGGTTCTTCCACTTCATCTTCTCCGACGAGTGGTGCCAGACCCCGGGCAGGGAGTCCTACGGCGCGTTGCCCTTCATAGCCGGCACTCTGCTCACGGCGGGCCTGGCGGTGCTGCTGTGCATACCGTTCAGCCTGGCGATAGCCCTGTTCAACGGCGAGTACTACAAAAACAAGCCGCTGGCCAAGGCTCTGGGCACGGTGGTTGACCTGCTGGCGGGCATCCCGTCGGTCATCTACGGTCTGTGGGGCTTCTACGTGTTGCGCCCCGTGGTGATGGCTCTGGGGCTGTCGCCGCAGGGGTCGGGAGTGCTTACCGCCTCGCTGGTGCTGGCAGTGATGATAGTGCCCTACGCCGCTTCGCTGAGCACCGAGTTTATCAAGATGGTGCCGGTGCGCCTGAAGGAGGGCGCCTACAGCCTGGGCGCCACGCGCGCCGAGGTGCTGACCCGCATTGTGTTTCCCACGGCAGGGTCGGGAGTGTTTTCCGCCTTCATCCTGTCGATAGGGCGCGCGCTGGGCGAAACGATGACCGTCACCATGCTCATCGGCAACACCAACCAGATACCCGGTTCGCTGAGCGACACGGGCAACTCCATGGCCAGCATCGTGGCCAATCAGTTTGGCGAGGCTGACGGCCTGAAGCTGTCGGCGCTGTTCGGCATAGCCCTGCTGCTGTTTGCCGTGACCGCCATCATCAACATCATAGGCAAAATCATCATACGGCGCTGCGCCGTCAAAAGATAACGCTTCCTGACTATGAACGACACTACTAACATACGCAAGCGCCGCCTGCAGAGCAAGGCTCTGCACATAGGCGTGTGTGTCACTGCCGCCCTGTCGGCAGCGCCACTGATACTGATACTGGGCAAGGTGTTCTTCAACGGCGTGGAGTTCATCAACTGGCAGTTTCTGACCGAGCCCACTCCCACCGCCTTCAAGGCCATGGCAGCCATCAACAACGGCGAGCCCATACCGGGCGGCATAGCCAACGGCATAGTGGGCAGCCTCATCATGCTGGCCATGGCGTCGGTGGTGGCGATACCGCTGGGCGTGCTGTGCGGCACGTGTCTGGCTGAGAAGCGCCACTCGTGGTACGCCCACGTGGTGAGCTACATGACCGACCTCCTGCAGGGCACTCCCTCCGTCATCATAGGCATAGTGGTCTATGTGTGGGCGGTGGTTCCCTTCCACGGCTACAGCGCCATAGCCGGTTCGGCAGCGCTGTGCATCATGATGCTGCCGCTGATAGTGAGGTCTACTGAGGAGGCGCTCAAGATGCTGCCCCCCACTCTGAAGGAGAGCGCCCTGGCGCTGGGCGGCAGCTACCGCCGCACGGTGGTGAGAGTGCTCGTGCCTTCGGCCCTTGGCAGCATCACCACCGGCATTCTGCTCGCCATGTCGAGAGTCATCGGCGAGACGGCACCGCTGATGTTCACGGCGCTGGGCTGCGCCTCGATACAGTGGCGCGCCGACCTGCCCATGTCGAGCCTGCCCACACTGATATGGCAGTTCTACAACGACCCCGTCTTGCAACCGCTGGTGTGGGGCACCTCGGTGCTGCTGCTCATACTGGTGCTGCTGCTCAACAGCGCGGCCAAGGTGGTGAAGCGGCGCATGGTGCACTGACCCCAGCCCCTATACCTTATTTATATATATACCTTATATAATATATACACAACCACACATACATGGATTCCAAAATACTTGAGATAAAAGACGTAAGCATCTCCTACACCGCCGACTCGCTGGCAGTGAAACACGTCAGCGCCGACATTCCGCGCAACAGCATAACCGCCATCATGGGCCCCTCGGGCTGCGGCAAGAGCACCCTGCTGCGCGCCATGAACCGCATGCACGACCTCTACAGCAACATAGCCGTGAGCGGCCAGATTCTGCTCAACGGCAACGACATCATGAAGATGCCCGCCATAGAGGTGAGGCGCAAGATTGGCATGGTCTTCCAGCAGCCCAACCCCTTCCCCACCATGAGCATAGCCGAAAACGTGATGGCCGGCTACACGCTCAACGGCATCCACGCCGGCCGCCAGAAGCGCATGGCCATCATTGAGCGCGTGCTCAACAGCGTGGGCCTGTGGGACGAGGTCAAGGACGTGCTCACCAAGAAGGGCACCTTCCTCTCGGGCGGCCAGCAGCAGAGGCTATGCATAGCCCGCGCCCTCGCCCTGCAGCCCGAAGTGCTGCTCATGGACGAGCCCACCTCGGCGCTCGACCCCATCGCCACGGCGCGCATAGAAGAACTGCTCATCAAGCTGCAGCAGGAGGTGACCATCGTAATCGTGACCCACAACATGGGACAGGCGCGCCGCATAGCCGCCCAGTCTATGTTCATGTATCTCGGCGAACTGATAGAGTACGGCGATACCGAACAGCTCTTCACCTCGCCCGCCTCTCCCGAAACCCGCGCCTACCTGGCCGGCCACATGGGATAAGGGCAGCACGAACAGCCCCCCGCCAACAGCGACAATAACTAATATAGTCCCCCGGCTATCCGCCCGGCACGGCAAAAAGAATACATGTGCGTAGCCACCGGCGCGGAAAGCCATCCGGCGCTGCCGTTTTTAGCAAAACGACAGCGCCGGACTGGTTTCATTCTCGTTATATTCTCTCTTTATTCTGTTTTACTCTCAGCCCACACTATTATGTTCGGTTTTGTGTCAAAACCAGCACTTTTCCGAACTTGTTGGGTGCGAGCATTCAAAAAACGAATAAATTTCAAATCGTTCTGACGTGGAGGATTTGGGAGTTTGCGTTGTTACCAATAAAACTTGCAAGATGGAATGGTCGGCAAAATACTATAGGATATTGGGATTCCAGTATTTTAGCAAGTTGGCTTTAACACACTCCATCACTATTCCTGCTTTTCGTTGCGTGCAAGATTGAGCAAACGCGGAGTACCAGATTTGTCTGCGTTTTTTGTGCAAAGAACCCGGCGCGCCCTTTTAATTGTGGGCGCGCAGGCTGCCATTAAGGCAGAAAAGCGTTACTTTTGTCCGCAAATCGCATTATTGTCTGCAGAACCCAAACATCAATGGAAGTAAAGATAGAGGAATCTTGGCGGCGGGAGCTGGGGGGCGAGTTTGAGAAGCCCTATTTCGCCGAGCTCGCCGACTTTGTGCGCCGCGAGTATGCCGGCGGCGTGTGCTACCCCCCGGGGCCGCTGATTTTCAACGCCTTCAACCTGTGCCCCTTCGACAAGGTGAGGGCGGTAATCATAGGCCAGGACCCCTACCACGAGCCGGGGCAGGCGCTGGGACTGAGTTTCTCGGTGGCTGAGGGCGTGGCTTTTCCGCCCTCGCTTCAGAATATATTCAAAGAAATCGCCCAAGACCTGGGCAAGCCCGTGCCTGCGACAGGCGACCTGAGCCGCTGGGCGCGCCAGGGAGTGCTCTTGCTCAACGCCACGCTGACGGTGCGCGCCCACCAGGCAGGCAGCCACCAGCGCCACGGCTGGGAGACGTTTACCGACGCCGCCATACGGGCGCTTAGCGCGGGGCGCGACAACCTGGTGTTTCTGCTCTGGGGCGGCTACGCGCGCTCCAAGGCCCAGCTGATAGACCGTTCGCGCCACCTGGTGCTGGAGTCGGTGCACCCCTCTCCGCTGTCAGCCAACCGCGGCGGATGGTTCGGCAACCACCACTTCTCGCGCTGCAACGCCTATCTGCGCGAGCACGGTCAGGAAGAGATTGACTGGTAGCCCACTAACACGACAGAGACACACACCACCACCCCATGCGCAAACTGACGGCCTGCATACTGACCCTGCTCCTCCTGCTGCTGACTACTGCCAGCGGCAAGACGCGCCACGAGACGTTCAACACCTTGTCCTTCAAGTCTATGCCCTCGCTGCAGACTGGCTGCGGAGAGGGCGTGGCGGCAGCCTACGCCGGCGTGAGCGGCGGCTGGATAGTGGTGGCTGGCGGCTGCAACTTCCCCGACACCCCGGCGGCAGAGGGCGGCACAAAGAAATACTACGACCATATCTACACACTCCGCGCTGACGGCACTGCCCAGTGGCGGCGCGCCGGCACACTGCCCACGGCGGCAGCCTACGGAGTGTCGGTGACCACAACGGACGGAGTGGTGTGCATCGGCGGCTCAGACGGGCGCCACAGCCTCGCGGCGGTGTGGAGACTCACCGCCGGCAGCGACGGCACGGTGAGCGCCACCGCCCTGCCCCCTCTGCCCACGCCCCTGAGCAGCATGGCGGGCACCATGGGCAAGGACGGCTACATATATATAGCGGGCGGCGAGACCGACGGCACTCCGTCGCACCGCGCCTACCGCCTGAAGTATCCAGGCGGCGAAGGTTGGGAGCGCCTCAAGGACTTTCCCGGCCCGGCACGCCTGCAGCCAGCCGCCGCCGTGCAGGACAACGCCACCGGCAGCGCCTTTTACCTGATAGGCGGCTACACTGCCCAGGGCACCAACCCGTCGGCGCTGCGCTACGACCCCGCCACCGGGGAGTGGAGCGAGACAGCCCCGATCGGCATAGGCGGCAAGCCGATGGCGGTGGCAGGAGCCGTGGCCACCGCGTGCGGCAACTCAGCCATAGTGTGCCTCGGCGGAGTGAACCGCGAGGTGTTCGACCGCGCCATGGCGGCAGCCAGCGACACCGCCTCGGCAGCCAGCAAGGAGTGGCAGGCCGCCTACATGCTCCACGAGCCCGAGTGGTATCGCTTCAGCACCGACGCGCTGGTCTACAACACCATCACCGACACGTGGGCCTCGCTGCCCGGCAGTACGCTGCTGGCCAGGGCGGGAGCCGCTGTGGCCTGCACCGACGGCCACCGCCTGGCGTTCATCAACGGCGAACTGAAGCCCGGCATAAGGTCCGACAAGGTGACGGCGGTGGGCGTGGAGAGCCACTCGTCGTTTGGCTGGCTCAACTGGACGGTGGTGGGCGCCTACCTGCTGACCATGCTGGTGCTGGGCTACGTGTTCATGCACCGCGAGAAGAGCGCCGACGACTTCTTCACCGGCGGCGGGCGCATACCCTGGTGGGCTGCCGGCATCAGCATCTTCGCCACCATCATCAGCGCCATCACCTACATGTCGATACCTGCCAAGGCCTACGCCACCGACTGGAAATATTACCCCATGCAGATAATGATTCTGATAGTGGCGTTTCCGGTCATCAAATACTACCTGCCCTTCTTTCGCCGCCTCAACGCCAGTTCGGCGTACGCCTATCTGGAGCGCCGCTTCAGCTACGGCGTGAGGGCCATGGCGAGCGCCCTGTTCATAGCCTTCATGGTGGCGCGCATGGCGCTGGTGCTCTTCCTGCCCTCTATAGCCCTGTCGGCTGTGACCGGCATCAACATCTTCGCCTGCATAGGCCTCATGGCGGTCATTACCATTGTCTACTGCACTATGGGCGGCATGGAGGCCGTGGTGTGGGGCGACGTGGTGCAGGGCGTGATACTGGTGGGCGGCGCCGTGTTTGCCGCCGTCTATTTGGTTACGCAGACCGCTGGCGGGGCGGCTGGTTTCTTCGACCTCGGGCTCGCCGACCACAAGTTTGTGCTCTTCGACTGGTCGCTCGACTACCGCACTCCCACCTTCTGGGTCATCATCCTGGGCGGCCTGGCCAACAACCTCATCTCCTACACCTCCGACCAGACCGTGATACAGCGCTACATGACCACCCACGACGAGCGGTCGGCGGGGCGCAGCATCTTCACCAACGCCGCCCTGCAGATAGGCGTGTCGGTGGTGTTCTACACCATTGGCACGGGGCTCTATACCTTCTTCAAGACCCACCCCGCCGCTATGGACGTGACGCTCGACAAGACCGACACCATCTTCCCCTTCTTCATGATAAGCCAGCTGCCGCAGGGCATAGCCGGCCTGCTCATTGCCGCGCTGTTTGCCGCCACCATGAGCACCATCTCGTCCAACATCAACTCGGTGAGCACGGCCTTCACCCTGGACTTCTACAAGCGGTGGCGGCCCGCGTCGAGCGAGCGCGCCACGCTGCTCACGGCGCGCTGGGCAGGAGTGGCGGCGGGGGCGGCAGGCACCCTGATTGCCGTGATGATGGCGCTGGCCGACATCCACTCGCTGCTCGACTACTTCAACACCATCCTGGGACTGCTCACCGGAGCCGTGGGCGCCCTCTTCCTGATGGGCATCTTCTTCAAGCGCATCAACGCCGCCTGCGCCATGGCGGGATTTGCCTGCGGCACGCTGGCGGTCTTCTACATGAACTACTTCACGCAGGTCAATTTCTTCCTCTTTGGCTTTGCCAGCATGGCGGTGGCGGTGGGCGTAGCCCTGCTGCTGTCGCTCGCCATGCCCAACCGCAAGGACACCGCCGACCTGACCTGGAGCGGACTGCAAGACAAACAACGACACCAAAACGACACAACCTTATGATAATAGCAAGACTGACAGACCGGGAGCGCTACGAATCGCTCCACCCGCTGCTCAAGCAGCTCTTTGACTACGTGGAGAGCCACGACTTCAGCCACGCGCCGGCTGGGCGCACCGAGCTGCAGGGCGACGACCTCTTCGTCAACCTCGACGAGACCACCATGGTGGAGCGCGCCAAGCAGCGGCTGGAGGTGCACCGCCGCTACATCGACGTTCACATACCCCTCACCGCCGCCGAAGACTTCGGCTGGCGACACCTCAGCACCCTTGGCGACAGCGACGACCCCTTCGACGAAGGGCACGACCGCGCCTTCTACACTGCCCCCAGCGACAAGTGGTTTACGCTGAGGCCAGGCGAGTTCTGCATAGTCTTTCCCGAAGACGCCCACGCCCCGGTGGTGGGCAGCGGCACCATTCGCAAGCTGGTGGGCAAACTGAAGATCCGAAAAACGCACTGACATGAAACACCTGCTCTTCGCCACGCTGGCAGCCCTGTGCCTCACGGCAGCCACCGCCACCTCACAGACCGCGGCGCCGCTGCGCCCCGTCTGCGCCGACAGCATCTACCTCATGGACTTCTTCTGGAGCGGAGTGCAGGCCCAGGCCATGCGCACCCCCGTCACCACCGCCACGGCAGAGCCCCAGCTGCGGCTCAAGACCCTGCGCCACTCGCAGCTGGCAGAACTGGAGAGCCAGTGGGACAAGACCCTCGACAGCCTCGACATACTCGGCGAGCGCCCCCAGGCCACCCTCAGCCAGTCGCTCAGCCTCTTCAGGCAGTGCTGCACGCTCCACCAGCTCACCCGCCGCGCCAAATACATGGACCTCGCCGAACACCTCCTGGCCAACAGCATTCTGCCGCGCTGGCAGAGCGAGGAGCCGGGAGCCGCCAAGGACGAGGCCACGCTCCTGCTGCGCAACGTGAGGCAGCTGGCCTTCTCCGCAGAGGGCAGCGACGTCTACGCCAACATCCCCATGCGCGCCAACGCCCACATCAAGACGCCCCAAATGGACCTCTACCTGCGCAGCGTCAACAGCAGCCCGTGGTACAACGAGACCACCATCTCCATCAGCAACAGCAACGCCCCCATACAGCTCGAAGACTACGACTCGCTCAACATCTACCAGAAGAAATTCTACCACGACACCACGGTGGTGCAGCCGCCCTGCCAGGCCACCCTCCACCTGCGCATACCCCTGTGGGCCACCGGCAAGACACCGCTCCGCGGGCTCAGCGCCGCCACACTGCGCAAGAGCAGCGCCACCGTGATGGTCAACGGCACCGTGCTCAACCGCCCCGCCTCGGAAGACGGCTACATAGCCATCACGCGCGAGTGGGCAGTGGGCGACGTGGTCACCATACGCATCCCCACCCCCATCGTGCGCCTTACGCCCCTCGACCAACCCGCCACCATGGCGCTGCAGAGAGGTCCCTTCGTATACTACTATATAGGTACCGACGGCGGCGACAGCCTCAGCCGCCAGGCAGCCATCGACCACGAGTTCAGCCGCCAGGACAGAGCCGTGGTGCTCAGCGGCAAGCTCAGCGACGGCAAACGGTGGTTTTTTGCCCAGCCCTACTACCTGGGCGGCAAAAAAGACAAAATTTTTGTGCCCGCCACATAACTTTGGCACGCTATATGCTTCACTAATGGTCAAAGAGTTGGCGCAAGCCGCTCAAACAAACTAACTACAAAACAACTAAATAAAATCACACAAGCTATGAAACTGAAACCATTAGCAGACAGAGTTTTGATTTCTCCCGCACCAGCTGAGGAGAAGACCGTAGGCGGCATCATCATTCCCGACACCGCAAAAGAGAAGCCCCTGCAGGGCAGCGTCATCGCCGTGGGCGAAGGCAAGAGCGACGAGAAGATGGTCCTCAAAGAGGGCGACCAGGTTCTCTACGGCAAGTATGCCGGCACCGAGATTGAGTTTGAGGGCGAGAAATACCTCATCATGCGCCAGTCAGACGTGGTGGCCGTAATCAAGTAATTATCACTAACACACAAAACAAAGGAGGAAACAATCATGGCAAAAGAAATAAAGTACGACGTAAACGCACGTGAAGCACTCAAGGCCGGCGCCGACGCACTGGCCAACGCAGTCAAGGTGACCCTCGGCCCCAAAGGCCGCAACGTGGTTATCGACAAGAAATTCGGCGCACCGAAAATCACCAAGGACGGTGTCTCGGTAGCCAAAGAGATTGAACTCGACAACGCCTTCGAAAACGCCGGCGCACAGCTCGTCAAGAGCGTGGCCAGCAAGACCGGCGACGACGCAGGCGACGGAACAACCACCGCCACCGTCCTCGCACAGGCCATCCTGGCTGAGGGCATGAAGAACGTGGCAGCCGGCGCCAACCCGCTCGACATGAAGCGCGGCATCGACAAGGCCGTGACCAAGGTGGTCGACGCCATCAAGTCGCAGGCAGAAAAGGTCGAGGACAACTACGACAAGATTGAGCAAGTAGCCACCATCTCCGCCAACAACGACCCCGAAATAGGCAAACTCATCGCCGACGGCATGCGCGCCGTGAGCGTCAACGGAGTCATCACCATCGAAGACGGCAAAACCAACGAGACACTCCTCAAGACCGTCGAGGGCATGCAGTTCGACCGCGGCTACCTGTCGCCCTACTTCGTGACCGACACCGAGAAAATGGAGTGCGCCATGGAGAAACCCTACATCCTCATCTACGACAAGAAGATCTCCACCCTCAAGGACTTCCTGCCCATCCTCGAACCCGCCGTGCAGACCGGCCGTCCGCTCCTCGTCATTGCAGAAGACGTAGACTCTGAGGCACTCACCACCCTCGTGGTCAACCGCCTGCGCACACAGCTCAAGATATGCGCCGTCAAGGCTCCGGGCTTCGGCGACCGCCGCAAGGCCATCCTCGAAGACATCGCCATCCTCACCGGCGGCGTAGTCATCTCTGAAGAGAAGGGCCTCAAGCTCGAGCAAGCCACCATCGACATGCTCGGCACCGCAGAGAAGGTAACCGTAAGCAAGGACAACACCACCATCGTAAACGGTGCAGGCGACAGCCAGAACATCAAGGACCGCATCAACCAGATCAAGTCAGAGATAGCCAACACCACCTCCTCCTACGACAAGGAGAAGCTGCAGGAGCGTCTCGCCAAACTCAGCGGCGGCGTATGCGTGCTTGAGGTAGGCGCCTCTTCCGAGACCGAACAGAAAGAGAAGAAAGACCGTTGCGACGACGCCCTCTGCGCCACCCGCGCAGCCATCGAGGAAGGCATCGTCACCGGCGGCGGCGTAGCCTACATCCGCGCCCAGGCAGCCCTCGAGGGACTCAAGGGAGCCAACGCCGACGAAACCACCGGCATCAACATCATCCGTCGCGCCATCGAGGAGCCTCTGCGCCAGATCTGCCACAACGCCGGACTGGAGGGCGCAGTCGTAGTCAACAACGTGCGCGAAGGCAAGGGCAACTACGGCTTCAACGCCAAGACCGAAACCTACGAAGACCTGCGCGCCGCTGGCGTCGTTGACCCCGCCAAGGTAACCCGCGTGGCACTGGAGAACGCCGCTTCCATCGCCGGCATGTTCCTCACCACCGAGTGCGTCATCTGCGACAAGAAAGAAGAGAACCCGCAAGTAGCCATGCCCGCAGGCGGCATGGGCGGCGGCATGATGTAAGCCAGGTCCCACACACACCCGGCCACACATAGACCACACACACAGACCGGTCACCCGGCGTCTGCCCCACACGGCAGACCCAGGTGCCCGGTCTTTTTTTGTTGCTGCCAATAGAATTGTTTTGCCGAAATGAACTATATTTGCAAACGAAGGAACGAAAGGAACGGGCTAACAGATGCGCTGCATGACAAAACCACCGCCCAGCGCCTGGACTTCACGAGGAATAAATTGAAATTTAGCAGACTCTACAGATGCAAGAATTTTATAAAACAAAGGACTCGAACGGAGATTACTCCTGCGGTGACATAGGCATCACAACGGAAGAGTGGCTTGACCTGTTGCATCGTCCCGAGGCGGCGCCTTATATTGAAGCCTTGGTATGCTTTCTCCGCGAGCCCGCACAGGAAGGAACGTGCAGTGTTGTTGGACTTAAATACGGCAAGCCCGCACAGCATTACAACAGCAAACTGACCAGTTTCTCAGAGTGGGTACAGAAAACGTTGGCCCGGTTCAAGGTTGTTGATGCCGACGGCAATCCCACCTATTGGTGCATAGCCATGCAGGCAGGACGGGAAACAAAGCACGGCTTCGTGTGGCAGCTGCGCAAGGAACTGACAGAGGCCCTGCGCGTCTATCTCATGGAGAAACTCATCGACAAATACAAAACTCTCGAATCGTTCAACGGCTACGAGGAACTATATAAGTGGAAGCTCCTTGCCAATACGAAGGATAAAACACCTGTTGAGATAGCCAAGCGCATTACCGGCAAGGGCATAAACATAACAGACAATGCACGCGTTAACGTCGCATTGAACTCTCTTGCCGAGAATGAGCCAGATGCGTTCACTGACTGCATTAATCATCTGTACGACGAAACAAAACCTCTAGGCGAACGCCTGGCAGAGTTTAAGTCGATCATGGCAAAACTTTGCGCCAATCGTTGGAAGAACTGCGCCAATGACGAGCAAACCGCCAGCGCGTTTTTGTTCTGCAAATATCCTGAGGCGTATACCGTTTATCAAGATAAAATCTACCAACTCCTCTGCGACTACTTTGGCTATGAGAGCCAGAAAGCAGGAAAGAAATTAAGCCACTTCATTCAGATAACAAATGAATTTGTGGCAAAGCATGGCGACACCATTCAGAACGCTATGCTTAATGAAATAGGCAAATTTGAAGTCAAACCGCAAAACCTTGCAGTTCAGGCACTGTTCTGGTGCATGCAGAAATACATGAGCAAAGAGATGGAAGAAGCGAAGAAAAATTACTGGCTTGTAGGTTTCACCTTTGGAGACACCGACTCGCAGTTAGACAGATTCTTTGAAGAAGGAGTTTGGGACAGTTGGTATAACGACAACAAAGACGAAAAGCAATTGAAACTTGCTCAGTGCATCAAGCGGGGAGACTTTATTATTTTGAAATCAACCTCCACAAAGGGCACGAAGCACAACCAGCCTTTCCTCAGAGTGAAAGGTGTAGGTATTGTGGAAAGCAACATAGAAACCAGCAAGTCAGGAACGAGAACGAACTGCCGTTGCAACGTGAAGTACATCAGCAAAGACGATGTTGATTTTGACGATCCTACATACGGGTCGTACAGAAAGACCATCCATCAAGCAGACGCCAAGGTGCAGGCCATCGTTGATTACGCCAACAAACTGTTAGGTGCAGCAGATGGCAAGCCAAAGCAGAGATATAAGGAATATATCGAGTTGCTCAAGGAGACTCACAACCTCGTACTGACAGGAGCTCCCGGCACAGGCAAGACATATATGGCGCAAGAGATTGCCAAGGAGATGGGCGCTGTGACGGAGTTCGTGCAATTTCACCCTTCCTATGACTACACGGACTTTGTGGAGGGCTTGCGCCCGATAGAAAAGGCAGACGGCCAGATGGGATTTGAACGCAAGGACGGTGTATTCAAGGAATTCTGCAAGAAGGCCATCAGGAACCTTATTGATGCAGACAAGAGCATAGATAGCTTGACCAAGGAACTCTCTTGGGAGGAGAAATTGCAGCAGTTCATTGATGACGCAACAGAGAACAACACCCTTTTCAAACTGTCGAATGGCAACGAGTTTACCATTGAGGAGATTCGCGACCGATCGATTGTTGTCCACAACAAACAGAACGAGAAGACAACAAGAGTCTCTATCAATGCTGACGAAATCATAGAATTGCTAACGGAAGAGATACCTCTTAACATTGTGCGCGACATCCGCAACCACTTCAAGCGCAGGTATGGCACACAGGCTGACTCTTACGCCTACATCATCACTAAGGAGATTCGCAAGATGAAGGGCACGAGCAGTGTCCCTTCCGCAGACAAAATTGAACGAAAGGATTTTGTCTTCATCATAGATGAAATCAACCGTGGCGAGGCATCTAAGATTTTCGGAGAACTGTTTTATGCCATTGACCCAGGCTACCGAGGCAAGGAGGATGTCCGGGTTAAGACACAGTACCAAAACCTTGTTCCCGAGACCGACGCCTTTGTCAGCGGATTCTATGTTCCGGAAAATGTCTACATCCTTGCCACCATGAACGACATAGACCGCAGTGTGGAGAGCATGGACTTTGCCATGCGCCGCCGCTTCACATGGAAGGAAGTGACGCCGGCAGAGACTGAATCTATGCTTGATTCGCTGACATGCGCCAGCGAGGCCAAAGCGGCAATGAACCGTCTGAACACAGCTATTTCAGAGACTGACGGTCTTGGCGTAGCCTACCAGGTTGGCCCCTCATATTTCCTTAAGCTAAAAGAAAATGGCGGCAACTTCGACAATCTATGGAAAATGAACATTGAACCACTGTTGCGGGAATACCTCCGCGGTTTTCGCAAGGCCAGCGAGATATTGGATAAGTTCAACGAAGCATATTTCGCAGACGAAAACGCTGCAGCGATTCCAGACAATTCGGACTTATTCGAATCATGAGAATCAATCTGACAGACAACAACCCAGGCGCCGGAACATTCCTCAGAAAAGACGTTGCGGCATTGTTTCCTATTGCCGACAAGACCATCGCGCAGTTGTGCTGGGAGAACGACAACCTGCTCATTTTTCCGTACTGCATCGAGACGTCTGACGACAGAATTGGGGATTCGCCTGTCCTGAACATTCTCAACACAAGCAATTCTGAAGAGGTGAAGATAAGCACCGGCAACATTATGGGGTTTATCGGAGTTGGCAATCTTCAGGTTAAGATAAAGTCAAGGTTTGACGCAGGGCGGGATGACTACCTCTTGCACTATATGCTGCAGAAGGTATTGTCTTTCAACCTCTTTGACTTAAACCACAACAATGAGCATGAGGACGTGTTCGACTTCATCATGTTCATGTTCCCTTATTTCCTGAAGAAGGCTATGCGCCAAGGGGTGTACAGAGAGTACCGCAACTTCAAGCACAACGATGCCAAAGTCAAAGGAGCCATAGACCTGGGCAGGCACATTGCCCGCAACACCCCATTTGCAGGCAACGTCGCCTACTCCACTCGTGAATATAGCCGCAACAACAACGTGACAGAACTAATACGCCATACCATAGAGTTCATGAAGACCAAGAAGTACGGCACGTCGATTTTGAACATAGACAGTGAAACGATTGACTATGTTCAACTCATTGTAGAAAGCACACCTTCATACGACAAGAACGAGCGGACCAGCATCATCAGCAAGAACCTAAGACGCAAGAGTCATCCTTATTATACCGAGTGCAAACCACTTCAGTGCTTGTGCCTTCAGATTCTCCGAATGGAGGAAGTTAAGTACGGCGTAGATGACGACGAGATATGCGGAATCCTCTTCGACGGAGCATGGCTCTGGGAAGAATATCTAAACACAATACTTCGCAACTATAGTTTCAAACATCCTGAGAACAAACGCCACAAAGGCGGAATCTATCTGTTTGAAGGATATAGAGGCATCCGTTACCCAGACTTCTATAACGCCGACATGGTACTTGACGCCAAATACAAACGTCTGGGGAGTTACACGAGTGTAGCAGAAATTGACCGGAACGATATTCACCAGGTCATAACCTACATGAACAATCTCAACGTTGCGAAAGGCGGTTTCATCTCACCGTTGGAGGACTGCCAGACAACAGTGCCGACATCCCGATTAAACGGCACTTCTGACACTCTGTCAATATTTGGCATCGAGATATGCCACAAGGCGGCAACCTATGAGGAATTCTGCGACAGAATGAAGGTAAACGAACAGCACTTCGTGAAATCTTTAGAGATTGCCCCTGCGCATAATTAAGAGACAGCCAGGTCCCACACACACCCGGCCACACATAGACCACACACACAGACCGGTCACCCGGCGTCTGCCCCACACGGCAGACCCAGGTGCCCGGTCTTTTTTTTGTTGTTGCTGCCCACCGCGACCAACCAACGTAAAACATAAAACGTTTAACGTAACACGTTTTTGCCCCTCCCCACGTTTCCGCTCGCGGAAACAACATTCGTGCAATTTCGCGTAATTCGTGGTTCTTTTTTTTGTCCACCCCAAAATCCGTGCGATCCGCGAAATCCGCGAAATCCGTGCTATCTGTGGTTTTTTATTGCTCTCCGCGGCCAACGCAAAACGTAACACGTATAACGTAAAACATTAAATGAACCACGGATAGCACAGATAAAGCGGATGCGACGGTGGACATTTTTTTCGAACACGAATAGTACGAATTTTTGCGCTGAGTTTCAGTGAGTTCCGTGCTTTCTGTGTTCGTTTTCGCCCACCCCGCATTCGTGAAATTCGTGGAATTCGTGGTTCTTTTTTTGTCCACCTTTACCCATCCCTACGTTTCCGCGTGCGGAAACAACATCTGTGTTTATTTGTGTTATCAGTGTTCAGTTTTTGCTCTAATCGACATCCGAAATCCGTGCTATCTGTGGTTTTTTATTGCTCTCCGCGGCCAACGCAAAACGTAACACGTATAACGTAAAACATT
>CAVGQS010000043.1:0-16708 GCA_963631415.1 Lactococcus garvieae | reverse complement strand
CCCCTTATTGCTTTATATAATTGTGGCAATATCAAGCGAAACGTTAGAACTCACTTCTAACTGGTTGCAAATGTACAAATTTTATATAAGATTAGCGAATATTTGTTCGGAAATATGGCAAGGATGCCAAATATTTAACATTGTGTATTGCATACAACACAAATAAGGGTAGAGTTTGTGTGAAGGGTCACCGGGACAAGGGTCACCGGGACAGGTCCTTTGACCCTTAAGAATGTCGTTGTGTCGAGTTAAGAGAAAGGCGCTTTGCTTACATGGGAGCGTGGTCACGTTAACGATTGTGACTTTTTCTTAACATGGAGCCTACCCCAACCCTTCCAAAAATGGAAGGGCTATGTGTCGCTGCTTTGGTGTTTATTCCGAATGTGGAATTTTTTTGAACACTGAAACACGGAACGCGCGGAAATTATTGCGGTGGACAGTAACGAACACGAATCGCGAGTCGAATATTGGCTTTCTTCTTTTTCATTCTTTCTGCCAGAGTCGGCCTTGCCAGGTGTGGCGCTGAGCCATCATCTGGCGGAGCATGGCGGTGAACTGGTAGTTCTTCATGCCCCAGCGTGGGGCGAGGAGGAGGTCGGCGGGCGACTGCGAGGTAAAGCGCTCGAGGGCTATGTCGGGGCGCAGGCGCTCGATGTAGTCTATGACTGTAGTGGCGTAGTCTTGGGGTGTGGCGAAGAGGGGGATTTGGTCGGGGTGCTCCTTGTAGTGCCGGGCCATGGCGGTGCCGTCCACTATCTGCAGTTGGTGGAGTTTGAGGACGTCAAGGGGGAGAGCTGACACGAGGGCGGGCTCGGCGAGCGTCTGCCGGCGCGTGGAGCCGGGCAGTCCTATGATGATGTGGGCACAGGTGCTGATGCCCCTGGCGGCGGTGCGCTCTATGGCGTCGCGGCTCTGGGCGAAGGTGTGGCGGCGGTTGACGGTCTGGAGAATGTGGTCGTCGGTGCTCTCCACTCCGTATTCCATCATGACGAAGGTGGTGCGGGCCAGCTCGCCCAGGTAGTCGAGCAGGTCGTCGGCGACGCAGTCGGGGCGAGTGCCTGCCACCAGTCCTACGATGCCGTCCTGGCTGAGCGCCTCCTCATATTTTGCCTTGAGCGTGTGGAGTGGGGCGTAGGTGTTGGTGTGGGCCTGGAAGTAGGCCAGATATTTCATGCCGGGATATTTAGCGCCGAAGAATTCGCGCCCCTTCCTTATCTGCTGGGCTATGGAGTCGCCCGGGTTGCAGTAGGCTGGCGTGAAGGTGCGGTTGTTGCAGTAGGCGCAGCCGCCGCGGCCCAGTGTGCCGTCGCGGTTGGGGCACCCGAAGCCGCCGTCGATGCTCAGCTTCTGCACCTTGAAGGGGAAGCGGCCGCCGAGGAACGCGGCGTAGTCGCGGAAGAGGGTTGTGGACAGTTCGCTCATGCTGCAAAAGTAGTGCTTTTGGGAAGTAATTTGCCGAACCGGGCATTAAAATAGTGCCGCAGGGTTAAAAATTTTAACATTTAGGAAATCCGGCGCCGCCGCCCTTCGGAGTCGGCATGGTGTTTGCTAATTTTGTGGGCATGAAGAAGCACGCAATATTCATAGCCGCCGCACTGATGGGCATCGTCTTCATCGCCCTCATCTCGGTGATAATAAGTTTCCACAACCGCATGACCAGCATGCGCAAGGAGCAGTTTGACGCCAGCGTGAGCCGCAGCCTCTTTCGCGTAGCGCGCGCCGTGGAGATGGACGAGACGCTGAAGGAGCTCAAGATGGACCTCCACTCGATTGGCTCGCAAGAGATTGACGACAGCCTGCGCGCCGACGACATGAACGACGGCAGCATCTTTGGCGACACGCTCGCCACCTCGCTGCGCTCGCAGAAGCGCCGGCAGTCGTCGTCCGGGCTCATCTCCCACAACGCCACGGGCAAGGGGCTGACGCTGCAGGGCAGGGACTTCAGGAGCAAGTATGAGTTTTCGGACAAGATGCAGGCTGAGCTCAAGAAGCGCTACATCTATCAGCAGCAGCAGCTCAACCGGGTGATCTACTCCATACTCTACTCCTCGAGCAACACCCCCATAGAGGAGCGCATAGACTTCAGGAAGCTCGACAACTTCATCAGGGTGGAGTTTGCCCACAACGGCATCGACACGCCCTACCACTTCACGGTGACCAACGCCAGCGGGCGCGTGCTCTACCAGTGTCCGGACTACACCGACGAGGGCGCTGACCACAGCTACAAGCAGGTGCTGATGTCTAACAACTCGCCGTCGAACACCGCTGTGCTGACCGTCAACTTCCCGTCGATAGACCGCTATATCTACAAGTCGGCGCGCTACGTCATTGTGTCGGTGGTCTTCATAGTCATTCTGCTGGCGGTCTACGTCTACATGATCCGCATGGTGCTGCGCCAGCGCAAGCTGAGCGAGATGAAGAACGACTTTGTGAGCAACATGACCCATGAGCTGAAGACCCCGGTGGCGTCCATCTCGCTCGCCTCGCAGATGCTGGTGGACGAGTCGGTGCCCAAGACTCCCGCCATGACCAGCCACCTCTCGAGCGTCATCAGCGACGAGACGCGGCGCCTGCAGCGGCTGGTGGACCGCGTGCTGCAGACCTCGCTCTTCGAGAACAAGAAGATGTCGCTCAAGCACGACGACCTCGACCTCAACACCATGGCCGACGACGTGGCGTCGACCTTCGCCCTCAAGATAGAGGAGAAGGGCGGCACCATAACCACCGACCTCAGGGCAGAGAACCCCGTCATCACGGGCGACGAGGTGCACATCACCAACGTGTTGTTTAACCTGATGGAGAACGCCGTGAAGTACCGCCGCGAAGACGAGCCCCTGCACATCACCGTGAGCACCGAGAACCGCCACGACAACGTGGTGGTGACCATAGCCGACAACGGCATTGGCATAAAGAAGGAGAACCTGAAGAAGATTTTCGAGAAGTTCTATCGCGTGCACAGCGGCAACAAGCACGACGTGAAGGGCTTCGGCCTGGGCCTGGCCTACGTGCGCAACATAGTGCAGCTCCACCGCGGCCACATCCACGCCGAGAGCGAGCTGGGCAAGGGCACGCGCTTCATCATAGTGCTGCCTACGGTGCCCGCCGGCGACGAGGACACGGAGGGCAGGCGCCACTCCTGGCTGAGGCTCGGGCGCAAGGACTGAAGCGACGGCTAACAAACAGAGATGCAAAAAACGAACTGAAAAACAAACCTTATAAAAAGTAACCTATTATGACAGAAAAAACACGAATCCTGCTCTGCGAAGACGACGAAAGCCTGGGTATGCTGCTCCGGGAGTATCTTGACGCCAAAGGCTACGACGTGGAACTGTGTGGCGACGGCGAGGCCGGCTACCGCGAATTTCTCAAGTCGCCGTATGACATCTGCGTGCTCGATGTCATGATGCCCAAGAAGGACGGCTTCTCGCTGGCGCGCGACATCAAGCAAATCAACCACGACGCCCCGATAGTCTTCCTCACCGCCAAGACACTGAAGGAAGACGTGCTCGAAGGCTTCAAGATGGGAGCCGACGACTACATCACCAAACCCTTCTCGATGGAGGAACTGACGCTGCGCATTGAGGCCATCATGAGGCGCGTGCGCTCAAAGCACATAGTGGACCAGACGGAATGCAAGATAGGCTCCTTCGTCTACGACTCCAAGAAGCAGGTGCTGAAGTGCCCCGACAACGAACTCAAGAAACTCACCACCAAGGAGAGCGAGCTCTTGCTGCTGCTCTACCAGCACGCCAACGAGGTGCTGCAGCGCGAGTTTGCCCTCAAGACCATCTGGATTGACGACAACTACTTCAACGCCCGCTCCATGGACGTATATATCACCAAGCTCCGCAAGCTCCTCAAGGGCGACCCCAACGTGGAGATAATCAACGTGCACGGCAAGGGCTACAAGCTCGTGATTCCCAACGAGAACGAGTCGGGCGCGTAGTAGCCCCCTGCGGTTCTGCAATCCTCTCTCCGCTCGGGCGCAGCGCAAGCGAGCGGGGCAGGGGGAGCGACACGGGGACTGCCGGCAAGAGACATGCGTCTTTTGCCAGCAGTCCCCCTCTTTTTGTGGCGTTTGGGCAGGGCGCAACGCACGAATGCGCAAAAAATTGCGCAAAAAAATCATTTTTTCGTTCTCAACGCTTGCTTTTCCCAAAATATTGCTTTTACTTTGTAGTCGCAAAACAAAAGTTCAACCCTTTCAAACACCAAAAGCCTATCGTATTGACATTACTCTGAAACACTAATTTTGTCAAGTAATGAAGAACCTCAAAGTTCTGGCCGACGACGAGTTGGTCGGCCTCTACGCACAAGGCAACAACGAAGCGTTTGACACCCTGTTGAACAGACACCAGGCGAAGCTCTTTTCGTACATATACTATGTGGTCCGCAACGAAGACGTGGCCAACGACCTCTTTCAGGAGACCTTCCTGAAGGTGCTGGTGCGCATACAGAAGGGCCAGTATCAGTGCTCCGGCAAGTTCCAGCCCTGGATTACCCGCATTGCCCACAACCTCATTATGGACTACTTCCGCAACAGGGAGCAGGAGGGTCTCGTGCCAGACGGCGAGGCGGGCTGCGATATCTCCAACACCGCCGCCCTGGCTGAGAGCACCGTTGAGGACCGCCTGCTCGTGGCCCAGTCGCTCGCCGACGCGCGCAACATAATGGACAGCCTGCCCTCCGCGCAGAGCGAGGTGGTGAGGATGCGGTTCTACGAGAACATGTCGTTCAAGGAGATAGCCGAGCGTCTCAACATCAGCATCAATACGGCGCTGGGCAGAATGAGATATGCGGTTATCAATATGCGCTCCATGGCGCGCGAACGCGGCATTTCGCTTTACGCAGAGCAATAAAAAGGCTATTTTTTACGCTTTAAGGGTGCGTTGAAACGGTGTATAGTGCTAATTTTGCACCGGATTTCTAACAAACCTTTAATTTTTCAATAAGATGAAAAAATTAGCTCTTATGGTTGTTCTGGCATTGGCAACCCTGACAATCAATGCCCAGGAGAAAAAGTTTACTGTAAAACTTGGTGTTGCCTCTTCTTCTATCGTTGGCAGCGACGACAAGTTCTTTGGTGCCTCAACAGGCTGGAAGATTGGTGCCACCTACGACATCAACATCGCCCCCAACCTCTACATCATCCCGGGTATCGAAATTGTTGACAAGGCTTTCGACGCCAAGAAGGAATTTGACGATGCATGCGGAACCATTTGGGAGATTGCCGGTGAAGATTCCTACACCTGGAAGGGTACTGTAGACAGATACTACATCCAGATCCCCGTATCTATCGCCTACAAGTTTAACCTCTCTGACGCTCTCAAGCTGACTGTTAAGGCTGGTCCCTATGTAGCATACGGTTTCAGCGGTACAGAAGTTGACAGGTCTTACTCGCTCGACAATGGTTCTTCCTACACTTCTTACTACAAGAAGGAAATCTTCGACAAGGGCATGAACCACCGCTTCGACTGCGGCATCCTCGCTGGCGCAAGCCTCGACATCAAGCGTTTCGTTGTTGGTGTGGAGTACAGCCACGGCTTTACTCACCAGTTCAACGACACCAAGGCTTGCAACCAGGCCATCGGTGCAGTGATTGGCTACAGGTTCTAATCTGAGCAGACCTAAGACTTTATAGCGTCCACACCATGGGCGCGCAATGACCCAAACCGGGAGAATACGGCGCATCGGCGCGGTCTTCTCCCGGCTTTCTTTTTTTGCGCCCCGACATAGCGCCCGATGCCGCGCAAATTAGGCATACGCGCGACATTTTTGTGAAAAATTGTTTCTTTTTTGCTTTTTATGCAGAAAAACGCTGAAAAATTATTAACGTATTCCGAGAATTGAATATATTTGCGCATCTATAGGTCAGAGACGTTGAATAAGAGATTATACACCTTTATTATTAACTAAATTATTAACAGAATGAAAAGTAAGATCTATGCTCTGCTTTCCCTGTTCCTGATGACAATATTGGGAACAGTGACTTCGTTCGCTGATGTGGGCACCGTCCTGACGACGCTTGACCAAATCAGCAGCTCGAAGTGTTACACCATTACGACCAAACGTGGCGCATTGGTGCTCAACAGCGAGAAGACCGGCGTGGTTTCTGCAAAGAAATCAACAGGCACGGTCGACAACGCTGCCGCATCAACCGAGACGGGGGCCGACCAATGGGTGATAGTATCTGCCGGCGACGCAGGCTACTATCTGTACAACGTGAACAACGGCAAGGTTCTGAATTCAGACGGTTCGATGAGCAACTATCTGTCAGAAGCCCTCGAGTTGATGCTTGCCACCAGTGGCAGCGGCGACTACGTGTTCAAGATCAGGAAAGGAAACACTACCCTGAACAACAACAACCAGGGCGGTTTCTATCTTGACGATTGGAACGATGAAGACGACGGCAACAAACTGTCTATAGTTGAAGCCGCCGACTTCAGCGCGGTTGACTTCACCAACCTGCCCAGCTACACCTACAATGTAGTGGACGAGTCCGGCAACGTGGTTGCTTCCGAGAAGTTCTCCGGTTGCTTCCCCGGCCAGTCCTACACCTCTACGTTAGGCAGCTACACAGGCGTGACGCTGACCACTCCCTCCTTCACTGCCAGCAGCGAGAGCGGTACGGTTAGCTCAACCTACACCTTTGACCAAAGCGCTTATCCCTTCAAGCTGAGCAAGTCTGTGAGCGACGCTTCGTGGTACATGATTAAGATCAACCGCGATACGCCTAAATACAGCTCTTCGGACGGCACCTACGCCAACAACTCCACCAGCCTGACCGAGACCAGCTTCTCCAGCGCTACAGCCTTCTGCTTTGTGGGCACTCCGTTTGGGTTCAACCTTGTGAACCACGCAACTCCCAACAAGGCTTTTGGTCCCAAGACTTCTACCAATAACGGCATCCTGACCAACGGCGACGTGGCTGATGCCGCTTCGTTTGTGTTTGAAAAGAACGGCGACTACCAGCTGCTCCGCAGCACTGAGAATGCGCTGGGCTACGTCAACGACGTGAACAGCAAGCTCGGTTTCTGGGTTTCGTCCTACGCCAAGACCGACGGCGGTTCGAACCTCAGCTTCATTGAGGTTCAGTTCCCTTCCGACACCGAGTTTACTGTCGACGGACTCAAGTACCTCATCAACGACGACAAAGTGAGCGTCACCGTAACCTATCCTACCGAGACAGCTCCCTCTGCCACCGTTGCCAATACCTATACGGGCGACATCGTGGTGCCCAATACGGTTATCAACGACGGCTTTACCTACAGCGTGACCGCCATCGGCGGTTCTGCCTTCAGCCGTTCTTCCATCACTTCTATTGTGATTGGCGACAACGTGACCGAGACCGGCTATGACTGCTGCGCCTACAACGCCAAACTTACTAAGGCCGTGCTAGGCTCTGGCGTGACAAAGGTTAACCAGGGCTTCGGCTACTCGTGCGCCAACCTGAAGGACGTGACCATCAAGGCCGCCACTCCTCCTACCGGAGCCAACTATCTGTTCACCGCCAAGCCGACCATCAAGGTTAAGGCTTCGTCGGTAGCAGCCTACAAGGCAGCCTCCTACTGGTCTTCCTACAGCTATGCAGGCAGCGCTGACGGCTACGACTTCACCTACGACGAGCTGCAGACCGTAATCAGCGACTACACTGGCAAGTACGCCGAAAGCAATGCTCCAGGCTACGCCACCGCTGAGTCTCTCAAGACGTTTAACGACGCCGTTGAGGCTGCAGGCGATGTTGCTGCTGACGCTTCTACCGAAGACATCAGCGCCGCAGTCAAGGCTATCATCGACGCTGAGGCTGCCCTCGAGGTTAATCCTATCGAGTGCGGTCAGATCTACTATGTCGTGACTGCAGGCAACGGCACCGGCTACTCCGGCGGTCCCTACAACTACGAGAACAAGGCGGCTATCTACAATGCCGACGGCTATGTGTCGTGGAAGGCTTGGGACAAGACCGACAAGTCGCAGATGTATCGCTTCAGCACGGACGATTCCGGCAAGTGGTATATGTATAATGTAGCAGACAACACCTATCTGAACAAGGGCACAGCCAACTACGGCTGCCAGGTTACGACCTCTGCTGAGGCCACAACCGCACAGACCTTCACCCTCATGGGCGGCTTCAACGGCAAGTACGCCTTCACCGGCGCTACCAACGTCTACGCCATGTCGGCAAGCCATAACGGTTCTTCCGCAGAGTCGGGCACCCTCAATGTTTGGGGCAACGCCAACGAGGCTAAGACCTTCGGCGTGAACCAGTGGTATGTGGTTCCCGTTGATTCCGCAACAGCAGCGCCCATCGAGGCCAAGGCTACCCTCACCGAATACTACAATGAGGTGGTGGCCAACTACGCCAAGATGTGTGACGCCACCTACGACGACGCTGCACTGACCGCAGAGCAGAAGACTGCCCTCTCCGACAAGATTTCTGCTTGCAAGTCTCTCCTCGACGCTACCGACGCCAGCACAGAGGTATACGTTACTATGATGGAAAGCCTCAGCGAGGTGTACGAAAAGGCTCCGTTCATCGAGGGCGGCCGCACTTCTTCCGCAATGGCTGTAACCGATATTAAGGATGGCTCCAAGATTATCCTCCAGGATGGTCCTAACGGCTACACCGACAAGTTCATGGTGGCTTATCCGGACAACGCCAACGCCAACGCTGTGAAGTGCGACGACGCCGACAAGTTCACCGTATGGCAGCTTGAGGCTACCGGCTCCAACGATGCCATCTACACCAGCAAGCCTACCTATTATATGAAGGACCTTGCTTCGGGCAAGTACTTCGGCGCTACCGACATCTCTACCATTGTTGAGACCAACAAGCGCATGGTTGACGGCACTACCAGCGCCTATGCGTTCTGCTTCCTCACCAAGGCAGAAATCGACGCGCAGGAAGGCCGCAGCATGAACGTCTACAGCTGTGAAAACCCTGTATTCGTACATCACTCTAACTCCGACAATACATGGTTCCGTCTGTCTCGCTTCGGTGGTTACGGCCAGGTATACTACATCTCTTCGACGGTATATCCTACCAACAACGACTGGCAGGCTTGGAACCTCCTCTCAGGAGAGTCCAACTACACCATCAGCGACGAGCTTGAGGACGTGCTCGCCAAGTACGGCGACATCTCGTTCCCCAACACCGGTTCAGACCCCGGTTGCTTCGACTCTACGCTCGTGACTCCGTTCAACAACGCCATCGCAAAAGCCAAGGCTCTCACCGCTGCCAACACTCGCCAGGAGTATCGCGCAGCCATCGACTCTGTCAAGAGCGCCTACGCTATTGCCAAGACCGCTGTTGTGAACCCGATTGTTGAGGGCTACTACTACATCGAGAGCGCATGGTCTGAGAAGGCCGGCCAGAACATCGTGGCCTACGATCCCAACGACGAGTCTAACGTACTTGCCAACCACGCCAACACCAACAGCGCATACGACATCTTCCACCTCACCATTGTGGGCGACGGACAGTATCAGCTCCAGAACGTCGGCAGCAAGCTCTATGTGGGCCAGGCTCAGGACAACAACTCCGTAACTCTCGTGGAGAGCCCGGCAGACGGCGTATATCAGGTTCTGACCTACGACGCTGACGGCCAGTACAAGTGGAGGGACAACAAGACCACCTTCACCTACTACATCACCAACAACTCCATCGGCCGCTACTACGGCCAGTCTACCAGCGGCTTTGACGCATGGTATCTCCGCACGGTTCCTCAGGACATCATTGATGAAATCTTGAACCCGACCGTAGTAAGCTACTACGAAATCGCCAGCGAGCCTTCTACTCCTGTAGCAGGCAAGACCTATGTGCTGAAGAGCGTTGCCAACAAGCTCTACGCCACCGCCAACGGTGCTGAGTCTACAGCATTCCCGCTCGACAGCCGCGCCATCTGGAGCATCCAGCCTACAGCCACCACCGTCGACACCGACACTCCGACCTACTACCTCAAGTCTGAGGCCAACGACGGCTACTGGCAGGTTGACGACTTCGTAACCGGCACCACCGAGGGCAGTCCTAAGGACGGCTTCGACGTCTACAACTACAAGGGCCTGAACGCTACATTCGGCACTACCGACAATGCTCAGAAGTTCACCATCCTCCCCGCCACCGCTTATAGCGAGACCGAAACTCGCAGCAGCGTGGGCAGCGGCAAGACCCCGACCGGCTATGTAATCGCCACTACCGAAAAGGTTACCTCCGGCACCTTCTCCAAGTACTACAAGTTCGACACCCAGGGCAGCGACGTGGCTCTCACTCCGTGGCTCGCCGATGTTGACTGGCAGTTCTACGAGGCAGTGAAGGGTACCGATATCTATCGCGAGCTCGAGATTGCCCAGAAGACCTACTCCATCGACACCGAGGCTGCCTCCACCAGCACCGATCCCGGCTTCTACAACGCCGACAAGATTGCCGCCTACAGCACAGCTATGGCTGCTGCCAAGGCTCTGACAACCGACGCCAAGAAGTCTGAAGTGCGCAAGGCCATCGATGCCCTCGCAGCTGCTTACGCCGACGCTATCGTGGTTAACCCGATCACCGAAGGCTACTACACCATCGTTTCTGCAGGCGCAGGCTCTGGCTATCCCGCCTCTGACGAGGAGAAGTACAACGACGAAGACAAGTTCGCCATGTACAACTCTGACGGCGTAGTGAAATGGAAGACCTACGACGAGTCCCTCTATGAGGAGATCTACTACGTATCGCCTGCCACCAACGGCAACTGGAACGTGAAGAACCTCGTTGACAACACCTATATCAATAAGGGTACAGGTTCCTACAACTGCAACGTGGAGACTTCTGCTGACGCCACCACCGAGCAGGTTATCACCGCATCGAACATTGTCGGCAAGTTCACTATGAAGTCTACCTCCGGCAACAACGTCTATGCACTGACCAACAGCCACAACGGCTCGAAGGACAAGACCGAGGCCAACCTGAACATCTGGGGCTCCGTGAGCGAGGCCAACAAGTACAAGATGAACCTGTGGTACTTCCACAAGGTCAGCGACGCTACTGTCAAGGCTGCCGAGGAGAGCATCGCCAGCAGTCTGAGCGACCTCATCGCTGAGTACAATGCCATCGAGATTCCTACGAGCGAATATCCGGGCCTGATTCCGGCAGCTGCCGTAGAGAGCTTCAAGACTGCCATTGCAGAGGCACAGAAAGTTGCAGAGAGCGGTACCACCGAGGAGAAGATTGCTGCAAGCAACACTCTGAAGGCTGCCTACCAGACCTGCATTACCAGCGCCAACCCGATGGTTAGCGGCAAGTACTATGTAGTCTGCGACAACAGCAAGATTGCTGCTGCCGGCAAGGACCTCAAGGCTATGTACATCGACGCCGACGCCAAGACCGTGCGTTGGGCCAAGCTGACACAATACGACTCCAAGTTCGTGTTTGACATCACCGTCAACGACGACGGCACCTACTACTTCAAGAATGTAGGCACAGGCCTCTATGCAGGCTCCGCCACCGCATTCTGCGGCACCGTAGCAGCCAGCACCGACCCCGTCGGCCTGACGATGCACTGCTATGACGGTACTGGTTCTTACTACATCAAGGGCGGTATCGTTGACGAGTCCAACGGTTGGAGATGGACCTACTGCCCCAAGGGCAACGCAGCCGGCACGGCCGACGGTCCTAACGACGTTTGGGCATACAACGGCGAAGGCACTGCCGGAGGCGACGTGGCTCACGCAGAGTGGACATGGTGCTTCCTGCCCTACACCGAGGCTACTGGCGGCGTTTGGGAGATTGCTTCTGAAGCATCCGCTCCTGAGGCCGGCAAGACCTACGTGATGAAGAGCGTGGCCAACAGCCTCTACGCCACCACCAAGGGCGGCGAGACAAAGGTCAACGTGCTCGACGACAGCGCTATCTGGAGCATCGAGGCTACGGGCAACACCGTCGACACCAACACTCCGACCTACTACCTCAAGTCTGAGGGCAACGATGGCTATTACTGGCAGATTGACGACTTCGTCACCGGCGCCAAGGAAGGCGAACCCTACGACGGCTTCGACGTTCACGGCTACAAGGGCCTGAACGCTAACTTCTCCGGCTTCGACTATGCTCAGCCGTTCACCATCCTCCCCGCCACCGCTTACAGCGCTGACGAGACACGCAGCAGCGTGGGCAACGGCAAGACCCCGACCGGCTATGTAATAGCTACAGCCGAAAAGGTTACCTCTGGCACATTCGCCAAGTTCTACAAGCTCGACACTCAGGGCAGCGACGTGGCTCTCACCCCGTGGCAGGCCGACGTTGACTGGCAGTTCTATGAGGCTACCTTCAACAACAACCTCAGCGCCGAGCTCGCAGCAGCCATCGAGGCCTATGACTTCGACACTGAGTCTGCCGCCACCGGCACCGATCCTGGCTTCTACAACGCCGACAACTTCGCAGCCTACACCGCTGCTATGACGACAGCCAAGTCTCTGAAGACCACCCTGGGAGCCAGCAACGATGACCTCCGCCTCGCCATCGACGCTCTTGCCGAAGCTTACGCCAAGGCTACGACCGTCAACCCGATTGTGGAGGGCTACTACACCATCGTTTCTGCCGGCAAGGGCTCTGGCTATCCGTTCTC
Source organism: Lactococcus garvieae (assembly GCA_963631415.1). Classification (GTDB taxonomy): domain Bacteria; phylum Bacteroidota; class Bacteroidia; order Bacteroidales; family Bacteroidaceae; genus UBA6382. Next base: position 4,109 of record CAVGQS010000043.1, on the reverse strand, counting down.
TGACACCGAGACCTACGACGACGAAGACAAGTTCGCCATGTACAACGCTGACGGCAAGGTTTGCTGGAAGGTTTACGACGAGGGAGCTTACGACGAAATCTACTATCTGTCGCCTTCTGTAGACGGCAACTGGAGCGTCAAGAGCCTCGTTGACAATACCTACATCAACAAGGGCGCCGGCTCTTACAACTGCAACGTGCTGACATCGGCCGACAGCTGCGCCGCACAGGCGTTCACACCGTCTGTCGTAGCCGGCAAGTATATCATGAACTCCACTGCCGGAGTCTATGCTTACGCACTGACCGCCAGCCACAACGGCTCTAAGGAAGGCACCGAGGGCACCCTCAACATCTGGGGTTCCGCAAGCGAGGCCAACAAGGGCAAGATGAACCTGTGGTATCTCCACAAGGTGAGCGACGCCACTGTTGAGGCAGCCAAGGAGAGCGTAGCCGAAGGCTTGAGCGACCTCATCGCCGAGATCGAGGCCAAGAACCTCGAAGGCTCCGACAATCCGGGCTACTACTCCAAGGCCAATGTCGAGGCTCTCAACAGCGCCCTGACAGCAGCCAAGGCCCTGACCGAGGCAACTGCCGACCAGAAGATGGCAGCAGTCAACGAACTCAAGACAGCCTACAACACGGTTATCTCCGAGCTCAACCCGATTACGGACGGCTACTACTACATCGTTAGCAAGTATGAAGCCTACAAGACCAACTTCGGCGGTCCTGCCGCTATGTATGTTGCTCAGGCCGACACTCTGGAATCTGGCCTCCCCGCTGTTCGCTTCGAGACCTTCGACAAGAACAACGCCAACTTCATCTTCGAGCTCACCGCTAAGGAAGGCGTGGAAGGCGGATTCTATGCCCAGAACATCTACAACAACAAGATGTACCTCAACACTGGCGACGGCGACACCTGGTATGGTGAAATAACCAATGCCTCTGCCCAGCCCACCAACGCCCAGATCTTCAAGAACTATGGCGTAGGACAGTTCTGGGTAGCCGACGAGACCGACACCCGCGTGAGCCGCTGTGTTCGCAAGACTGGTGTTCGCAACGGCACCGTCTACGGCTGGACCACCATCGGCGACGCTGTGGCTGACGCCGACAAGGGCTTCAACGCTTGGGAACTCATCCCGCTGACATACGCTGAGGCCAGCGCCATCATAGAGGCACAGAAGACTAAGGACGAAGAGGCAGACGACGCCTGCGACGCCCTCGTCGACTATGTTGTCTCCATCGAGGACACCTACGAGAGCTACATCAGCGACGAGTCTGAACTGAGCGACGGCATCAAGGATTCCCTCAAGGCCGCCTACAAGAAGTTCACCGAGTCTCAGGAATGCCTCCCGTACGACATCACCTCTACCAAGGACGACTACAACAACATCAAGACCGAACTCGAGAATTGCATGGAAGCAGCCAAGAAGGAAGTTTCTGGTGTTGAAGGCATCGTAGCAGGCAACGGCGCCTCTATCGCCGCATGCCAGGGTGGCGTAAGCGTAACAGCAGCCGAGGACATGACCCTCACCGTGGTTAGCGCCAACGGTGCTGTTGTAGCACGCCAGAACCTCAAGGCAGGCGAGACGGCTACCGTGGCCCTCACTCCGGGCATCTACGTAGTCAACGGCAACAAGGTACTCGTGAAGTAACCCCGTTGCCCACCTAAGAAATGAACCAACGGACATTCCCCGGCTGACGGGGAATGTCCCTCACTCAACACACAAGCCCCCGCACCGTGCAATGAAGTCGGTGCGGGGGCTTGCGCGTGTTGAGATTTCTCCACTTTTAGCAAGCCTTTTCGCAAAATAGTGAGTAACTTTGCAGCCGTTTTGGTCCGGCGCACCTCTGTGCCGGGACTTTTTTTTGACAAATTTTCATAATGGATTGGTTCCTTAAACTATTGCAAGACACGGGCAGCATAGGCCACATCATGCTGCTCTATGCCGTGGTCATAGTGATTGGCTACAAACTCGGCAAGATCAAGTTTGGCGTAGTCACGCTCGGTTCTACCTTCGTGCTCTTCGCCGGCATCCTCATCGGCCATATCTACAACTACTTCGGGCTCAACAACGAAGAGGGCTACGCAGCCCCCGGCGCCGTGCTCAACTTTATGCAGGACTTCGGACTCATTCTCTTTGTCTACTGCATAGGCCTGCAGGTCGGCCCCGGCTTCTTCTCCTCGTTCAAGAAGGGCGGAGTGAAGCTCAACCTCTATGCCGCGCTGACCATACTGCTCAACGTGGGAGTGATGTTCCTGCTCTACTTCATCTTCTTCGACACCGAAAACCTCAAGAACCTGCCGATGATGGTGGGCGTGCTCTGCGGAGCCGTGACCAACACCCCCGGCCTCGGTGCAGCCAACGAGACGCTGACCGACATCATGCGCCACAACCCCGACCTTCAGACAGCCATGGGCACAGACCAGATAGCCTCCGCCTACGCCTGCGCCTATCCCCTCGGCGTGCTTGGCATGATAGGGGCGGTCATCGTGCTGCGCTACATACTCAAGATTAAGCTGCAGAACGAGCAGGAGCAGATACGCCGCGAGGTGGAAGACAACCCCCACGCCAAGCCATGCCGCATGACGGTGCGCATGCACAACCACTCGCTCGCCGGCATGGAGCTCCGCAAGATTAGCGAGTTTCTCGGCCGCCACTTCGTATGCTCGCGCATGCAGCGCGACAGAGTGGAGAGCACTCCCGTCTACAACACCGTGCTGCAGGAAGACGACCTCCTCAACGTGGTCTGCGCTGAGGACGACGCCGCCGCCATCGTGGCATTCCTGGGCACCAGGGAAGACAAGGACTGGACCAACGACGTGTCGCGCATCATCTCCAAGCGCGTGCTCGTCACCAAACCTGCCGTTGAGGGCAAGACCTTCGGACAGATGCACTTCAGCAGCATCTATGGCGTCAACGTCACCCGACTCACACGCGCCGGCATGGACCTCTTTGCCGACCGCAACGTGCGCATGCAGATTGGCGACCGCATACTCATGGTAGGCCCTGAGGAGAACGTGCTGCGCGCAGCCTCAGCCGTGGGCAACTCCGTCAAGAAACTCAAGCACCCCAACATAGGCCCCATCTTCATCGGCATCTTGCTCGGCGTAATCCTGGGCAGCATCCCCTTCACCTTCAGCGGCGTACCCAACCCCGTGAAGCTCGGCCTCGCCGGCGGACCGCTCATCGTGGCGATACTCATCGGCGCCAAGGGCTACAAGCTCCACCTCTCGTCCTACACCACCACCAGCGTAAACCTCTTCGTCCGTGAACTTGGCCTCAACCTCTTCCTTGCCAGCGTGGGCATCAAGGCGGGCGCCAACTTCTGGAGCACCCTCGTGCAGGGCGACGGAGTGAAATACGTATGGATAGGTTTCCTCATCACCATAGTGCCTATCTTCATCATGGGCATACTGGCGCGCGTAAGGCTCAAGCTCAACTACTTCACCATGATGGGCTTCGTGGCGGGCACCTACACCGACCCCCCTCTCCTCGGTTTCTCCAACCAGGTGGCGGGCAACGACGCCCCGGCAGTAGGCTACTCCACCGTCTATCCGCTGGCCATGTTCATGCGCATACTCACGGCCCAGCTCATCATACTGCTCTGCTGCTCGTAGGCGGCAGGCGGCATGCCTGACTATACGGCCGGCAACCCCCAAGCGCTGTGCGGCGCTGGTCAACGCAGAACTATAAAAACGCAAAAAGCCCCGCAGCTTGCACTCTCTTGTGTGTTGGCTGCGGGGCTTTAAGTTTTCCTCCGGTCAGTTGAAGGCGGTTGTGGCAGACTTGCCCATCGTCAGGATTCGTGCTGCCGCCTTGATTATTGCAATCGTTTCTGTACGCGGGGACAATTTCTTGAGTAGAGTTTCGTCCATAGGCGGTGCATTTATATGTGATACAACAATATAACGCACTCATATCCGAATTATTATGCGCGCCGCAGAAATAAATTTCACGCCCCCGCCCGCCGCGCTCCAGCGACAAGAAACCTGCCCGCTCACACTTCAATTCATTTCAGAAGCACACTTAAGAATTTTTAAGAAGCACTTGAGCGATTGAAAAGTAGGACTTAAAAAAATTTTATGCGGACTTAACGAAAAAATCTCGC
>CAVGQS010000042.1:0-16803 GCA_963631415.1 Lactococcus garvieae | reverse complement strand
AAGTCCGCACGAAATTTTTTTAAGTCCGCATAAAAATTTTTTAAGTCCTACTTTATAGCCTTTGAACAGGCTAACGGCATAGAAAAACGAACACAGAAAGCACAGAACTCACAGAAAAATCCGTGTTAATCTGTGAGGTCCGTGGTTTGTTCAAAAAATTCGTGAGATTCGCTGGATTCGCGGTTGCAAGCGGGTCGTAGGGGGACACGAGTTGCAGAGAAAAAGGGGGCGGAAATTTGGTCGAAGTGCCGAAAATGTGTAATTTCGCACAAAAGAGGTATCTGAAACGTGGGGAATTACACATTTTCGGCACTTCGCAAGGTTTTGTAATATTTGAGTAGTATGTTCAGCAGGACTGTGATGAGAGATTTGGAGGCTTGGCGGCAGAGGGCTGACCGCAAGCCGCTGTTTATGCTTGGCGCTCGCCAGGTGGGCAAGACGTCGGTGCTGAAGGAGTTTGGCAGGGAGCGCTTCAAGCATTGCGCCTACTTCAGCCTTGACGAGGACGAGGGCGTGTGCGACATCTTCCGCTCCACTAAGAATCCGGTGCAGATAATAGAGCAGCTGTCGTTTTTGTCGCGCGAGCCTATAGTACCCCACGACACGCTGCTCGTACTGGACGAGATACAGGCGTGCCCCGAGGCCATCAGCGCCATGAAGTATTTTTGTGAGAAGACGCCGGAGTATGCGGTGGCGTGTGCCGGTTCGCTGCTTGGACTGGCATTTGGCCATGAGGGTTTCTCCTTCCCTGTGGGCAAGGTGAACCACCTCGGTCTCCATCCCGTTACGTTTGGCGAGTTTCTGGAGCAGAAGGACGAGGGACTGTACCGCTACTACCAGACGCTGAACACTTTTGAGCCTCTGCCCAAGGCGTTTTTCGACCGTCTGGCGCTGGCTTTCAACGCCTACCGCGTGTCAGGCGGCATGCCCGAGGCTGCCATGAAGGTGGTCGACGGCGACCTGGCCGGGGCAGAGGAGACGCTGAAGGGAATACTGAAGGACTATGCCTTCGACTTCGTGAAGCACGCGTCGCCGGCACTGGCCAACCGCATCTCGCACGTGTGGGACTCGCTGCCGTCGCAGTTGGCCAAGGAGAACCGCAAGTTTGTCTACCAGCTTGTGAGGCCGGGCGCGAGGGCGCGGGAGTATGAGGACGCGCTGACGTGGCTGCAGAATGCCGGGCTGCTTCACAAGGTGAGCTTGTGCAAGACGCCGCAACTGCCGCTGAAATCATACGAGGACCTCAGCATCTTCAAGATATACTGCCTGGACATCGGACTGCTGCGCGTAATGGCGGGACTGCCGCCAGAGGTGTATATGGCTGACAGCCAGGCGTTCAAGGAGTTTAAGGGCGCGCTGGCGGAAAACTACGTGCTGCAGAGCCTCACCGCACAGGGCATAGACTGCTCGCGCTATTGGGCGTCGGACAACCAGGCCGAGGTAGAGTTCGTGGTGCAGCGCGGAGTGGAGGTGGTGCCCATAGAGGTGAAGTCGGGCACCAGCGTCACCGGGCGCAGCCTCACGGAATACCGCAAGCGCTACAACCCGCCGCTGCGCATACGCTACTCCATGCTCAACCTGAAGCTGGACGACGGACTCGCCAACATTCCGCTGTTCCTGGCCGACCGCACACAGCAGCTGCTGCAGTCGGTCGAACTTTGATGTTTTGCGTTTTGCGTTTTGCGTTAGTTGGTCGCGGAGAACAAAAAACGAACACGAATTACACAAAGTGCACGAATATTGTTTCCGCAGGGCGGAAACGTGGGGGAAGGCTAACGGCATAGAAAAACGAACACAGAAAGCACAGAACTCACAGAAAAATCCGTGTTAATCTGTGAGGTCCGTGGTTTGTTCAAAAAATTCGTGAGATTCGCTGGATTCGCGGTTTCTTTTTCCCAATGCCCTGAGCCTTTCGAACATTCGAAAATTCGGGACAAGATTAGAGGGGCGGGCGGTCCGTACGATACCTTATTATATATATGTACGCGCGCGATACCTTATTGTATAGGCGCGTCATGCCGTTTTGAGGTTTGCGGCAATGCCCGGGGCGCGGAGAACAAAAAACGAACACGAATCGCACGAATACCACGAATTTTTCGGTGAGTTTCAGTGAGTTAGAGCGAGTCCTGCGTCCGGTTTTTGTACACTGCCAGCCGTCCCCACGTTTCCGTTTGCGGAAACAATATTCGTGCGATTCGTGGAATTCGTGTTCGTTAAAAATGTTTTGTGTGTTATGTTTTGTGTGTTATGTTTTGTGTTGTGTGTTGTGGGAAGTCCTTATTCGTGAGATTCGCGAGATTCGTGGTTTTTGTTTTTTCAATGCTATGAAGCCTTTGTGCGCGTTGTGCAGTTTTTTTGGGGTTGTGGTGACGTTTGTGACAGGTTTTGGGGCGGAAATGCGACATTTCGGAAGAATTTTAACGCGTAGGGTGCAATTTTGCAGGTTTTGAGGGGGATTTTCCCGTTAAATAACACTAAATTTGTAACTCACAAAAATTTTTTATTACACAAATGGAAAAAATACTTAACGTATTCTGGCTTGTCCCCATTGCGTCTTTGGTAGCTTTGGGTACAGCCTTCTATTTCTTCAAGCAAATGAAGAAGGCAGACGAGGGTACGCCCCGTATGCGCGAAATCGCGGAGCACGTCCGCAAGGGTGCCATGGCCTACCTCAAGCAGCAGTATAAGGTGGTGGCCATCGTGTTCGTGGTGCTTGCCGCTATCTTTGCCGTAATGGCCTATGGTTTCCAGATGCAGAACCCCTGGGTGCCGTTTGCGTTCCTCACTGGCGGTTTGTTCTCTGGCTTGGCAGGTTTCTTCGGCATGAAGACAGCCACCTACGCATCGGCCCGCACAGCCAACGCTGCCCGCAACAGCCTCGACGCTGGTCTGCGCATCGCGTTCCGCTCTGGTGCCGTGATGGGTCTGACCGTTGTGGGTCTTGGTCTGCTTGACATTGCAGTGTGGTACCTCATCCTCAACGCAGCGGGCATTGACAGCCTCGTGACCATCACCACCACCATGCTGACCTTCGGTATGGGTGCTTCGACCCAGGCGCTGTTTGCCCGTGTGGGCGGCGGTATCTACACCAAGGCTGCCGACGTGGGCGCCGACATCGTGGGTAAGGTAGAGGCCGACATCCCTGAGGACGACCCCCGCAACCCCGCCACCATCGCCGACAACGTGGGCGACAACGTGGGCGACGTGGCCGGTATGGGCGCTGACCTCTACGAGAGCTACTGCGGCTCCATCCTGTCTACCGCTGCCCTGGGCGCCACTGCCTTTGTGGCCAACGAGGCTATGCAGATCAAGTCGGTCATCGCGCCGATGATCATCGCCGCCGTGGGCATCTTCCTGTCGCTCTTCGGCATTTTCCTCGTGCGCACAAAGGAAGGCGCTACCATGAAGCAGCTGCTCCGCTCGCTGGGCGTGGGCACCAACGTGAGCGCCGGCCTCATCGCCATAGCCACCTTCGTCATCCTCTACCTGCTCCAGATAGACAACTGGCTTGGCCTTTCGTTCTCTGTAATCACGGGTCTGCTCGCCGGCGTTATCATCGGCCAGGCTACCGAATACTACACCTCTCACTCCTACAAGCCCACCCAGAAGATTTCTGAGGCTTCGACCACCGGCGCCGCCACCGTCATCATCAAGGGTGTGGGCACCGGCATGATCTCTACCATGATTCCGGTAGTGACCATCTCCGTAGCCATCATGCTCAGCTACCTCTGCGCCAACGGCTTTGAGCTTGAGATGACCGCCCAGAGCCTCTCTATGGGTCTCTATGGTGTGGGCATCGCCGCTGTCGGCATGCTCTCTACCCTGGGCATCACCCTCGCCACCGACGCCTACGGCCCCATCGCCGACAACGCCGGCGGCAACGCTGAGATGAGCGAACTGGGCGAAGAAGTGCGCAAGCGCACCGACGCCCTCGACGCACTGGGCAACACCACCGCCGCCACCGGCAAGGGCTTCGCCATCGGTTCGGCTGCCCTCACCGCTCTCGCCCTCCTGGCTTCCTATATTGAGGAAATCAAGGTGGCCATCCAGCGCCTGGCTGATGCTGGCAACGCCCACATGGCAGAGGTGTTCAGCAACATTCAGGACATTCCCTCCTTCATGGACTACTTCCAGATCAACCTGATGAACCCGAAGGTGATTGTGGGTGTGTTCCTCGGCGCTATGGCAGCGTTCCTCTTCAGCGGTATCACCATGGGTGCCGTAGGCCGCGCCGCTGAGGACATGGTGCAGGAAGTACGCCGCCAGTTCCGCGAGATCAAGGGTATCCTTGAGGGCAAGGCCACTCCCGACTACGGCCGCTGCGTGGAGATCTCCACTCGCTCGGCACAGCGCGAGATGATCTTCCCGTCGCTCCTGGCCATCATTATTCCTATTATAGTAGGTCTGGTGCTCGGCGTAGCCGGTGTGCTCGGTCTGCTCGTTGGCGGTCTTGCCGCTGGCTTCACCCTCGCCATCTTCATGAGCAACGCGGGCGGTGCCTGGGACAATGCCAAGAAGATGGTAGAAGAGGGCAACTTCGGAGGCAAGGGCTCTGAGTGCCACAAGGCCACCATAGTGGGCGACACCGTGGGCGACCCGTTCAAGGATACGTCCGGCCCGTCGCTCAACATCCTCATCAAGCTGATGTCGATGGTGAGCATCGTGATGGCAGGTCTCACCGTAGCCTTCATCTAACAGCAATACACAGCGCGGCGGCAACGCCCTCAGGGCACAGTCCCGCAAGGCCCGCCACCGCACAGATAAACCCCTCTCAATCCCCCGGCTCCACGCACCGTGAAGCCGGGGGATTCTTTGTAGCCCGATTCGCCAACTCTGCCAAGCGCAACGCGCGCTGCCCTCCCCGCAGCCCGCCCGCCCCCGATAATTCCTCAGCCTTTCGCCTCATCTTTGGCGGCAAATGCTCTCATAATTGAAAAAGATTTACTAATTTTGCGAAATCTATAACTATAACCTAACAACACCTCAGTAGAGCAATGAAAAAGGCGATACTCTTAATATTTCTGGCTGCCACCGCGTTTATGACCTCGTGCGTAAGCAACAAGGAGATGATATACCTCCAGGGCGTGGACACCCTCTACCACAATTCTGTGGGCATCAACAAGAACTTCCAGCTGCTGATACAGAGCGACGACCAGCTCGCCATCACCATCACGTCGCGCGACAAGGCGCTGCTTGACCAATACAACAACAACGTGCTGGTGGGCTCGGGCAGCTCCGTCAACGCGTCGTCGCAGAGCATCACCACGTCGGGCGTGTGCTACTTCTACGTATACCAGGACGGCACCATCGAGTTTCCCGTGGTGGGCAAGATAAAGGCAGCCGGCCTCACCCCCGAGCAGCTCTCTGCACAGCTGCAGGAGAGGCTGCGCCAGGACGTGAAGGACGTGCAGGTGTCGACCAAAATCATGAGCTTCAAGATAACCGTGCTGGGCGACGTGAAGAACCCCGGCACGCAGAGCTACACCGGCCAGCGACTGACCCTGCTCGAGGCACTGGGCCGCGCCGGCGACCTCAACAACAGCGCCATACGCACCAACATACTGGTGCTCAGAGAGGAGAACGGCAAGCGCACCACCTACAAGGTGGACCTGACCGACCCCAAGTCGGTGTTTGAATCGCCAGCCTACTACATGCAGCAGAACGACCTCGTCATCGTGGAGGGCAACAAGTCAGTAAAGGTCAAGGGAAGCACCTCCTACACCTACCTCACCGTGACGGGCACGCTGGTGAGCATGGTAGCCTCCGTCATCTCGCTCATCATCGCCCTAACCAACTAAACCCCACACCCCTATGCCTATCTCAACAGCTAAACCCACCCCCAACGACGCATATAACAGCACCAAGAAGCAGGACGAAGAACAGGCCTCCAACGTCTTGGCCACCGTCCTGACCTGCTTCTACGTGGTGCGCAAACAATGGCGCTGGTTCTTGCTCAGCGTGATTGTCTGCATGGGCCTGGCGTACCTCTTCACCAAGCGCCAGCCGCGCACCTACAGCCAGCAGGCCACCATACTCATCAAGGATAGCGACTCGCGCAACTCGCGGTCGAGGACCTTCAGCACCCTGCAGGACATAAGCGGCATACAGACCACCGACAACCTGAAGGACGAAATCTTCATACTCACCTCCAGGCGGCTGATGGAGGTGGTGGTAGACAAGCTGAACCTCAACATCTCGTACTCCACCACCCGTAACCTCACCCCCGTCACCCTGTTTGACGAAACCCCCATCGTGGCGCAGTTCCTCGACAACAACGACCGCGCCCTCACCCTCGACGCCGAGATAAGCGGCGGCAAGGTCAAGGTGAGCAACGTGGAGCTCAACGGCCACAAGACCGGCTTCCAGAAAACCGTGGCGTTTGGCGAGCCCGTCATGACGCCCGGCGGCGTGATGGTGCTCAACAAGACCAAATACCTGCCGCGCTTCAACCACAAGACCATACACATCGTAAGGGCGCCGCGCGAACTGGCGGTCAACTACTTCCGCAGCCGCATCGGGGCGAGCGAGAACAACAAGGACGCCAACCTCATCACCATAGTGTGTCAGGACAAGAACAACAGCCGCGCACACAAGATTCTCACCGCGCTGCTCGACGCCTACAAGACCGACATCGTGGAGGCCAAGAACACCGTGGCGCTCAACACCGCCAAGTTCATCGACGAGCGCATAGATCTCATCGGCAAGCAGCTGAGCGACGTGGAGAAGGAGCTGGTGGACTTCAAGCAGCAGAGCAACATGCTCGACTTCAACCTCAACGTCACCAACTACCTCTCGGAGAGCTCCACCTCCCACCAGGCGTTGCTGCAGCTCGAGTCGCGCTACGCCGTGGTGACCTCGCTGCGCGACTTCATCTACGCCCACGCCGCCTCTGAGGGCAAGCTCATCCCCGTGCTCGGCGCCCTGGGCAACACCAGCATAGAGCAGCAAATCAACGAGTTCAACACCCTGATGGTGGAGCGCAACAACCTGCTCGCCAACTCGTCGCCCACGTCTAACGCCATCATGGAGCGCGACCGCGTGCTGACCGCCATGCGCGCCAATATCTGCGCCGGCATAGACAGCTACGTAGACGCCATCAAGATACAGGTCAACAAGGCGCGCCAGTCAGACAACCAGCTGCGCTCCGCCATGACCAACGCGCCGCAGTCTGAGATAAAGACCCTCGACATCACGCGCCAGCAGAAGATAAAGGAGACCCTCTACACCTACCTCCTCAACAAGCGCGAGGAGACCGCACTGCAGCTCGCCATCAACGAGGCCAACGTGCGCATAGTGGAATATCCCTACGGCTCAGGGCTGCCCGTCACCCCCCACACCGGCCGCATCCTGCTCATAGCCTTCGTGCTGGGCATGCTGATACCTGCCGGCATACTCTGGCTGCTCATCAACATCAACAAGTCGGTGCGCGGACGCAAGGACATAGAAGACGCACTGACGGCACCCATCGTGGGCGACATACCGCAGTGGCGCGACGACTCCAACCCCAACAAGCTGCTCTCCAAGGCCGACAGCAATTCCGTCATCTCGGAGGCCTTCCGCATCTTGCGCTACAATATCAGCATGATACTGCCTGAGGGCGTCGTCACCGTCACTTCGTCGACCCCCTCGCAGGGCAAGAGCTTCATTTCGCGCAACCTCGCCTACATGATGAGCACCACCGGCGCCAAGACCATACTCATCGACGCCGACATACGCAAAAACTCAGTGTCGAAAGTGCTGGGCAAGAACCGCACGGGCCATGGACTGAGCACCTACCTCGCCGGCCAGTGCGACATTGACGACATCATCAACCGCGGCGTGCTCGAAGACCTCGACTTCATACCAGGCGGAGTGATGCCGCCCAATCCTGCCGAGCTGCTGCTGAACGAGCGCCTCGACGAACTCGTCAAGAAGCTCCGCACCGACTACGGCTACAAATATGTGGTGATAGACACCACGCCTACCGTCAACGTGGCAGACTCCTGCATCGTCAACCGCGTGTCAGACTTCTCGCTCTACGTAATCCGCGTGGGCGTGGAAGACCGCCGCTTCCTCCCCGACCTCGAGAAGACCTACCTGGAGGGCAAGCTGCGCAACATGCACGTGGTGGTCAACGACTCCGACACCCTCGGCACCAGCGGCTACGGCTATGGCTACGGTTACGGCTATGGATATGGCTACGGCTATGGTTACGGCTATGGCTACTACGAGACCAAGCACAAGAAGCCGCTCTCCAAACTGGGCAACCTCGCCAAGAGAGTCGTCAGCGTGAAGGGCAGGCGGAAACCGCACTAAGACACCGCCCCCCTACATTATTATATATATGCGCCTTCCCGCACCTCATTGGTGCCGGAAGGCGCTTTTTTGTTTTGTGGCTTCTGTGCGCCTTGTTATGCAGAGTGCAAGAAAGGCGCGCGGAGATTAGGAAATCAGAATGTTGGGGACGAAAAAGTTTGCTGGCCTTGATATTTGTGGGGCTGCGGGGGCAGGGTTTTTGTCTTTTATTGTTACTTTTGGCGTCAAATTTGTACGGAGGGTTCTTCGTGGGCGGGTGTTGCGCGTCCGGGGACCTGTTTTTGTGGGCCGTAAAACGGATTGCGGCACAATGATTTTTGCTATACAAGATGAATAATGTTATTTCGCTTGACATGCTGCAGTCGGCTGGCGTTGGTGCGCTGGCGCTGGTGGCAGGAATGATAATGACCAAGAAGGTGAAGCTGCTGCAGCGCTTCTGCATCCCCTCGCCCGTATCTGGCGGTCTGGCGTTTTCGATACTGGCGCTGATAGCCTATTCATGGTTTGACGTGCAGATGGACTTCGACACCACGCTGCAGAACGTGTTTATGCTGATTTTCTACACCTCGGTGGGCTTCCAGTCCGATCCCAAGGTGCTGAAGAAGGGCGGCAAGCCGCTGGTGATGGTGCTCCTTCTGCTGGTGGTGCTGATCTTTGCGCAGAATCTGCTGCCCGTAGGCATCGCCAAGGCCTTTGGCATAGACCCCTTGGTGGGCATGGCAGCCGGTTCCATACCCATGTGCGGCGGCCACGGCACGGCAGGCGGTTTCAGTCCGCTGCTCCAGTCCATGGGTTTCGACAGCGCCCTGACCGCCACGATGGCTTGCGCCACGTTTGGTCTCATAACCGGTTCGATGGTTGGCGGCCCGCTTGCCACCCAGCTCATACGCAGGCGCCTGAAGAAACCTGCCCAGCAGCCTGCTCCCGAGGTTGACCCCGCCATGGCAGGCATAGAGAGCGACGAGGCTTCGCCCGCCGGGCGCGCCGAGAGGCTCAGCAGCAGCGAGATAGAGTTCCAGAAATATGCGCGCGCCACCTACGCCATACTCATTGTGATGGCGCTGGGCGTGGTGGTGAGCAACCTGCTGCAGAAGACCGGCATAACCTTCCCGACCTATTTCGGAGCACTGCTCACGGCAGCCTGCGTGAGGGTCATTGTTGACGCCACCCCCTGCCGCAAGTATCTGGAGATGGAGAAAATAGTGAGCGTGGGCAACATCAGCCTGTCCGTCTTCCTGGGCATGGCAATGATAAGCCTGAAACTGTGGGAGCTGCAGAGCCTCGCCATGCCGCTGGTGGTGATGCTGTTCGCCCAGGTGGTGCTGATGGTCTTGTTTGTGTGGTTCCTCGCCTTCCCCCTGCTCGGCAAGGACTACGACTCGGCAGTGCTGTGCGCCGGCATCTGCGGCTTCGGCCTTGGCGCCACGCCCAACGCCATGGCCAATATGAGCGCCGTGTGCTACAAATACTACTACTCCGTGAAGCCCTTACTGATAGTGCCCATCGTAGGCGCCATGTTTGTGGACATGCTCAATACGGGAATCATCACCGTGTTTTTGAATTGGCTGAAGTGAGCCTAACCCCCAAAAAGCCTAACCCAACCCTTCCCTAAAAGGAAGGGCTATGTGCGGCGGCATTGTATCTCGATTCAAAAAACTAGGACTTCAGTTCATCAGAGAAGCACTTCTATTCATCTCGCGCGGACTTAATTTTTCTAGGCTGTCAGAAAAGGTTAGCCGTTTATGTTTGACTGGCTATCCGTTTCCGCGAAAATTGAATCGCCTGGTGGCCCTCCGATGAGCGCAAGTCCTTCTCTGATGAACTGAAATGAAACGAGGTGGCGCAATGCTTTAGAGTCGTCAAAAAAAAGTGTTAGCGGACTGCAACAATTCAAACTGCTGCCAAAAAAGAGCGGGGACACCCAAAATCATGGTTTTCAGCCATACTGCTGTAGACAACCAGGAGATTAAACCTGCGTCGCGCAAAATGTGACGAAAGCAGGAGATTCCAACGTCATAGTTTTGCACTCATTTAGTTGTACTCCTCCTTGTCTTCATTGCCGAGCCTTTCTTTGGCTTCTGCCAAAGATTTCTGGATTTGTTGCATGAGTAATTCACGGGGAGGCAGTTCTGTAAGGTATTTTGCCACCTTTATTCCGGCTTTGTCCAACTGCAAGAGTTCTATCTGCTCTTCGCTTCCCTCCGTGCATAGCAAAAGTCCCATAGGGCTCTCTTCTCCCGGCTCCGTTTCATTGGCTTCAAGCCAGCGAAGATACAACTCCATCTGACCTTTGTATTGCGCTTTGAAGCGACCAAGCTTCAGGTCAATTGCTACCAGTCGATGCAGCTTGCGATGATAGAACAGCAGGTCAAGATAAAAATCCTCGCCGTCAATAATCATGCGCTTTTGGCGTTCGATGAAACAGAAGCCATTGCCCAACTCCAAGATGAACTGCTCCAAGTGAGCCACGAGACTGTCCTCCAAGTCCTTCTCGCTGTACATCCCTTTCAGTCCAGCAAACTCGAGGAAATATGGACTCTTGAAAACGATGTCGGGAGTGATAGTTTTATTGTCTCGTATGTTCGCGAGTTCCTGCTTGATAAGTTCATCTGGTTTTTGGGCGATGGCAGTACGTTAGAAGAGCATGCCGTCTATCTTGGACTGAAGCATTCTTTTGCTCCAATGCTCCGAGGCTGCCATTGTGAGATAGAACTCACGCTGAAGCTCGTCTTTAAGCGACATAACTATCAGAAAATGAGACCACGACAATTGTGTCGCCAGTGGTGTCACAATTTGAATGTCCCGAAACAATGTGGCAAACTGCATCATTCTTCGAACATTTCTTACTTCAAACCCTTTTGGTCCGTATATGGCTTGCAATTGTCGCGACACTGTCGCGACAATTTGTTCTCCGTATGCAGCGCGCTCATTTCCAAGTATGTCACGGTTGATGCGCTCTCCGATGTGCCAGTACATCATGGTCAGCTCGTAATTGACGGTGGATGCAACGTGGCTTCTCGCTTCGTCAATAATTTGGCGAAGGTCTGTAATCAAATTGGTAACTGTGCTGCCGTCCGAAAGAATGGTTTTTACATCTTTTGCCATGCTAAATTAGTTCGTTTTGAGGAGGCTTTGGTTCTTATGCCTTGTTGATGCTGTTTGTTGTGATTGCTTTCGTAAAGATAATAACAATACGTACAAAAAGGAGCAAAAGGGGAGGAAAATCTGGGAAGCCTAACCCAACCCTTCCCTAAAAGGAAGGGCTATGTGCGGCGGCATTGGTTATTGTCCCGAATGTGAGAATGTTCGAAAGGTGCGTAACAAGGTGGTCGGAAAGATGGTCAGAAAAGGTGGTCAGAAAGGCAGGCGGAGTTCGGGCTTGTGGGAACAAAAGAACGAGGTCTGTTTGGCGTTGGGGTTGCCAGAGAGATTGTGGGCGTCTGGGGGTGGGCTGGGGGAGCGAGAGAGAAAAATTGGGGGGATTTCTTGGTGCGGCGGAGTAAAGGATGTAACTTTGCAGCGCGAAAGCACAGGAGTGGAGAGATTTGAGCTGCTTGCAACCACTTGAAAAAATGCTAAAAACGGCAGTTAAACGACAGCGCCAATGCGGCGGAGCGGCGGGACGGGGAGTCCCGGAGACGCGCGCGGCTGGCAGCAGGCAGGTTTAGCGCCATGCGTTTTTGAGAGCCGTCCACTCGAGCGGCGAATGTTTCCTCCAGCTTCTGTACTGCTTCGGTTAAAATGCGAAAGAAAACCATAAACAGCATACACGATGAGCTATCTATTTACTTCAGAATCAGTTTCAGAGGGTCATCCCGACAAGGTGGCCGACCAGATTAGCGACGCGGTGCTCGACCAGATACTGGCGGGCGACCCCCAGTCGAAGGTGGCGTGCGAGACGCTTGTGACAACGGGCCAGGTGATTGTGGCGGGTGAGATAAAGACCACTGCGGCGCTCGACCTGCACGACGTGGTGAGGAGCACCATTCGCCGCATAGGCTACACCAAGGCCGAGTATATGTTTGACGCCGACAGCTGCGGCATCCTCAACGCCCTGCACTCGCAGAGCCCCGACATCAACCGCGGCGTGGAGCGCAGCGACCCCTACGCTCAGGGTGCCGGCGACCAGGGCATGATGTTCGGCTACGCCAACAACGAGACGGAGACCTACATGCCGCTGCCCCTTTACCTCGCCCACGAGATACTCAAGGAGCTTGCCGCCATACGGCGCGAGGGCAAGCAGATGACCTACTTGCGTCCCGACGCCAAGAGCCAGGTGACGGTGGAGTATAGCGACGAGGGCGTGCCCCAGCGCATCGACACCATCGTGGTGTCTACCCAGCACGACGAATTCGTGAAGCCCAGTCAGCCGGGCCAGGAGGCTCAGGACAAGGCCGACGCCGAGATGGTGGACGCCATAGCACGCGACGTGAAGGAGATACTCATGCCGCGCGTGGTGGCAGGCATACACAGCGACAAAATCAAGGCACTCTTCGACAACGGCATCAAATATTTCGTGAACCCCACGGGCAAGTTCGTGATTGGCGGCCCCCACGGCGACACGGGTCTGACGGGCCGCAAAATCATCGTAGACACCTACGGCGGCAAGGGAGCCCACGGCGGCGGCGCCTTCTCGGGCAAGGACCCCAGCAAGGTGGACCGCTCGGCAGCCTACGCTGCGCGCCACATAGCCAAGAACATGGTGGCTGCCGGCGTGGCCGACGAGATGCTGGTGGAGCTGAGCTACGCCATCGGTGTGGCTGAACCTATCAATATCTATGTCAACACCTACGGCCGCAGCCACGTGGCAGCCAGCGACGGCGAGATAGCCCGCAAGGTGGCAGAGCTGTGGGACCTGCGCCCCTACGCCATAGAGGAGCAGTTCAGCCTGCGCCAGCCCAAGTATACCGAGACGGCAGCCTACGGCCACTTCGGCCGCACGCCCCAGGTGGTGACCAAGACGTTTGGCGGCAAGCCTGTGGAGGTGGAGCTCTTCAGCTGGGAGAAACTGGACTATATAGATAAGGTAAAGGAGGCCTTCGGTCTCTAAAGCCGGGAGAAGCGCAGCAGCCGGCAACGACGGCATACTGCAGCGCAACAAAATAAAAAAGCCGGCGCCCCAGAGCACAACCTTAGGGGCGCCGGCAATAGCAAACCGACAGACGATGAAATCACTGTGCATATACTGCGCCTCGAGCGAGGACGTCGACGAGCGCTACAAGCACGCCGCCTACGAAGTGGGGCGGCTGTGCGCCCTGAACGGGTGGCGGCTGATCACCGGTGCCGGCAGTGAGGGGCTGATGGGCGCCGCCTATAGAGGCTGCCACGACGCCGGCGGCACGGTGGCAGGCGTGATACCCCAGTGGATGGTGGACCGCGGATGGCTGCAGGAGGGCCTCGACGAGACCGTCATTGTGAGCGACATGAACGAGCGCAAGCAGTGGTTCAGAGACCACTGCGACGCCGTCTTGGTGCTGCCGGGCGGCTACGGCACGATGGAGGAGTTTTTTGAGACCATCACGCGCAAGCAGCTCGGGCTGTTCAGCAAGCCCATCGCCGTGCTCAACTACGACCACTTCTACGACAAACTGCTCGACTGGCTGAGGCAGTGCCGTGCGGAGCGCTTCTTGCGCCGTGACACCGACCTCGAACTGCTCGGCGTGATACAAGAGCCAAAGGAACTCTTCCCGCTGCTCGAAGGCAAATAAGCAACAACAAGACTATGCTGCAGGACACACTCAAAGCCGCCACACACCACCAGGCTGACTCCACCGGAGCCGGGCTGGCGACTGCCGCGCAGGGTCCTGCCGCGCAGAAGGCCGCCGCCCAGCAGGGCGACACGCTCAGCGCCAGCCAACCCGCCGCCACGACGACCGCCCCCGACTCCGCGCTGCTGTTTGGCAACTACGGCTTCTTCGGCAGCTGCCGGAATGCCGACGCAGGCGCCAGGCTGCACTTCGCCGGAGTGAGCGGCACCCCCGTGGCCTACCGTCCCGCCAACGACACCGTGGTAGTGGGCGTGCTGCTGGTCTGTGTGCTGCTGGCCAGTTATGTGGCGAGCCGCAACCGCCACGCCATAGTCCTGCAGATAAAGAACTTCTTCCACAACCGCGGGCGCAGCGAGAGCGTGGCGCTCAAGTCGGAGAGCAACGTGAGGCACCAGGCCGGCGTGGCAGCGCTGGAGAGCGCCGTGCTGGGACTGCTCGTCTTCTGCTGCGTAGGGGCGGGCGCCGGCTACGGCACCACCGTGGTGTCGCCCCTCGTGATACTGGCGGCAGACGTAGCGGCGGTGATGGTATATTTCGCGGTGAAGTACGGGCTGCTGCTGTCGTTCAACTGGACCTTTTTTGACGACGAGAAGCGCGGCGTGTGGCTCGACGGCTACAACCTGCTGGTTATCAGCAAGGCCGTGATGCTGCTGCCGCTGCCGCTGCTGATGATGTTCTTTGAATTGCCACTTGAAGTTTGCATCTATGCCCTGCTTGCTATACTTGGTGTCAACGAATTGCTGCTGTTGCTGAAGACCCGCCAAATCTTTTTCGCATGCCCGTTTGGCAGTATTTTAAGTATTTTGTACTTTTGCACTTTGGAATTTCTCCCACTCCTTTTCCTGTGGAAAATTCTGGAAAAAATCAACGAATATCTGTTAATATGAGTCTTGCGACTCTGTATAGTTTAGAGTAACAATACAACCATCATGGTCAAGAAAATTCTTGTTTCGCAACCCGTGCCGGCGGCCAACGCCAAATCCCCCTTCCAAACTATTGGTGAGAAATACGGAATACAGGTAGACTTCCGTTCGCTCATAGCCGTGGAGAGGCTACAGCCGAGAGAAATCCGGGCTCAGAAAGTGGACATACTGAGCCACACCGCCGTTGTGTTTAACTCCAAGCACGCCATCAACCACTTCTTCAGCCTGTGCAAGGACATGCGCATCACGCTGCCGGAGGACATGAAGTATTTCTTCATCTCCCAGCAGGTGTCGCTCTACGTGCAGCAGTACATACAGTATCGCAAGCGCAAGATATTCTTCGGCAAGTCGGGCCTCCTGCCAGACCTGCTCGACGTGATGCTGAAGCACAAGAAGGAGAAATTCTTCATTCCGCAGAGCGACGTGCACCGCAAGGACCTGTCGGACCTGCTCGACAGCAAGGGCATAGTGCACACCGACTGCGTGATGTATCGCACGGTGAGCGCCAAGCTGGACAAGAGCGTGCCGTTCGACTACGACATGCTGGTGTTCTTCACCCCCAGCGGTGCCAAGTCGCTGGTGGAGAACTACCCCGACTACAAGCAGGGCGACACGGTGTTTGCCTGCTTTGGCGAGGGTACTGCCAAGAAGCTGGAGAAACTGGGTTTCCGCGTCGACATAAAGGTGGTGCAGGGCCAGGGCCAGTCGATGGCGGGCGCCGTAGAGGACTACCTCAAGGCTCAGAAAGCCTGACGACGCGACGGGCGCAAGGACCGCCCGCGCACACATACCTACCCCCACAATGTTTACTTTCAGGAAGAAGGAACACATCACCTTGCTCAAGGAGATAGAGAGCGTCTTTGAGCGTGGCAAAAACCGCACGGCGACGGCTTTTCCCGTCATGGCGGTATACCGCACGCGTCCCTTGGCGCAAGGCGGCGAGGAGCCACTGGTGAAGGTGCTCATGTCGGTGGCCAAGAAGCGGCTGCACCACGCCGTGGACCGCAACCGCGCCAAGCGGCAGCTGCGCGAGGCGTACAGGCTGCAGCGCCACACGCTGACCGACGTGATGGAGGCTTCGGGCAACGGACAGACCGGACTGCTGGTGGCCTTTGTGTGGCTCAGCGACAAGCCCCAGCCCACCGCCGCAGTCCACGCCGCGATGGGCAAACTCCTGTCGACAGTGGGCAACAACTTTGTTGCCATGACCGAGACACAGCCATGAAAGATAATTGCAAGACTTCGGAGAAAGAGCAAGCCGCAGAGACATCTGCAGCATCGGCCGCCAAGACCTCGCCGGCAAGGACCATAGCTCGCAAGGTCGGGAGCCGGGTGGCATGGCTGCTGATTCTCCCCATACGTTTTTACCAGCGCTTCATCTCTCCGCTGACGCCGCCCGTGTGCCGCTTCACGCCAACCTGTTCGCAGTACGCCATCGAGGCTCTGCGCAAGCACGGTCCCGTGAAAGGCCTGTGGCTCGCCGTGAAGCGCGTGTTGCGCTGCCACCCGTGGGGCGGCAGCGGCTACGACCCAGTGCCGTAGCGACAGAGCGGCGGCAGGCGGAGCCAGTGCGTGCCGGAAAGAAAAATTTTCATTGCTGTCCGCTAAAACATGAAACAGCTCCGAAACGACGAGACTCTTACCAATCCGCGACCCCAACCAACAGGGCCGCGGATTTTTTTTGCCCAGAAATCTCGCATTAGCCAAACAAACCAAGAAAACGACCAAAAATGGTCATAAAGCAATAGGAGAACGGCTCGCAAGCACTTCAAAGTTATAAAGTAGGACTTAAAAAAATTTTGTGCGGACTTAAAAAA
>CAVGQS010000041.1:7537-16825 GCA_963631415.1 Lactococcus garvieae | reverse complement strand
AATTTTTTAAGTCCGCACAAAATTTTTTTAAGTCCTACTTTATAACTTTGAAGTTGCGACGGCTCATTTTTCTTGGTGTTTTCTGACCGCCGTTTTGGGGTCGTTTGACTGGCGGGGGACTGCTTGGCAAAAAAAAATCCGCAACCCCGTTTGTTGGGGTTGCGGATTGGTTGGCTCTTTGGCCTTTCCTTTTTTGTGGGAATTTCCTTTTTGCCGGCTTCTTCTTCCGGCTTATTTGGTTTCTTCTGCCGCTGCCGTGTCGCCCATGTGGTTCCAGCCCTGGGCCTTGAGGGGATATTCGGAGCCGTCGGCGGCGATGAGCTGGCAGCCGATGGCCTCTTTCTCTATGCGGCCTATGATGTGGATGCCCTCAATTTCGCGCACCTTCTCGTAGTCTGACAGCGCCACGGTGAAGAGGAGCTCGTAGTCCTCGCCGCCGTTGAGGGCGCAGGTCAGCGGGTTGAGGTTGAATTGCTCTGCCTGGATGGAGGTCTGGTAGTCGATGGGTATGCGGCCCTCGTAGATGGAGCAGCCGGTGTGGCTCTGGCGGCAGATGTGGAGCAGCTCTGACGACAGTCCGTCGGAGATGTCTATCATCGAGGTGGGGCGCACGCCCGCCTCCCTGAGCTTCTCTATGACGTCGCCGCGCGCCTCTGGCTTGAGCTGGCGCTCGAGCAGATACTCCTTGCCGGCAAAGTCGGGGCGGAACTCGGCGGGGTCGCCGCCTTGCTGCTTGCCCTGCGAGAGGAAGACGCTCTTCTCGCGCTCCAGCAGCTGCAGTCCCATGTAGGCGGCCCCCAGGTCTCCGCTCACGCAGATGAGGTCGGCGTCCTTGGCTCCGGCGCGGCTCACTATGTCGTGGCTGTCGGCCAGTCCGGTGACGGTGATGCTGATGGTGAGTCCGGTGAGCGACGAGGTGGTGTCGCCGCCCACTATGTCTACGTGGTGCTTGTCGCACGCCAGCCTGATGCCCTCGTAGAGCTGCTCGATGTCTTCAATGCAGAAGCGCCGGCTGATGCCCAGGCTCACGGTCATCTGTGTGGGCGTGGCGTTCATGGCGTAGATGTCGGAGATGTTGACCATGGCTGCCTTGTAGCCCAGGTGCTTCAGCGGCACGTAGGTGAGGTCGAAGTGTACGCCCTCGAGCAGGAGGTCGGTGCTGATGAGCGTCTGCTGCTTGCCGGCGTCTATCACGGCGCAGTCGTCGCCTATGCCCTTCACGGTGGAGGGGTTGAGCGGCTTTATGTCTTTGGTGAGCCTGTCAATGAGGCCGAACTCACCGAGTGTGGATATTTCTGTACGTGCCATATATTATATAAGGAATGTGTGTTGTTGCTTGTTGTTATTTGTTTAGTGCGGTGGCGACGGCGGCGTCAAACTCGCCCTGCCGCCCCAGCAGGAAGTCTACGGCTATGTGCTGCACGTAGAGTTTCTGCCCCAGGTCTGCGGGCAGGTCTGCGGGCAGCCGCTGGAGGTCTTTGGCTGTGGTGATTATCACGTCGGCGCTGGCGGCGGCTCGCGCTATGCGGTCTATGTCGTTGGCGCTGAAGGCGTGGTGGTCGCCGAAGTGGAGCGTGGCGACTGAGCGGCACAGACTCTTGTAGTGGTCTATGAGCGGCGTGGGCTGCGCTATGCCCGTGAACACGAGGGCGCAAGTGTCCTTGAGGTCCTCGGCGCTCTTGCTTAGCGGCGCTTGGGTGACGAAGTTGATCGCCTCGGCGTAGCGCACGGTGGTGAAGAAGAGGCGCTGCCTCTGCTCGAGCCTCAGTTCGGCGGCTATCTCGTCTGCCTCGCTCTGGCTGAGGTCGGCGGGGCACTTGGTCACCACCACTATGTCGGCCCTCTCCGCCCCCCGTGGGCTCTCGCGCAGGAGGCCTTCGGGCAGCACGCGGTCGTAGGCGTAGAGTCGGCTGTAGTCGGTGAGCAGTATGTTGAGGTCGCGCGCTATGTAGCGGTGCTGGTAGGCGTCGTCGAGCACCAGCGCGTCCACCCCTCTGCCGGCGGCTACAATCTGGCGCGCGCCCTCGCAGCGGTCTTCGCACACATACACTGCCACCTTGCCGCCGCAGCGCTTGTAGAGCTCCAGGGGCTCGTCGCCCACCAGGGCTGCGGTGTCGCCGGGCGCCACCTGGCGGAAGCCCTTGGTCTTGCGGCCGTAGCCGCGCGAGAGGAGGGCGGGCGTCTTGCCGGCCTGGCTGAGCGACTGCAGCAGGTAGGCGCACATGGGTGTCTTGCCCGTGCCGCCGGCGCTGATGTTGCCCACGCTTATCACGGGCAGGCCGAAGGCGGTGGTCTTGAGCCTGCCGCTGTCGAACCACCTGTTGCGCACCGCCATGACGCGGCTGTATATCCAGCCGGCGGGCCTGAGGATGGGGTATGTCTTGAAGTTGTTGTGCCGCATTGCGGAGAGAGAGTGCGACTACTTTATATTAATAATGTAGGGGATGCGCGCCTGTATGCGGTCGTGTCTGCCCAGCGAGCGCAGTGCGCTGAGGGGCTCGTAGAGGTCGCCCAGCATGCTGCGCACCGTCTTGTCTGCCACTTGCGCCTCAGCTTCGCTCAGTCCGAGGTCTGCATACCAGGGGTCGACCTCCGGGTAGCTGACTGTGGCATAGCTGCCTTCCTCCAGATTGGCCAGGCGTGCAGCCGTCTGTATGGCCGTCTGCAGCGTGCCCAGCTGGTCTACCAGTCCTATCTCCTTGGCCTGACGGCCGGTCCACACGCGGCCCTGCGCGATGCTGTCCACCTGTGCGGTGGTCTTGTTGCGACCCTCTGCCACTCGCTTGAGGAAGAGCTGGTAGCCGTTGTTTATGTAGGACTGCATCAGTCGGCTCTCCTCTTCGTTGAAGGGGCGCGACTGGTTGCCGAGGTCAGACATCTTGTTGGTCTTCACGCCGTCGAACTTCAGCCCAATCTTGTTGGTGAGCAGTCCGCTCACGTCGGGAATCATTCCGAAAATGCCGATGGAGCCGGTCAGCGTGGTGGGCTCTGCCACTATCGTGTTGGCGGCTGCCGAGATGTAGTAGGCTCCCGATGCTGCCATGCCGCCCATGGAGACTACCACCGGCTTCTTGGCGGAGAGGTTCTTGACGAGGTGCCAGATCTGCTCGGAGGCGTAGGCGCTGCCGCCGCCTGAGTTGATGCGCAGGACTACCGCCTTGGTGTCGTCGTCGTCCTCTATCTCGCGCAGGGTCTCGCTCATGGTGGCTATGTCTATTGCCGACTCCGACATCATGCCCTCAGCCTTTGACTCCACCACGTCGCCAAAGGCGTAGACCACGGCAATGCTGTTGTCGGCCGAGGCTTCGGGCGTGGCTTCGTTGAGGGCGGCTGGCGTCACCTCGCAGAGGTCGTCGTCGGCGTCAGTGCCGGTCTTCTCCTTGAGCATGTCGATATATTCGTCGTGATACATCAGTTCGTCGACCATGCCGTTGTCCTTCAGTTCCTGAGTGGGAATGAGCGCCGTGTATCGGTCTGCTATCTCGTTGAGTTTTTCGGGCTTCATGTGGCGCTGCTCAGCCGCGAGCTCTGTGTAGTGCTGCCAGATGTCGTTGACGTAGGAGCTGACCTGCTCGCGGTTGGCGTCGCTCATCTTGGTGAGCATGTAGGGCTCTACAGCGCTCTTGAAGGTGCCCACCTTGAACACCTGCATCTTGACGCCCAGCTTCTGCATCAGTTCGGTGTAGAAGACGGTCTGGGTGCTCAGTCCGCTCCAGTCCACCGAACCTATGGGGTTTACCACAATTTTGTCGGCGGCCGTGCAGGCAAAGTAGGCTCCCTGCGCGTAGAAGTCGCCGTAGGCATAGACAAACTTGCCGCACTTCTTGAAGTCCTTCAGCGCGTGGAATATCTCCTCCAGCGAGGCGGGGTCGGCGGAGAGGAGTCCTGCCTCGATGCTGATGCCCTTGATGTCGTCGTTGGTCTTGGCAGCCTCAATGGCGCTGAGTATGCTCTCCAGGCTGCACACCGGACCGTCGTCGCCGAGCACCGACATGATGCCGCTGCCGTCGTCCTTTTCGGTCATCAGTCCGTTGAGCTCTATCTTCAAGACGCTGTTGCTCTCTATGCCGTCGTCGTCGCTGAACGCCAGCGCGCATATCAGTATGATGCCAATGACGAGGAGGACTATCGAGCCGATGGCAAAGCCCAGGCAGGACGATGCCACATTAAGGAAAAAGCCGGCTATGCCCGACTTTGTGGAGTTGTTGAAGTTCATGATATATACCTTATTATATATAGTGTGCAAAATTAGCCAAATCCGCCAAGCAGACAAAAGGAAAGCTCCCTTTTGTTGCCGCCCCGACGGCGCCGCATGCAGGCAGCGCCGACAAAAACCCACTGTTTTATTTTCCGATGTTTCCGGTTTCCACTATCTTTGCAGTATAATCAGAAACGAGATGTCAAAACTGAAGAAAATCCTGGCTTTCTTCGCCGCCCACAAGTACGTCACCACGCTGGTGGTCTTCGCCTGCCTCATAGGATTCCTGGACACCAACAGTCTCTATGTGCGCTACAAGCTCTACATGGAGGAGCGCGACCTGCAGTCGCAGATAGATGCCTACAACGAGCAGTTCGCGCGCGACACCAAGCTCTACAAGGAACTCCAGTCGGATCCCAATGCCGTGGTGAGGGTGGCGCGCGAGAAATACTACATGAAGAAGCCCAACGAAGACATCTACGTGTTCGAAACACCACAGACCGATGAAGAAGCTCAGTAAACTGCAAACCCTCCTCTTCCGCCTCGGCGGCGTGCTGGTGCTGGTGGGCGCCGTGCTCAACCCCGTGGAGTCGCAGGTAGCGCCCTACGTATACTGCGTCGGCGCCATCCTCTTCGCCGCCATGCAGATGGCCGAAAGCTATGAGGGCACCAACGTCGCCATACGCCGCCTGCGCCGCCAGCAGCTAATGGGCGCCGTCCTCCTCATGCTCAGCGGAGTGGCCATGTTCGGCAATGCCTTCGGCGTGGAGTACATGCGCCACAACGAGTGGCTCATCGTGATGCTCATCGCTGCCTTCCTTGAGCTATATACAGCCTTCCGCATACCGGCAGAACTCGACAAGGAGAAACGCAAGGAAGGCAAGGCCGACAAGCAGGGCTAAGCACAATAAATGTTAAAATCGGGTGGGGCGTTTAAACTGTAGGGGTTGTTTGTGCGTCAAACAAACGAAACAAACAAATATCAACCACTTCAAACCCTTACAACCATGAAGAGATTTCTGATTTCATTTTTAGGGCTGGCGCTCGTTCTCGGCGTCTCTGCCCAGGACAACCAGGACAAACGCGACAACCAGAAGCGCGAACGCAAAGACCCTCTCGCCGGCATGACGGTGGAGCAGAAGGCGCAGACCGTGACCGACCGCATGGCCACCGCCTACGGACTCAGCGCCGAGCAGCGGACCAAGCTCCTTGACCTCAACACACGCAAACTCAGCCAGCGCCCCGAAAAACCCTTCGGCAAAGACGAGTGCAAGCCTTGCCCCGACAACAAAGACAAGAAATGCAATAAGGACTGCAAGGATAAGAAAGACAAGAAGGACAAGAAGGACAAGAAGAATAAGCCCAACAAGGACTTCAAACCCGGCAAGGATGGCAAGCCCGGCAAAGACTGCAAGCCCGGCAAAGACGGTAAGGACTGCAAGCCCTGTCCCCAGCAGCCCGGCAAACCCGGCATGAAGCCCGGAATCAACTACATGCGCGAACTCAAAGGCATCATGACCGAAGACCAGTTTAAGGCCTACATGACCGACCGCGCCATCGAGCACCAGATGTTCGGCAACCAAGGTGCCCCGCGCCGTCCCCACATGGACAAGATGAACAAGCGCGACAAAGCACCCGGCAAGGCTCAGTGCCCCAAGTCCTGTGACTGCAAGAGCAAATAATTGGCTCCCATCCATAGAGCCAGCTCTCTAACAAAAAAAAGCCCAATGGCCACCACAGCCATTGGGCTTTTTCTGTTTTCGCACCTCGCTTCAAAGTTTTCTGTCCTCTTCAAAGAAAAGAAACGCCTGCGTAACAGAAAGAAGGGGCAGATTACTCTTTGCTCAAGATTGATTTCAGGACGCTGATAATCTGGTCGGCTCGCTTGGGGATTGCTTTTTCGTAGAAGGTGCAGAACTTGTCTACGGCGTTGAAATAGGTTTCTCTGTCGAGAAATTTCTTATGGCCCCAGACGAAGTCAAATATTTCTTTTGGCTTGCCGTCGGCATCGAGGTAGTCTTGCAGCATCATGTTGCTGGTGAAGCGTGTCCAGCCTTCGGCTCCTTGGTATTGGGTCATCACCTTGCGGTTTTTGTAGAAGAGGCACTTGAGGGTCGAGTCTGGTCGTTTGTCGTCCATAAAGATGGCGTACATGGCCTGCAGGTAGCGGTCCATATAGTAATGGAATTTGTAGCAGTCTTTGTAGCATGACATGTTCTTTCCGTCGAAAACCTTGCCGGGCAGTATCCAGAGGTTTCCGACGCTGCCCAGCAGATGATCCACACGCAGGGCGCGCTCAAACTGCTGCTGGCTTGGACTGAAGTTCTGCATGCTCATGAAATATTTGTCAAGGATGTTGCTGCCAAAAAGGTTTATGGAGCACCCCATCATGCTGACGTTGTACTGATGAGTGTTTATCGCGTCAACAGTAAGGTTAGGCCAGGCGCTTGCGAACACTAGTGCCATGATGGACTTTGCCAATTCGCTAGCAGGACCATTGCCACAGCCGTACTTCTCGTCGTCCAAAGCGTTAAGGTCTAAGTCGCGCAACTTGTAGATATCGCCGTTCAGCCTTTCGCTGATGAAGTCTTTCACGATGCGAAGGGCATAGATGTCGCACGATTTCTCTGCCTTTTCCTTTTCTTTCTCCTTGCTAAATCTGTCCAGCTGTTCAAATAAGGACGGCTTGTGGAGGTCTGTCTTGCGGTAGTCGCAACGTCCCTTGAGGTAATGGTTGCGGAAATCGTTTTTAGAGAGCCTGCCGCAGCCTTCTCCTTTCCCTACGATTCCTCCCGCATAGATGCAGCCATCGCATATAGTGCCGTAGACTCCCGTGTAGGGGAAGCTGTCTTCTTCTTTGGTGAAGCCCGTTATGTCTGCATCGTCGGCAAGCTTGTGAATCATGTTGCTGAGCACGGCTTCGGCTCCTTCGGCAGGCTCTTGGGCTGCGTCAATCTGAACGGGCTGGAAGTCGCTGTCCAAGCCTACTGGCTGCGCCATGCGCTTGCAGAAGGCCGGGTCAAAGGAGCGCGGGTGAATGTCCATCTTCAGCTTTTCGTCAAGGCTCTTGCGCGCCATGTCTACTAGCGAGGTTCCCTGTCCGGTCGCATTGTTGATGAAGTTCATGACGGTCTCGCCATTACCTAAGATGAAAGCCGCAGAAGCAGGAATGTGGATCAGGAACACCTGAGTTACTCCGTCTTTGTGGTAGACGTCCATTACCTTGAAGTAGCTGTTGAAGTGGAAGGTGCAGAGGTTCCATTTCTTCACGTCGGGATTTTCCTGGCACAAGTCCTCTATCTCATAGAGGTTGGCGGCATGGGCGCTGGCAATGAGAAAGCGTGTGTTGTGTGCTGGCCTGAGGAGTTTTGTTGTTACGTCGACGAAGAAACCGGCACGCACGGTGTCTCCCACGTGGTAGGTGGCATCTGCTATGAATGATGCATTGGTGTCGCGATAGAAGAACTGCAGTCCTGGCAGTGTCCAGTTGGCAAACTTTTCAAACAGTAGTCCGTAATCTACCGTCTTCTTTGGCGGCAGATGGCTTCTTGCTACGTCATAGACTGTTCCTCCCGTTGTGATGATATATGGTTTCTCGGCTATCTCTGCATAGATGAAGTCTTTGTCCTCCATCCAGTAGGCGCTGTCGAATATCATCGGGAAGATGATGTCGCCGTTGACATGAGCCACGCCGAAGGTGTATCTCGTCTTGGGGTTGGTCTTTGATTTGCGTATGGTGTTGCTGAAGACGAAGAAGCCGTGCTTTACTCTATAGACGTTGTTGTGCCAGACACTGAGCACCAAGCTGCCGTCGGGCCGCAGTACGTTTCGCTTGGCTCCCAGCTCGGCCATGTAATAGCCTTCTCCGCATTCTTCTATGTAGGTATAGCCGTCGGAGATGCGCTCGTCTGCCTGGTTGACGAGATACCACTTGTCGTCAAAGACTCTGGCTATTCCGTTGGTGTCGTAGTCGTACTTGGTCATGGCTCTTCCTCTTTCAGTTGTTTGCTGATCCACCCTTCGTCTACACACGTCACGCCTCTGACCTCCATGCGCGGGTCCATGTCGCAAGACTTGCAGTGCTCGTAGTAGTCGTCCATGGCAAAATGCACTTTCACTATTTTCTCCTCTTTCTCGTCGTAGTAGACGAAGAAGATGGTGCCGTAGGGAAATTCGTCGGTCGGCTCCTCGGTATGATGGAAGTAGAATTCGTTGCCGTTCTTTGCCAAGTCGGGGATGATAAAATGGGTTATCATGTATTTCTGACGCTCTATCGCCACGTCGTTCAACCCTTTTTCGAGTATGAGAATCTTTTCTCTCAGTTGGTTGACGCCGTACACTTCGCGTATGACGCGGTAATCATTTTTTTTGAACGCTTCTTCGGGTATGCCAAGCGGCTCGTAGTCATAATCGTCGGGTCTGATGAGGTCGTAGAACAACATGAAGTGGTGCTTCTTGTCGTGGTAGCGGAAACTGAACGGCACTCTCGTCGCATGGCCACAGTGAGGGCATTTGTACGTGAACATGTCATCGGAGAATATCTTTTTCCTGAGTTCTGGATCAGAGTCCACATTGATGGACATCCAAAAGTCAAACAAACCTTCTTTCAGGCAGTGTGGGCACACCATGCTTTCTCTTTTTACCAGTGACATGTTTTTTGTTGTTTATGGCCGTCGGCAAGTTGCCGGCGAGCGGAGTGGAACTAATCGTGTTGTTGTCAGAGGTGCTGCGCATTGTGTCTTGCTTGGCCTTGTTGTTCATGGTGCGTTTCCATTGTCTGCGCTTGCCGCCAGCACAAATCACGCAACAACCTTGGGCAAAGGTATTCAAAAAGTTTCATACGCACAAAGATTGTAGCCGTATTTGTGATGCGCAAGGGGAGGGAGACTTGTTATATCATCCTCAAAGCCACGCTGAAGGCGGAATTTGTGGATGAAGATATAGCTGCCATGTCGACAAGTGGAGGGACGATTGGCGGGACGGATGTCGCAGTAAATGTCGCAGTAAATAAGGCTATTGAACTAACTGAAAGACAAAAAGATATACTTGAAATAATACGAAATGGAGCTGCTGCGGACGATAAAAATGTC
>CAVGQS010000041.1:0-7527 GCA_963631415.1 Lactococcus garvieae | reverse complement strand
AAACACAAAGACGTTGGCGGAAAGTTTGGGCTTGAGCCGCAAAACTATACAACGTGAACTTACAGTGCTGCAAGAAAGAGGCATAATACGATGGACTGGTTCTGACAAAAACGGACATTGGAAAATAGTAAAAAGCCAATCAGAATAACAATCATGTAACACGGCATAATGACTATTCCGGTAGAGATGACTTTTCAAAAGTAACAGCAGGCATACTTGTTGCCGCCAGACTTTTGAAGCGGTGTTGCTTGCAAATAATTTTACGAAACAAAAAAAGGCTCCGTGCAAACCAAATTTGCATGGAGCCTTTTTCTATGTTGACTAACTTTCAGATTTTTTTGTGGGCGGCAGCTGGTTGCTACAGCAGGGCGATGAGGCGGTCTACGTCGCGGGCGTCGGTGGCCCAGGAGGTGGCGAAGCGTATGGTGACGCGGTCGCCCTGGGGCGGTTCCCACTGTCCGTAGGTGAGGTGCTGGGCGAGGCTGTCGGCCTGCTGGAGCGTGACGGTGGTGAACTGCTGGTTGGTGGGGGAGTCGAGGTAGAGGGTGTAGCCTTTTTGCAGGAGTGCCTGACGGATGCGCATGGCTTGGGCGACGGCGTGGCGGCAGATGCTGTAGTAGAGAGTGTCGGCCATGTCGTCGGCGTAGGCTGTGGGGTCGTCGGCGCGGCGCAGGAGGGCGTCGAACTGCAGGGCGACCGCCCAGCCCTTGGCCAGGAGGGCGCCGTGGCGCTTGATGTGGGAGAAGAAGCGGTCGGCGCGCTGGGGGTCGGGGAAGACGACTGCCTCGCCATACATGGTGCCGCACTTGGTGCCGCCAATGTAGAAGGCGTCGCACAGACGGGCTATGTCGCTCAGGGTGATGTCGGTGTCGTCGGCGGCGAGGCCGTAGCCCATGCGCGCCCCGTCGAGGTAGAGGGGCAGACGGTGGCGGCGGCACACAGCGCTGAGCTGCTCCAGTTCCTGAAGCGTGTAGAGGGTGCCGTACTCAGTGGGGTGGGTGATGTAGACCATGCCGGGCGGCACGATGTGTTCCCAGTTGGGGTCGTTGTAGTAAGCGGTTAAGTAGTCGTCTACCTGCTGCGCGCTTATCTTGCCGTCGCGGGGCTTGAGCGGCAGCACCTTGTGGCCAGTGAACTCTATGGCTCCTGACTCGTGGATGGAGATGTGGCCGGAGTCAGCCGCCAGCACTCCCTCGAAGGAGCGCAGCAGGGCGTCGACCATGACCATGTTGGTCTGGGTGCCGCCAGCGAGGAAGTATACCTTGGCCTGGGGACAGCCGCACAGACGGCAAATCTGCTGGCGGACTGCCTCGGTGAGCGGGTCGGTGCCGTAGCCGCTGAAGGTCTGGGGCGCCGTCTCCGCCATGCGCTTGAGCACGGCGGGGTGGCAGAGGTTCATGTAGTCGCTATCGAAGTGCATTAGCCTTGATTTTTGCTATGAAGTGTGAGAGGGCCTCGGAATCCTTGCGGTCGATGATTTCAAGGAGAATCTTGAGCTCGTCGCGAATCTTGCCGACCTGGCCAGCGGTATAGGGATTGAAGAGAATTTCGCGCAGCAGGGTCTCGTCTTCGTTAAGCACTCCCTTGGCTATGGCCATGTGGCGCTTGAAGGTGGTGCCCGGCGCGTCTTGCGGCTTCATCACGGCGGCGAAGACGAAGGTGCTGACGAAGGGGATGCTGAGCGAGTAGGCGACCGTCTCGTCGTGCTCTGTGAAGGAATACTCGCACACGTGGAGCCCCAGCTTGAGGTAGAGGTCCTTGAAGAAGATGCGCCCCATGTAGTCGCCGTCGGTGATGATGATGGCGTTCTCGTTGCTCAGCGCCCCGAGGTTGGCGAAGGTGGGGCCGAACATGGGGTGGGTGGACACGTAGGGGTGGCCGCACTGCTTGTAGTAGTCGTGGAAGCCCGTCTTGACCGAGGCTATGTCGCTGAGTATGCAGTGTTGGGGCACGTGGGACTCAATCTGGCGGAAGACATCGAGGGTGTATTTGAGCGTCACTGCGTTGATGACGAGTTCGGGCTCGAAAGCGTCTATTTCGTCAAGCGAGGTGAAGCGCTGTGTGTTGTACATGAAGCGCAGCCGCTTGGGGTCGGTGTCGTAGACTGCCGTTTCGTGCTCAAAGCTGAGCAGGTCTACGAAGAACGACCCCATCTTGCCTGCTCCGAGAATCAGTATTTTCATAGGTAAGGGATTTTACTGCTTGTTGATGATGTCCATCTGCTGGCGCACGCTCTCTTCGTGGATGTGCTCAAAGATGTTTTTGATGCACTCGGCTTCGATGCCCTTGAGAGTGCCCTGCGCTCCGCGCTTGTCGAGAATCTCAGAGTAGCGCTTGGTCTGCACTATGGCCATGTCGTGCTCCTTCTTGTATTCGCCAATCTTGCGGGAGATGCTCATGCGCTTTGCGAGCAGGTCTATCAGTTCGTTGTCGAGCTCGTCGATGTCCTTGCGCAGCGAGGTGAGGGTGTCGCCCTGCGCCACGGTGTCGCGAATGACGAGCATGCTGAGAATGTAGTCGAGGATGTCGGGAGTGACCTGCTGCTTGGCGTCGCTCCAGGCGTCGTCGGGCGAGCAGTGGCTCTCAACGATGAGTCCGTCCATGCCGAGGTCCATGGCCTGCTGGCAGAGCGGTGCGATGAGGTCGCGGCGGCCGCCTATGTGGCTGGGGTCGTTGAGAATGGGCAGGTTGGGAATGCGGCGGTGGAGCTCAATGGCTATCTGCCACATGGGGGTGTTGCGGTAGAGTTTCTTCTCGTAGCTGGAGAATCCGCGGTGGATGGCACCCAGCCGCTTGATGCCGGCACCGTTGATGCGCTCCAGTGCGCCAATCCACAGTTCGAGGTCGGGATTGACGGGGTTTTTGACCAGCACCGGCACGTCGACGCCGCGGAGCGAGTCGGCCAGCGCCTGCATGGCGAAGGGGTTGGCGGTGGTGCGGGCTCCCACCCAGAGGATGTCGATGCCGTATTTGAGGGCGAGCTCCACGTGCTCAGGCGTGGCGACCTCGGTGGCGGTGAGCATGCCCGTCTCGTCCTTCACCTGCTTCATCCAGGGCAGTGCCTTCTCGCCGTTGCCCTCGAAGCCTCCGGGTTTGGTGCGGGGTTTCCACACTCCGGCGCGGAACATGTGGCATCCTTTGCCAGCCAGCTGGCGGGCGGTGGTCATTACCTGTTCTTCTGTCTCTGCCGAACACGGGCCTGCTATGACGATGGGGCGTTCGTTGTCGCTGGGCAGTGCCAGCGGTTGTAGTTCAAGTTCCATAGTTATGTGTTGTGTTTTATGTTTTACGTGTTGTGTTTTATGTTTTGTGTTTCAGCTTAGCGCTTGCTCAATGCGCTGCAGTGCCTGCTGCATTTTCTCCTTGGTGGCGCAGAGCGAGATGCGCACGTAGCGGTCGCCGTTGGAGCCGAAGATGAAGCCCGGGGTGATGAAGACGCGTGCCTCGTTGAGCACCCGTTCGGTCAGTTCTTCGCAGTTGGCGTAGTGGTCGGGAATCCTGCCCCAGAGGAACAGTCCCACCTGCTCGGGGTTGTAGCGGCAGTGCATGGTGTCCATTATCTTCTCGGCTATGTCGCGGCGCTCCCTGTAGGTGAGGTTGTTGGCCTGGTAGTGCCATTCGGGCTCGTTGTGGTAGGCCTCTGCGGCGGCGAGCTGGAGGGGGCGGAAAGTGCCCGAGTCGATGTTGGATTTTACCTTGAGCACCCACGACACGAAGGTGCTGTTGGTAGCGAGCAGTCCCACGCGCCAGCCAGGCATGTTGTGGCTCTTGCTCATGGAGTTGAACTCTATGCAGCAGTCCTTGGCGCCGGGCACCTGGAGGATGCTCAGTGGCTTGTCGTTGAGGATGAGGCTGTAGGGATTGTCGTTGACGACCAGTATGCCGTGGCGGCGTGCGAAGTCCACGATCCGCTCGTAGGTCTCCATCCGGGCGGTGGCGCCTGTGGGCATGTTGGGGTAGTTGGTCCACATTATCTTGACGCCGCTGAGGTCCATCTGCTCCAGCGCCTCGAAGTCGGGCTGGTAGCCGTTGGCTTCGGTGAGGTCGTAGTTGACCACCTGGCAGCCCAGCAGTTTGGTCAGCGAGGTGTAGGTGGGGTAGCCGGGGTTGGGAACGAGCACCTTGTCGCCGGGGTTGGCGAAGGCGAGGGTGGTGTGGAGAATGCCCTCCTTGGAGCCTATGAGCGGCTGAATCTCGGAGGCGGGGTCAAGGTCTACGCCGTAGGTGCGCTTGTACCACTGCGCCATGGCTCCGCGCAGTTCGGGAATGCCGATGGTGGGCTGGTAGCCGTGGGCGTCGCTCTTGCGCGACTCGCGGCACAGCGTGTCGACGGTTTGTGGCGAGGGCGGCATGTCGGGGCTGCCAATGGCCAGGCTGATGATGTCTTCGCCCTGCTTGTTGCGCTGGGCTATCTCCTTGAGCTTGCGGCTGAAGTAGTATTCCGACACGAGGCTGAGTCGCTCTGCCGGCTGTATGCTATTTGAATGATTCATATTCTCCGAGTATCTTGATGTTCTTGATGAGGGGGCGTATGGCCTCTATGCTCTGTGTGTAGCGGTTGTAGTCGTCGTAGGCGAGGTCAACGTAGAAGAGGTATTCCCACTCGTGGCCTATTATTGGGAGCGACTGTATCTTGGTGAGGTTGATGTGGTAGAAGGACAGAATGGAGAGCACCTGCGAGAGGCTGCCGCTCTCGTGGGGCACGGCAAAGACGATGCTGCTCTTGTCTGACTGCTCCTTGCGGCGCAGGCGGTCGGCGTTGTAAGGGTCGGCGAGCACGAGGAAGCGGGTGTAGTTGTGCTTGTTGTCCTCGATGCCCTCATAGAGCACCTTCATGTTGTAGATGGGCGCGGCGTACTTGGAACAGATGGCGGCGTGGTGAGCCAGCTGCTGGTTGCTGATATTGGCGGCGGCGCCGGCGGTGTCCTCCACCTCCACCACCTTCCAGCCGGGGTGGCCAGCCAGGAAGGAGCGGCACTGCATGAGGGCGACGGGGTGGGAGTTGACCTCGGTGATGTCGCTCTCGTCCTCGTCGGGCATCACGAGCAGGCTGTGCTCAATGTGCAGCTTGTGTTCGCCAACTATGGTGAGGTTGCTGTCGCGCAGCAGCTCGTAGTTGTGGAGCAGGCTGCCGGCAATGGTGTTCTCTATGGCCACCAGCGCCAACAGTTCGGGGTCTTTCTTTACCGTTTTGAATACTTGCTCAAAGGTGTCGCAGCAGATCAGCTCTATCTCCTCGCCGCCGAAGTACTGGTGGGAGGCAATGTCGTGAAACGAGCCGTGGATACCCTGAATGGCAATCTTCTTCATATTGTCTGTGTGTTTTAGTTTGCGTTAGTTGTAGTCTCAAAAAAAATCCTGCTTCGCAGTGAAGCAGGATTTTATTTTGTTTGTTGTGTGTCGTTTTGTTTGCACGTACAGTCGTCTGCTTCACTTCTGTGGGGAGGTAAAGTAGTAAAAGTAAAAGTAAAAAAACTGTGCGTTGTTGTTAACCATCTTGTCTGTTGTTGCGCCGCCGTGGCAGCGCCCTTTTGTTTTACGGGTGCAAAATTAGTGCTTTTGTGGTTATCGGCAAGCAAAAAGTGGACTTTTTTTGTTTTCGGGGCCGCAAATGTGATTTTTGTTTACATCGGGGCGGTGGGGTGTGTAGGTTTTTATATAATTTTGCGCTTAGTTACGACGGCTGCGGCTATATATATAATGTAGGGCGCGGCCATAAAACGGAAAACACAACGATGTCGTCATTCAAGCAGCGAGTGCTGGCTACAATAAAGTGCAGAGACATTGAGGGTGCGTTTGAATTGTATGTCACGCGCACTCCGGGCTATCTGTGGGCGCTGCTGTTCCAGCGGCTCGGCGTTCACCCCATTGCCGTGACGCTGCTCTCTATCGTGATAGGGTGCGGTGCCGGTGTGCTGTTCGCCTACGACGACCTGGGGCTCAACGTGCTGGGCATGCTGCTGCTCGTGTGGGCCAACTGGTATGACTGCGCCGACGGCCAGCTGGCGCGCATGACGGGCAAGAAGACGCTCATCGGGCGCATACTCGACGGGTTTGCCGGCGACCTGTGGTTCTTCTTTATATATGTAGGCATCGCCGTGAGGCTCACCCCGCAGTTTGGCGTGTGGATATGGGCGCTGGTCATGCTGGCAGGGTTCTACTGCCACGCGCGGCAGTGCTCGCTGGCTGACTACTATCGCAATGCCCACATGCTCTTCGCTGGACTCGCCAACGAGCTCGACCGCTCTAGCGACATAATGGCGGAGTACCGCAGCCTCGGGTGGAACCGCCGCGAGTGGTTCCGCAAACTGTACCTGTGCTGCTACGCCAGCTACATACGCGGCCAGGAACACCCCACGCCGCAGCTGCAAAAACTGCTCATGGCGCTGCGCGACAAGTGGGGCGGACAGGTGCCTGCCTCGCTGGGCGCGACATACCGCCAACTGAGCAAGCCCCTGATGCCGCTGTGCCAGCTGCTTACCTTCGACGCGAGGGTAGGGGTGCTTTTCGTCTCGCTCCTTGTGGGCTTGCCGTGGCTCTATCCCTTGCTTGAGATAACTGTTTTTGAGGCTCTGCGCATCTATACCAACGTGCGCCACGAGCAGTTCTGCAAAACACTAAACACCGAGTGGGCATGATGGAGAGATGTGTGGCACTGATATTGGCGGGCGGCAAGGGCACGCGCTTCAACTCTATGCGGCCCAAGCAGTACATGGAGGTTGACGGCCTGCCCGTCATCTCCTACACACTGCGGCAGTTTCAGACCCACCACATGGTCACCGACATCTGCGTCGTGTGCTCGCCGGAGTGGAACGAATATATTGAGCGCCAGGCAGCCACTTGGGGCTTCGACAAGTTCCGGCAGTGCCTGCCCTCGGGCGACACCTCCTTCCTCTCCATGCGCAACGGCATCGACGGGCTGGCGCAGTCCGGCTTCCCCGACGACAGCATAGTCATGGTGCACGACGCGGTGCGCCCCCTCATCACCCACGACATCATCGACAACAACATACACGAGTGCCGCGCCCACGGCAACGCCATCACCGTGGTCTACAGCAACGAGTCATACATGCGCGTCGCAGGCGGCAACGAAGCCGTAGGCTACGCCATGCGCGAGGAGTACATGCGCGCCCAGACCCCCAACACTTTCCGTCTCTCCGCCCTCCGCCACCTCATGGACGAAGCCGACCGTCAGGGCATCGGCTGCTCCCAGTCCCTCTTCACCCTCGCCTGCGAACTCGGCTACGGCCCCCTCTACATCGCCCAGGGCGACATCCTAAATTTCAAAATCACCCAGCCCCAAGATTTGAAATACTTTAGGGCGCTGAAGGATGTGTATTAGGACGTAGAGTGTGATTATTGTCGTGAAAGAAAATATATCAAAAATGTTTTCCCGAAAATCCCGGAAAAAGTTTTTGTTGCCTATTTTTTTTATCTGGTATAAGTTATTGCAACTCAAGTTTCGGATTCGTTTGTTTGCATTTGCGCTATAACAATAGTTCTGCTATCTATACAATAGGTTAATCA
>CAVGQS010000040.1:0-16908 GCA_963631415.1 Lactococcus garvieae | reverse complement strand
GGCGAAACGTTGCAGCGTTTCGCCCGAAATTTTTTCGTTAAGTCCGCACGAAAATTTTTTAAGTCCGCATAATTTTTTTTTAAGTCCGCACAAAAAACTCTTACGCTTGAAGCGCGGTTTTACTGGGCTTCAGGCGTCATTGCTGTTGGAGGCTGTGGTCTGGGGGAAGAAGAGTCGCATGGCGTTGGCGGTGGTCACTCGGCCCACTTCGTCGGGCGTGACGTCCTTGGCTTGCGCCAGCATCTCTATTATATAAGGTATAAAGGCGGGCTCGTTGCGCTTGCCCCTCATGGGCACGGGCGCCATGTAGGGCGAGTCGGTCTCGAGCACTATGCGGTCGAGCGGAATCTCCCTGACGACCTCTGGCAGCTTGGACTTCTTGAAGGTGAGCACTCCGCCTATGCCTACGCAGAAGTTGGGGTACAGGCGCAGCAGTTCGCGCGCTGACTCAACGGAGCCGGAGAAGCAGTGGAACACGCCGCCTGCCGTCAGTTTGCCGCGCCATGGCGAGAGGCACTCCAGCAGGTCGCCGTTGGCGGAGCGGGCGTGTATCATGAGCGGCAGGCCGTATTGCGCCGCCCACCCTATCTGTGTGGAGAACGCCTCTTTCTGCTCCTCGCGGTAGGTCTTGTCCCAGTAGTAGTCGAGCCCCACCTCGCCGATGGCGATGAACTTGCGGTCGCCGCTGTCAATGTCGTGCCTCAGCAGCGCCTCCACTTGGCTCAGTTTGTCGCTATAGCCGGCGTCGACGTCCTCGGGGTGCAGCCCCACCATGGGGAAGCACACTCCGGGATAGCGGTCGCAGAGGGCCAGGGCTTGGGCGGTGGAGGGGGCGTCGGTGGGCGGAATGAGTATCCTGACGGCTCCGGCATCCTGCGCGCGCCGGACCACCTGGTCGAGGTCTTCGCTGAACTCTTCGCCGTAGAGGTGGGCGTGGGTGTCTATGAACATGGGGGCTTAGTAGTTGCGGTTTACGAGCTGCGTGGCGAAGTGCCAGAGCGGCTGCTTGGCCTGCTGCGGCAGGTCTATGCCGTCGAGTATGGCGCGCGCCTTGTCGAAATAGCTGTTGATGGACTCTATGGTGTACTCCTTGATGCCCAGCTCGTTGTAGACACTGGTGACGGCGCTAATCTTCTCCGCCTCGTCAAACTCCTTGCGGTTGACCCAGCGATTGAGTGTCTCCCTCTGGCGCGCGTCGGCCTTCTGCCATGCGTTGATGAGCAGAAAGGTCTTCTTGTCGCACAAGATGTCGCCGCCTATGCGCTTGCCGAAGACTTTGGGGTCGCCGTAGACGTCGAGCAGGTCGTCCTGCAGCTGGAAGGCCAGGCCTATCTGTTCGCCGAAGGCATAGAGCCGGTCCGCCACCTCGGGAGCCGTGCTTGAGAGCACTGCGCCCATCTTGAGCGCGCAGCCTATGAGCACCGAGGTCTTGAGGCGAATCATCTCGATGTATTCAGTCTGCGAAACGTCGGTGCGCGTCTCGAAGTTCATGTCGTACTGCTGCCCCTCGCCTATCTCGAGCGCGGTGTTGAGAAACACGCCCATCGCCTCCCTGACGTTGGGCAGGCTGGTGGAATAGATAAGTTTGCACGCCAGCACCAGCATTGAGTCGCCGGAGAGGATGGCGGTGTTGCTGTTCCACTTGCGGTGGACGGTGGGTTTGCCGCGCCTGACGAGCGCCTTGTCCATGAGGTCGTCGTGGAGCAGCGTGTAGTTGTGGTACATCTCCAGGCCCACGGCGGCGGGCATTATCTTGTCGAGGTCGGTGCCAAGCGACTGCGCGGTGAGGAGCATGAAGACGGGCCTTATGCGCTTGCCGCCAGCCGACAGGGCATACTGGATAGGTTCATACAGGCCCTCGGGCTGCGAGGGATACTCAAGACTGGCTATCGCGTCGTTGAGTTTGGCAAGGATTTCTTCTGTGTTATACATGGCTTCAGTTTAGTCCGAATACTATGGGCAGTGTCACCTGCGCCTTGACGGCTCTGCCGCGCTTCTGGGCAGGCTTCCAGGGTTTCATCATGTGGAGCGTGCGCAGCGCCTCGTTGTTGAGCTGGCGGTGGACGCCCTTGACGATGCGCGGGTCCTTCATGTGGCCGTCGGTGTCGATGATGAACGCCACGACCACGGTGCCCTCCACCTTGTTGCGTATGCAGGCGGGCGGATAGACCATGGTTGAGTCGAGCCACTTCATGAAACTGCTGATGCCGCCCGGGTAGTGCGGAATGGAGTCTATTATCACGCCGTCGGTGCGCTCCTCGTTTTGGGCTGTCTCGAGGTGCTTCTCTTTCAGGAGCGTCTCAAGGGAGTCGGTGGGCAGGTCCTTGATTTTGTCCACCACCACTTCGTCTTCCTGCTCCACGGTGAGCACGTCCTTCATGTCCGCCACGTCGATGGTGTTGATGTTCTTGTCGCCGGTCTCGGGCGCTGACCTCTTGGCGGGCCGCCTGACGGGCTTGGCCTCCTTGAGTTCCACTCCCGTCATGCGCTGCACCTTGTCGCCGATGTCTTTGTACTCAATGGGCGCGTAGAAGAGTATCGTCATCACTATGGTGGGGCCGGCTATGATGAGCGCTATGCTGAACAGCACCGTCAGGGCAACGGCGTAGCGGCGGCCCGTCTCCTTGCGCAGCTTGTAGGCTCCGTAGTCCTTGTTGCGGTGCATGAAGACTTGGTCGCACCATGTTTTGTTTAGTAACTCGTTGTCTGCCATCGCGCTCGTGATGTTTTTGCAAAAACATGAGGCCTCTGATATCATAAAACGCCCCAAAAAGCGTTATTGTATATGGCCGCAAGGTTTTTGCTGCCGCAAAATTACGTCAGTTATCTTAAATAAAGTAACTTTGAACTCAAATTTTAACACTCCATGCGCAAGGCTCTACTTTTTATAACGTCTTCCCTATTCTGCCTGGCGGCAAAGTCGCAGGAGGCGTCGTCGGTTTTCAACTTCCTGAAGATACCGGTGTCGGCCCACGTGGCGGCTCTGGGCGGCGACAACGTGTCGCTCAAGCTCGACGACCCCTCGCTGGTGTTCTTCAACCCCGCCCAGGCCGCTGCCGTCAACGACAACTCGCTCAACGTCAACTATATGACCTACATCGCCGACAGCAAGGTGATGAGCGCCGCCTTCGTCAAGGTGTTTAGCGTGAGACACACCGTGGCGGTCACGGGCCAGCTCTTCGACTACGGCTCGATGGACGAGACCGACTCTGAGGGCAACGTGCTGGGGTCTTTCTCCGCCAAGGACATGGCGGTGTCGGCGCTCTACAGCTACACCATGGGCGACCACTGGGTGGGCGGCGCCACGGGGCGCTTCATCTCGTCGAAGTATGCCGACTACTCGGCGTCGGCGGTGAGCGTGGACCTCGGACTGCACTACGACAACGAGAGCAGCGGCTTCTCGGCGGGCCTTGTGCTCAAGAACATTGGCGCCCAGCTGT
The DNA here is from genome assembly GCA_963631415.1 of Lactococcus garvieae. GTDB lineage: Bacteria > Bacteroidota > Bacteroidia > Bacteroidales > Bacteroidaceae > UBA6382. The sequence goes on along the minus strand of CAVGQS010000040.1, from coordinate 13,468 downwards.
CCTCCTTCTATGAGGGACAGAAGGAGCACCTGCCCTTCGACATGCAGATAGGCTTCAGCCAGAAGATGAGCCACGCGCCGCTCAGGTTTTCGCTCACCATGAAGGACCTGACCCGCTGGAGCGACCACTACTACTACAATCCCAAGGGCAAGACGGGCTTTGGACGCAAACTGACTAACCACCTGGTGATTGGCGTGGACTTTCTGCCCACCGACAAAATATACATAGCGGCAGGCTACAACTTCAGGCGTGCCAACGAGCTGAAGGCTGCCGGCTCCGCCCACGGCGCGGGCCTCTCGTTCGGCGCGGGTCTGCAGACCAGCAAGTTCAAGGCTGGAGTGACCTACGCCAAGTATCATGTAGACGTCAACTCACTGCTGTTCAACCTCTCATATAGTTTCTAAAGAAATGAAAAAAATCACGATAGCCATCGACGGATATTCGTCGTGCGGCAAAAGCACCATGGCCAAGGGCCTGGCTTCACACATTGGCTACACATTTGTAGACACCGGGGCGATGTATCGCGCCGTGACCCTCTTTGCGCTGCGCAACAACCTGATTGACGCCGACGGCAAGGTCGACGCCGCCGCGCTGCAAAGGCGGTTGGGCGACATCACCGTCACCCAGTGCCACAACGCCGAGCTCGGCAAGGCGGAGACTTTCCTCAACGGCGAGAACGTGGAGGGCGAGATACGTGGCATGGAGGTGTCGTCGCACGTCAGCGCCATAGCCACCCTGCCCTTTATCAGAGCCGAGCTGGTGCGCCAACAGCAGGCCATGGGCAAGGCCGGCGGCATAGTGATGGACGGCCGCGACATTGGCACCACGGTGTTTCCCGATGCCGAACTGAAGATTTTTGTGACTGCCTCGCCACGGGTGAGGGCGCAGCGCCGCTACGCCGAACTGCAGGCCAAGGGGCAGGCTGCCACCATAGAAGAGGTGCTCAAGAATCTTGAGGAGCGCGACTACATCGACTCGCACCGCGAGGTGAGCCCACTGCGCCAGGCTTCAGACGCCGTAGTGCTGGACAACACCAACCTCAGCCCGGCTGAGCAGCTCGCCATGCTGATAGCCCTCTATCGCGAAAGGGCGGAGAGCCGGGTCTGATTTTGTTCAGACTGCAACCACATGCTGATAGAGATTGACGAAAATTCGGGGTTCTGCTTTGGAGTGACCACGGCGATACGCAAGGCCGAGGAGGAACTGCGCCAAAGCGACACGCTCCACTGCCTGGGCGACATAGTCCACAACAGTGAGGAGTGCGAACGCCTGCGCTCGCTCGGCCTGCAGGCCATCGACCACCAGCAGTTCGACGCGCTCCACGACACCAAGGTGCTGCTGCGCGCCCACGGCGAACCGCCGTCGACCTACCGCACCGCCCAGGCCAACAACATTGACCTCATCGACGCCACCTGTCCCGTGGTGCTGCAGCTGCAGAAGCGCATACGCAACGAATATGCCGACAACCCGCAGGCGCAGATAGTAATATTCGGAAAGACGGGTCACGCGGAGGTGCTGGGCCTCGTGGGACAGACCGACGGCCACGCCATAGTGCTATCGAGCACCGACGACGTGGACACGCTCGACTTCAGGCGCGACATACGTCTCTTTTCGCAGACCACCCAGCCGCTGTCGGAATTCCAGAAAATAGAGAATATCATACGCAGCCGCATCATTGCGCCCGCCACCTTCAAGTGCTACGACACCATCTGCCGCCAGGTGAGCAACCGCATACCGCGCATGCTGGAGTTTGCCGCGCGCCACGACGCCATCCTCTTTGTGTGCGGACGCAAGAGCAGCAACGGCAAGGTGCTCTTCAACGCCTGCCGTTCGGTCAACCCCAACTCCTTCTTTGTGGAGAGCCCTGCCGACATAGACCACGACGCCATTAGCCGATTCTCCACCCTGGGCATTTGCGGCGCCACGTCGACGCCCAAGTGGCTCATGGAGCAGTGCCGCGAGGCTATCCTGCGCAGCGGCGTCTAAGCGTCACTGCTGGTTGTTCTGCCGTTTCAGTTCCTCAATTTTGTTGTCTACGTTTTCCTTGATTTTGTCAAGCAGTTCGTTTTGCTGGCGCACGGACTCTTCGTGTATGTCGTCCATTATCTCCTTCACGAAGCTCTCGGTCAGCCCCTCGGCTTGCCCCTGCTTGCAGAGCCGCTCCACTATCTCGTCGAAGCGGTTGCGCTGCACCACTGCCACGTGGTGGCGCTTCTTGTATTCGCCCACGGCTTGACACACCTTCATGCGCTCTGCCAGGATTTTGATGAGCTGGTTGTCGAGCGAGTCTATCTTCGCCCGCAGTGCGCTGAGCTGCAGGGTGTCGGCGCTGTCAGCAACCGAATCTTTTGCGGTTTGCGCACAGAGGGGCAGCGAGGCTGCCAGCAAAAATAGGAATAGGATGCGCTTCATAGTTGCGTAAGTTTTTATTTTACAAAATTGCCGTATTTCTTCTCAAAGGCTTCCACTACCGGTCTCAGGTCGTCGCTCAGCATCGCCAAGGCTTTGTCCCTCATGGCGGCGGGGATGCCATACAGGGCCTCGGCTATGCCGCCGGTGATGCAGCCTATCGTGTCGGAGTCGCCGCCTATGCTGATGGCGTTGCGAATGGCGTCCTCAAAGTCCTCCGCCTGCAGGGCGCAGACTATGGCTTGAGGCACCGAGCCCTGACAAGTGGCGCCCGTCCATTCGCCGTCGGGCATGCCGCTCCACGAATAGCACTCCTGCAGCTGCGCCACGGTGGTGGTGAGGTCGTAGCCGAAGCGCTGCTCTATTTCTGTCTTGATAAATTCTTTGGACTTCCCCTGTCTTGCCCACAAGATGCAGAGCGCCACGGACTGTGCGCCCGCTATGCCGCCCGGGTGGTTGTGGGTACATTCAGCCGATGCTTTGGCCTTAGCCATCACTTCTTCTTCCGTGTCGAAAGCCCAGCCTACGGGGGCGATGCGCATGGCGGAACCGTTGCCGCACGAATTGTAGGGGGTGCAGTCACCCTGACGAATCACCCGAGCCACCCAGCACTTGAAGTCCGTGCCGTAGTCCCCCATCACGTGGTCGTGGAGCGACGCAAAGTCGGCGTAGTAGCGCGAGGGACTCTTGCAGCCGTCCAGAATCCACTGGGCGGTGGCAATGCTCAACACGCTGTCGTCGGTGAACTCGCAGCCGTCGGCAAACAGCGTGAAGTCTTTCGTACTTATGTTGTTGAACTCATAGAGGCTGCCCACTATGTCGCCCACAATACTTCCTGTCATATCTGAATCATTTTAGTTTTATTTGTACAGCATTACCAGGCTGCCCGCCGTTATCAGCAGCGCCCCGATGATGACCTTGGCGTTGAGGGGCTCCTTAAGCAGCAGAAAGGAGAGGCAGATGGTAATGACCACGCTGAGCTTGTCTATCGGCGCGACACGCGACACACTGCCCTCTTGCAACGCCTTGAAGTAGAACAGCCACGACAGGCCCGTGGCGCACCCCGACAAGACGAGGAATATCCACGTGTGGCTGCTGATGGTCTTCACTTCTGACTGATGGTTGCCCAGCAGCACAATGCCCCATGTAATAAAGAGGATAATTGTGGTCCTTATTGCGGTGGCCAAATCCGAGTTTACGTCTTTCACACCAATCTTGGCGAAGATTGCCGTAAGCGCGGCAAAGAAGGCTGACAACAAAGCATAGTACTTCCACATAACTCATTATTTTTTTGAGGACAATCCGAGCAGCACTGGCCGTTCAGCAACTTGCCTCTGTCATTTCAGTTTCTTGCCGTCGGCAAAGGCGTTGCCCACGCGCTCGCCCAGGGCGATGTAGCCGTTGTGGATCGGGTCGAAGGTGATGAGGCCCATCTTCTCCACGTCGGGCTTGCCGTCCTCAGCGAGGAACTCCTCCTTGCAGACGATGTTCACTATTTCGGCTATGATGTAGTAGCCAGTTTCGCTCTCGTCAATTTTCTCCTTGATGCGGCATTCGAGGGTCAGCGGAAAGTCAGTGAACACGGGGGCGTTGACGTTCTCCGCCTTCACCGCCGTCCAGCCGGTGCGCTGCATCTTGCCGGGCTCGTTCTTGGCGCTCACGATGCCCACGTAGTCAGCCGCCACCATCGTCTCGCGCGTAGCAAACGCCACGGTGAAGTCGCCCTGCCTGTTGAGGTTCTCCGTCGTGGCATGGCTGCCCATCGAAATCATTATCTCGTGGGCGTCCCACTGCCCGCCCCATGCGGCGTTCATCGCGTTGGCGACCCCCTCCTCGTCGTAGGTGCCGACAATCAGCACCGGCTGTGGCACCAGCCACGCTTTCTTTCCAAAACTTTTCATATTTTTCTGTCTTTTTTTTGTTACTAAAGGCAATATTCACTCAAAAATCATCACCTTATGGTTTTCTTAAAAAGGCGACACCTCTTCATCATTGTTTGCCTGTAGTTCTTCTTTAGCCTCGCAGAAATATTTGCCGTATATTTCAGCTCTCGTTTTTCCTACTCCCGACACATTCGCAATAGAATCTATCGTCATTTCCTGCATCTTCGCCATCTCTGCCAATTGTCGGTCAGAGAAGACCACGTATGCCGGAACAGCCTCTTTTTCTGCTAGCTGCTTGCGCACCTTACGGAAGTGTGAGAAAATCTCAAACGTAGCAGGGCTCAGCTCTTTCGAGTAGTCTATCTTAGTTTTCTTCTTGGGCATTTCCTTATCAGGTTCATTGCCCGATTCCTGATAGGTCACGCAAAAATCCCAGCAGCTGTTGCCGTCTTTTGTCGTGACTTCTTTCCTCACGTCCACAATTTCATGTGAACGAAGGAAACTATTCAGTTCTCTTACGTCTTCGTCAGTCGCCGTCACCGGCAGATGAAACAGTCTTATTTGCATTTTTATTTTCTTTTATTCGGACAACCCATTTTCCCATTTCTTCGTTTTTAGTATTAGCATTTTCGTCTCCAAAAATACGTTTTTATCTTGGAACAGGCGGAAAGTTGGGGTGTGAAATTTGATTTTTGGGTGTGGGAAAGTGGGCATTGCTAATTTGCCAAAGGTCTAAAAACACAAAATCCCTCACAAGTTGGCGTTGTGAGGGATTTCGTGTGTGTGTATATATAATAAGGTAGGGATGCCTTATTTCACGGTCGCTTTGACCAGTTTCTTGCCGGCGGGGTTCTTGGAGTCCTTGTCGAAGAGGCTCGAGTATTTGCCGGCGGGGAGGTCAGAGAGGACGTAGGCGTTGCACTTGCGGCCAGCGATGACTTTGTCGGTGGTGGCAGTGTTGACGGCGGTGGCTGCCAGATTGACGAGCGAGCCGAAGAGACCGCCTCCGCTGCTGCTGCCTACGCTGGTGTCTACCTTTATTTTGCCCTCACGGGTGTAGAGGGTCTGGCCCGTCTTGGTGGAACGGAGTCTGTACTCCACGTCTACCGTGATGCTGCCGCCGATGTTGTTGCGCTTCCAGTCCTTGATGATGGTGAACATGGCAGCGTCGGCGCCCAGCACGTTGCGGAACGTGGAGAGGTCTGCCTCCAGGAAGTTCTCGGCGTCGTAGGCGCTCTCCTGCTGGAACATCTCCATGGTCAGGTAGGGCGAGTAGACGTAGTAGCCCTTCTCGCAGAGCGGCTGGTAGAGGGTGGTGTAGAAATAGTCCTTGGCCTCAGCGTGGGTCGTCTGGTTGATGGGGGGCATGATGGCTATGGCGACAGGTTTCTCCTCGTACATGGCTGGGTACTGGTCGGCCAGCGTTGTCTCGGTGGTGGTGCACGATGCAACCATCACAACAGTCAGTATAAGCAAAAAGATCTGTTTCATTTCTCCAGTTGTTTAATAATTCGTGAGATATAGGTTTCCGACTCCGGATAGAGCTTTATTTCCTGCTTGAGGAAGTTCAGTCCGTCCTCCTTCTTGCCGCTCATGTAGAGGGCGTAGCCATACTCGGCGTAGAGACCCGGGGGCACCACCTTGCGTGTGCCTTTCTGGTTTTCTATCAGCTTGAGGTACTGTGCCATCATCTTGGTCTTGGCCTCGTCGGTAGGCTTCTTGCTGTACTGGTAGGTGGCGTCCTCGTAGTCATACCACGAGTAGAGACTTTTGACCGGGGTGCTGCACGAGGCGAGCAGGCCGACCATGGCGCCTAGTAGAATCAGTTTCTTCATTACGGTAGCATGATTTGTTTAACTTCTTGCGTAGACACGAATATCTTCTTCTGGTAGAGGTTCTTGCCGTTGCAGGAGACGGTGATGTTGCGGGTGCCGGTGGCTATGCCGTACTGCGAGCCGCGGCGGTTGGATTTCTTGGCCTTCACCACTTTGGCGGTGAAGGGCGCCTGATTGTCGATGCTTACCTGCACCTCTTGGCCTGCATACTCATTGGGGCTGACAAAGAGCAAGTATGCCATGTCTTCCTTTCCGCTTTCCTGCGCCACCGGAAGATGGGCGCGGCATCCCGCCAGCAAGAGGGGGATGGCGAGCAGTGTGATTAACTTCTTCATTTCTTTATTTGTTCTATGATGTAGTTGCTTGCATTAGAGTCGTTGATAGTCTCTGAGGTAGTGAGCGTTACAAACGAATACTCCGTCTCGGGGGTGTCGCCGCCGGTGGACACCACCGTAGCCGTGCCCACCTGCTTGCCCGGCAGGTTTATCATGATGCCTGTCTGCGGGTTCTTCACCTTCTTGCCCTTGGTCTTGACGGCAAAGGTCATGCCCTCCTTGATGCCCTGGCTCTGTCCGCCGGCAATGAGGGTGCCGTCGGCGTCGCAAGAGATGATGTAGGTCTTCCAGGGGCTGTTGGTGCACTTGTTGATGATGTTCTCCACCAGCTGACCGATAGCCTCCGAGATGGCCTTGTCGCTCAGCGTGGCGTCGAAGCTGGCAGAGCCGCCCACGCCCAGGGTGGTCTTAGAGGTCAGCTCGGCAGAGCCCTTTGCCTCGTCAGAGTAGATGATGAGGCCAGAATTGACGTCCACCAGTCGGATGGACACAGCTGCCTCCACCGTCTGGGTCTTCTGCGAGGAGAAGACGCCGTTCTTGCCGGTGTTCTTGCGGCCATACTCCGTGATGGAGCCGATAATCATATAGTCGGCGCCGATGGTCGACGCGCTGCCTTCGCCCTTCTGGCATTCCTCGAGCAGCGTAGACAAATCGCTGCGCTCCAGCAGGATAAACTTGCCCGACGACGCCAGCTTGGCCGACAAGATGTCGAGCGCCTGCTTGCCCATGGGGTCATTCTCCTTGTCGTAGAAGATGCCCTTGGCATACTGCGTCTCGTTTGAGAAGCGGCCGATGGCCACCTTGCGTTTCAGCACCATGCTGTCGGTCTGCGCGCTGACTTGCGGTGTCTCCACCACTACGGTCTTGCGCTGTGCCGACGCGAACTGCACTGCTGCCAGCAGCGCAATCACCAGAAAAATCTTTCTCATAAGCGTTTCCGTTCCATTAGTGCCAGCGGCTCCCTGCCGGCGATTGTTTTGGTTAGCATTGTTCTTATTGTCCGTGAGCCGAAGCGCGGAGCCCGCCCCGCCGCCTGTTTACGCAGCGCCAGAGCAGCGCCGTCGGCGCACTCACGCCAGCCCTTGCCCGCGAGTGGCGGAGGACTAACGTTCATGACTGCAAAATTAGTGTTTTTGGCTGACACCCCACAAGCGATTGCCGCCTTTTTTGCCGACAGCGCAAGCAAGGTTTTTTAACAAACGGCAGCCATACCCCCCATCTTTTTCCTACCTTTGCACAAAATTTCGGCAACCCTGCCGAATTTTGAGCAAACAGACAACAACAAAACACAAGACACTACAGCACAATGGAAGGACTGACACCTAGAATCATCGGCTGCCTCAAGGGATACAACAAGGAGACATTCATGAAAGACCTGATGGCGGGCATCATAGTGGGCATCGTGGCCCTGCCCCTCGCCATCGCCTTCGGCATCGCCTCGGGCGTGACTCCCGAAAAGGGCATCATCACCGCCATCGTGGCGGGCTTCATCATCTCGCTCTTGGGCGGCACCAAGGTGCAGATAGGAGGCCCCACCGGCGCCTTCATCGTTATTATATATGGTATAGTCAACAATCCCGAGTACGGCTTGCAGGGACTGCTCATCGCCACGCTGCTGGCAGGAGTGATACTCGTGGCCCTGGGCGCCTTCCGCTTGGGCACGGTCATCAAGTTCATTCCCTACCCCATCATCATCGGCTTCACCGCCGGCATTGCCGTCACCATCTTCACCACACAGGTCAGCGACGTGCTCGGACTGACGCAAGACGCAGTCTCTGCCACCGGCGAGCACATACGCATACCGCTCAAGACGCCGGGCGACTTCATCGGCAAATGGGCGTGCTACTTCCACAACATAGCCACCTTCAACCTCTGGAACTTCGTTGTGGCGATGGGCAGCCTGGCGGTGATACTGCTCTCGCCCAAGGCGCTGGCGAGGGTGCCGTGGCTCAACAAGATTCCCGGCTCGCTCTACGGCATACTGCTGGGCACCGTGGCGGTCATCCTGCTCCGCAACTACGGCATTGAAGGCATCGACACCATCGGCGACCGCTTCCACATACAGGCGCAGCTGCCCGAGATGGTGGTGCCCTCCATCACCTTCGAGCTGATTCAGAAACTCATGCCCGTAGCCTTCACCATCGCCATACTGGGAGCCATCGAGAGCCTCCTGTCGGCCACCGTGGCTGACGGCGTCACCAGCGACCGCCACAACTCCAACATGGAACTGGTGGCGCAGGGCATTGCCAACATGGTCTCGCCCCTCTTTGGCGGCATACCCGCCACCGGAGCCATAGCGCGCACCATGACCAACATCAACAACGGCGGCCGCACCCCCATTGCCGGCGTCATCCACGCGCTGGTGCTGCTGCTGATACTGGCAGTGCTGATGCCCTACGCCGAATACATACCCATGGCCTCGCTTGCCGCCGTGCTCGTGGTGGTGAGCTACAACATGAGCGGCTGGCGCACCTTCCGCGGACTGCTCAAAAACCCCAAGAGCGACGTCACCGTGCTGCTCGTCACCTTCTTCCTCACCGTCATCTTCGACCTCACCATAGCCATCGAGATAGGACTCGTCATAGCGTGCGCCCTCTTCATCAAGCGAGTGATGGAGACCACCGAGATATCGGTCATCAAGGACGAGATTGACCCCAGCAGCGAGGCCGACATGAACGTGCACGAAGAGCACCTCACCATACCCGACGGCTGCGCGGTCTACGAAATCAACGGCCCCTACTTCTTCGGCATCGCCAACAAGTTCGACGACCTCATGACCACCCTCGACAACCGCCCCCGCCCCAAGGTGCAGATCATACGCATGCGCCGCGTGCCCTTCATCGACTCAACCGGCATTCACAACCTCGCAAACCTCGTAGAGATGAACCACGAGCAGGGCATCCACGTCATACTCTCCGGCGTGAGCCCCAAGGTGCACAGCCAGCTTGAGAGGGCGCACTTCTACGACAAGATGAACCCCGACCACATCTGCCCCCACATCGACGTGGCGCTGCAGAAGGCCCGCGAACTGCTTGCCGAAGCATAGCCCCGCGCACCGCGCCGGCAAGGAGGTTTTACGCACGCCGCGGAGGGGGCGAAACACCTCAATTGGAAAAACCAGGACTTCAGTTCATCAGACATAAAGTCCTTCTCTGATGAAACGAAGTGGCGCAATGCTTTAGAAGCCGTCAAAAAAAAAGTTTTAGCGGACAGCGATAAAACAAAAAAACGTCCACCCATTCGGATGGACGTTTTTTTGTTTCGCATTGTTGCGGAAAGAGGGGGATTCGAACCCCCGAACCGCTTTAGACGGTTACACGCTTTCCAGGCGTGCCTCTTCAACCACTCGAGCACCTTTCCTCTCAATTATTAACCCTTAAAACTTTACAATTATGCACCTCCTGGCAGCTGCCAAGTTGTGATTTGCGGGTGCAAAGGTACTGTTTTTTTTCCACTAAAGCCGTGTTGCGGGTGCAAAAACTTCACATCTGCCCCAAAAAACTTGCCGGCGCGTGCGGTTTTCCGGTCTTGGGCGGCTCAAAACGGGCTGCGCTCAGGTCAGACGTCCGCCAGTTCGAGCAGCACGGGACAGTGGTCGGAGCCCATCACGTCGCTAAGGATGCGGGCTTCGCGCACGCAGGGCCTGAGGCGGTCGGAGACGAGGAAGTAGTCGATGCGCCACCCCGCGTTCTTCTCGCGCGCCCTGAAGCGGTATGACCACCACGAGTAGGCGTCGCGGACGTCGGGATAGAGCAGGCGGAAGGTGTCGGTAAAGCCGCTGTCGAGCAGTTGGGTGAACTTCTGGCGCTCCTCGGGCGTGAATCCCGCATTCTTGGTGTTGGTTTTGGGGTTCTTGAGGTCTATCTCGGTGTGCGCCACGTTCATGTCGCCGCACACCACCACGGGCTTGACCCGGTCGAGGCGGCAGAGGTAGTTGCGGAAGTCGTCCTCCCACACCATGCGGTAGTCCAGGCGCCGCAGCCCGTCCTGCGAATTGGGGGTGTAGACGGTGACGTAATAGAACTTGTCGAACTCAAGCGTGATGACTCGGCCCTCGTGGTCGTGGGCGTCGACGCCCAGTCCCAGGGTGGCGCCCAGCGGCGCGGTGCGGCTGTAGACGGCAGTGCCGCTGTAGCCCTTCTTCTCGGCATAGTTCCACCAGCTCTGGTAGCCGTCGAACTCCAGGTCGAGCTGGCCCTGCTGCATCTTGGTCTCCTGCAGGGAGAAGACGTCGGCGTCAATCTCCCTGAACACGTCGGCAAAGCCCTTGCCCACGCAGGCTCTCAGTCCGTTTACATTCCATGATACTAAACGCATACACACTATTATTTTGGTCTTAGTGACTGCAAAAGTATGGAAAGTTTGCTAACTTTGCGTTATAAAGGTACACTAAAATTCGATGAAATTCTTTTCGCCATACAAAACGGTCTGCCTCATGCTGCTCTTGTGCGCTCCGGCAACCCTCCTCGCACAGTTCTCCACCGCCAAGAAGACGGTGAGCGTGGGCAACGTGCAGCTCTACTCTGACATAAGCGCCACCTTCAGCCTCAAGAACAACAGCGGCTCCAATCTGGCCATAACCAAAGTGACCACCTCCAACTCGCAGGTGGAGGCCACGGTGAGCAACCCGGCGCTCGCCGCCGGCAAGCAGACCACCGTGAGCGTGAGCGGCAAGGCCACCACGGCGGGCCGCTTCACCTACGCCATCTATGTCTACACCGACAAGAGCGCCACGCCCTACCGCCTGCTGGTGAAGGGACGCTCGCTGCTTGGCGACGCCTACGCCAAGAGCGCCATGAAGGAGAAGCCCGAGGCCTTCGGAGTGAGGTTCGGCAACCTGGCGTTCAGCACCGACAACATAGAGTTTGACTATGTCAACGACGGCGACGTCGTCTCGAAGACCATCTACGTGACCAACGAGGGCGACTCGGAGTGTGAGCCCAACCTGCTGATGCTGCCCAAGTACCTCAGCGTGAAGGCCATGCCCCAGAGGCTGCGCCCCGGAGTGCGCGGACGACTGGTGGTGACGCTCAACAGCCGCCTGCTCGACCACCGCATGGGACTGAGCCAAAACACCGTCTACGCCAGTAGCTACACGGGCGAGAAGATATCCAAAGACAACGCCATACCCGTCTCGGTAGTGCTCTTCGACACCACCTCGGTGGTCAGCTCTGCCAACGCCCCGTCGATAGGGCTCGAGACGCAGGAACTGGTGCTGCCCGCCACCAAGAAGAAGAAAGCCCAGGGCGAACTGACCATCGTAAACAACGGCAAGTCTAACCTCAAGATACGCTCCGTGCAGACCTTCCACCCCGCCGTCAACGTAGAGATGCCCAAGAGCGACCTCTCGCCGGGCGAGGCAATGACCATCAAGGTGGCAGTGGTGAGGAAATACCTCGACATGTCGAGCGCCAGCCACCGCATACTCATGATAACCAACGACTACAAGAAACCCGTAGTGCTGGTGACCGTAAAAAGCAAGTTCAACTAAAGCCCCCCCGAGCTATGCACCATCCTGAAAACGACTCCGAATACCAAGGCCTCAAGGTGGAGACCAGCCCCGACAACCCGGGAGTGATAAACCCGTACCTCGCCTCACGGCCCCGAGCCCGCAAGCGCGACCTCAGTGTAGACGAATACGTCGACGGCATACTGCAGGGCAACGTGACCATACTGTCGCGCGCCGTGACGCTGCTCGAAAGCACCAGGCCCGAGCATCAGGAAATGGCGCAGCAAATCATAGAGAAGTGTCTGCCCCACTCCGGCAACTCCGTCAGGATAGGCATCAGCGGAGTGCCCGGCGCCGGCAAGAGCACCTCCATTGACGAATTCGGCATACACGTGCTCAACACCCGCGGCGGCAAACTGGCTGTGCTCGCCATAGACCCCACCTCGGAGCGCACCAAGGGCTCCATCTTGGGCGACAAGACGCGCATGGAGAAACTCGCCGTGCACCCCAAGTCCTTCATACGCCCCAGCCCAAGCAGCGGCTCGCTGGGCGGAGTGGCGCGCAAGACGCGCGAGACAATCGTGCTCTGCGAGGCTGCCGGCTACAACACCATCTTCATTGAGACGGTGGGCGTAGGCCAGAGCGAAACGGCATGCCACTCCATGGTCGACTTCTTCCTGCTCATACAGGTGGCTGGCACCGGCGACGAACTGCAGGGCATCAAGCGCGGCATCATGGAGATGGCGGACTGCATAGCCATCAACAAGTGCGACGGCGACAACGTGGAGCGCTGCAAAGTGGCGGCGGGCTACTACTCCAATGCGCTGCAGCTCTTCCCCGTGCCCGAGAGCGGACTGGTGCCCAAGGTGCTGACCTACTCCGGCTTCTACGGCTACGGCATCAAGGAACTGTGGGACAGCATCTTCGAATATCTCGACGCAGTCAAGGCCAACGGCTACTTTGAGCACCGCAGGCGGCAGCAGAACCAGTACTGGATGTACGAAACCATCGACGAGCGCCTCCGCTCCAGCTTCTACAAAGACCCCAACATCAGCGACATGCTCCACGACGCCGAGAAGAACATAGAGGACGGCAAGCAGACCTCCTTCGTTGCCGCCCAGTCCCTCCTCGACTATTATTTCAAGAAACTGAAGGAAGGCGGCTCCGCCAAATAACCAGACGAAACGCAAAGAGTTTCTTTCAACTCGCAGCATACGACAGCAAGGACTTGAAATGCCAAAACGCACTTCAAAATTGCACCAAACCCAAAAAAGCCCGAAGCGCTCCATTTACTTGCGCTTCGGGCTTTTTTGGTTTGGTATCATTGCTGTCCGCTAAAACATTCCAACATTCTGATCCTTGAACCTCCAGCCCTCCAAAAAGTCCTTTTCGTGAAAATCCACACATTTTGTGTGCGTCTCATTTTCAGCGCGTTACGTCTGGCGCGCACTTAAGAATTTTTAAGTAGTACTTGAGCGATTGAAAACAAGGACTTAAAAAATTTTTAAAGCCACTTGGCGAAAAAATCTCGCCGCGAAACGCTGCAACGTTTCGGGC
>CAVGQS010000039.1:0-17269 GCA_963631415.1 Lactococcus garvieae | reverse complement strand
AACGTCAACATAGCCAAGACAAATGTAATGGCAATGTTTCCAGTGAGGTTAGCACCTCCCGGAAAGATTGGAATTAGTCCAAGAAGATTGCTTATGAATACGAAGAAAAACGCAGTTAACAAATACGGCGCATATTTCTTATAGTGTTTTTCGCCTACGCAAGCCTTTATTATATCATCATGAACCATCATGACAAACATTTCCACAAACCCAACAAATCCCTTCGGGGCATCACTATACTCCTTCTTGTTTCTATACCATCTAGCACTGCCAAGAAACACCAATAGCATTATGATTACTACTATCCATAGCTGGACTACGTTTTTTGTGATGGACAAATCCAATTTTACCGTAGTTTGCTGTCCCTCCACCATCTCACAAATCTTACCTTTGTTGTCACCGACGGATGGAATAAAGAAACCATCATAAACTCCACTTGAAGAATGACTGAATTTAGACGAAGAAAAACAATGCCAAGTCCCATCGTTTCCACAGACAATCACAGGAAGGGGAATTGATATGTGATGTCCATTGATGGTTGTGATATGCCATTCGTGGGAGTCACCTGTATGTCCCATGACGACCTCTTGGACATCTATCTTCTCCGTAGCGACGCTCTTTGTCGGAACAACAAGAGCAACCAACAAGGCAAATATAAGAATGACTCTATTTCGTTTCATTTAATTTCTTCTCTACTTGGACAAAAAATACGCTTTCGTATATTATGGTAAGAACATACAGCGCAAAAAAACCTATAACGAATGATATCACTCCCTTTTCCAGAAAGAAGATTGCACATAGGATTGCAGCAAACGCAAATATCATACGTACGGCCTTGTTGACTAAATAAAAATGCACAAGTGAATTTTGGTGAGTCTTGACAATCCTCAGGTACAAAACTGCAGAAATGACGTTGTACACCATAAGAATCACCAGCGCCACAGCCAAAGTTACCGCAGGAAAATCATCCGTCAGCTTAAACAACAGGCTACCACACGTGATTAGAGCATAACCGGCCAAACATACAAGCACCATACCGATGATATAATACTTGTGCGCTTTATATATTTTGTCCATTTGTATATCCATATCTGCCGTGTGGTTTATTTATACGATTACGACTCAATGCATACCGACACCTCATTGTGTGCAACCTCAACAAAGCCAGACTCAATCGGTATTTCAATCTTTCCGTCTTTGCCTATGACAGAAACCACTCCTCGTTGTAAACTAGAAATTATAGGGGCATGGTTTTCAAGAATTTCAAATGCACCTTTTGTTCCTGGCACAACAACACTGCTTGCACTATCTGAAAACAATGTTTTTTCTGGTGATACGACAACAACGTTCATATTGTGTGCTATATGAGATTACGCTTGAACAGCCGCAGCCAAAAGCCTCTTACCTTTTTCTATTGCCTCCTCAATAGTTCCTACGTTAAGGAAAGCTTGCTCAGGCAAGTCATCAACCTCGCCATCAAGAATCATATTGAATCCTTTTATGCAATCCTCCAGACTAACCATCACGCCAGGCAGTCCCGTGAACTGCGAGGCCACAGTAAACGGTTGACTGAGGAAACGCTGGACACGACGAGCTCTGTTTACCGTAGTTTTGTCTTCGTCCGACAATTCATCCATTCCGAGTATGGCTATAATATCCTGAAGCTCATTGTATTTCTGCAAAATTTGCTTCACCCTTTGCGCACATTCATAATGTTCTTTTCCAACAACGTGCGGATCCAGAGCTCTTGAAGACGAGGCCAGTGGGTCAACGGCGGGATATATACCAAGCTCAGTGATTTTACGGCTCAGCACTGTCGTTGCGTCAAGGTGTGAAAAGGTCGTTGCAGGAGCAGGGTCTGTCAAGTCGTCTGCCGGCACATACACAGCCTGTATGGAGGTAATTGAACCATTTTGAGTCGAAGTGATACGCTCCTGCATGGCACCCATCTCTGAGGCCAAAGTAGGTTGATATCCTACAGCCGAAGGCATACGTCCAAGCAATGCAGAAACTTCAGATCCAGCCTGGGTAAAGCGGAAAATATTGTCAACGAAGAAAAGGACATCAGCTTTCTTGCCAGACTTGGCACCCATGTCACGGAATGTTTCCGCAACGGTCAGTCCAGACAAGGCTACCGAAGCACGCGCACCAGGCGGTTCGTTCATCTGTCCATACACTAGTGTCGCTTGGCTTTTCTCTAGTTCCTTATAGTCTACAGAGTCCAGATCCCAGTCTCCCTGCTCCATCTTCTCCTTGAACTTGTCGCCATATTTGATAACGCCAGCCTCAATCATTTCTCGAAGCATATCATTGCCCTCGCGTGTTCGTTCGCCAACACCAGCAATAACCGAGAAACCATCATGACCTTTTGCGACATTGTTGATAAGTTCCATGATAAGGACGGTCTTACCTACACCAGCACCACCGAACAATCCCACCTTACCACCTTTTATATAGGGTTCCAGCAAGTCTATCACCTTTATTCCAGTAGTAAATATCTCCTGCGTGGTCTTGAGTTCGTTGAACTTGGGCGCCTCATGGTGTATTGGAGCAGTGTCTTCCCGGTCGAACTCCTTCATGCCATCAATCGGCTCGCCGATAACATTCAGCAAACGGCCTTTAACCTGATTGCCTGTAGGCATACATATCGGCGAACCAGTTTGACTTACCTCCAGACCTCGGCACAATCCATCTGTAGAATCCATCGCAACCGCTCTGACAGTGTCTTCGCCAATGTGTTGCTGAACCTCCAAAATCAACGTATTGCCGTTGTCTCTCTTTATCTCCAACGCATCGTGGATCCTGGGAAGAACCTCTTCCGGTTTTAGTCCCTCAGTATCAAATGAAACGTCAACGACAGGACCTATGACTTGAGAAATACACCCCTTTTTTAGTGGCATAGCTTATTGTTTTTCTTGTTTTGAAATAAACATGTGGTTTCTTGTCCCAGTTAGCGGACTGGATAATTATCAACTGCAAAAATAATATAATTTTTACTACAACCCGCTTGCAAGACCGTGTTTTTAATAAAACCGAGCCTTATTTTTTCGTAAAATGCATACCTATTTGGACTCCACTATAGTTGCTCATAAGCGAGCTGACAGTAGAGAGAGTTGTACTTGCAGATCCTGCCAAAGAACCAAATTGCTTGGCAAACTGCAGAAGTTTATTGGCTTTGAACGTAATCTGCAATGTTGTGCCCAGTTTCACATTTGCGTTAACTTTCAACTTTGCATCTTTTGTCTTTGAGAAAGTTATAGTGGAGCCGCTAAGTGTATAAACACCACTTATCTTTCTATTATTCATTGTAGTTGTAAAAGTTCCGTCAGAAGCAAATGTTATGGAAAACTTGCCCTTGCTGATGCCTGCCTTGGTAAATATGGAGCTGAGCTTTGTTTCTATTTTGTTTGACACTACGCTTCCTCCAATTTTCGACAATGCATTTTGGCTTTCAAAGGCAACAGCAGGTTTTGAATAAGTCCATGTTCCTACGAGGCTATTTAAACTGACACTTTTGGTTCCGACAAGATTGTCTACAATCGAAGATACGACACCGCTGTTTTTCTTCGAGGAATTGCCAAAATTTGAAAGAATGCTTGAAACCGTTTGGCAATTGGCAGAAGTTATTGTTACTGCCGCAATAATTAACAAAAGAGTTTTTTTAACAAGTGATTTCATACTATTTGAATATTTAGATTTTTAGTTTCCTGTTATTTTATTGTAGATAGACGTCACGTCAGCAGTATTGACATGTCCGTTTTTATCCACGTCTGCCCTGTCTTTAATGACACCAGAATCTTCGCCTTTTAGAATATAGTTATAGACGCTCACGACATCAGCGGAATTAACCTCTCCATCTTTGTTTACATCCTCATTGGCAAACCATGACGGTGTGGCTGTTGTGAACAAAGGTGTAGAGTCGAGATAGTCTGTAGCTACGGCAGTAATGCGAACCGTATAGGTTGTTTCTGCTGTAAGGTTGTCTATACGTACCTCTGTTTCAGACACTGTTCTTTCATACACCAACGAGTCGCCATCGTAAACGCTTATTATGTATTTCTCAGCGTTTTCGGTTGAATCAATGGATAGCGCGACCTCGTTGCCTGTAAAGCTTGTAACGGTAGCTTCCTTTGGAGTGGCAAGTTGTCCGTTGCACTGATAATAGAAATATATTGTGTCGTTCACTTCACGAATGTCTTTAAGTCTTATATCAAGACAACCGCCAGTGTAAACCTTGGTTGAAGGCGTTGTCGTAGAACTTAATTCTGTTACGTTTTTCAATCCAGGGAAAGGGTCGCCCTTGTAATCTGACGCCTTCGAAGATATCCGCGTCAAGGTATTATCGGCAGGAATGATGGTCATGCGTTGGCGAGAGACTTTATTGTTTACAGAGTTTGATCTCCATGCGTTGGCGTTGTAGTCAACGTGCAGCACCAACATGCCTTCTCCGTAGAGTTTCATATACCATGGAGAGTTCTGCCGATTTTCCAACAAGTAGTATTCGTTACCAGTTTCATCGGCAGAATTGAGGATGCGGTAGGCACGATTTTCCCCTTGTGAATGCAATGGAGCGATGGCAACCTTCTGCTTTACATCATAAAGCGTGTCAATTTTGAGCCATCCCATGAATTCGCGCTCGTAGGAAGTGTACCCTACGGGAGTTCGGCTCATATTGCAATACTGCCCATAGTCCATTATTGACCATGCATCCATTCCGAAAATATTGGTTGCAGAGGTCGTGTTATAGAAGTCCGGCAAACCAAGGGCGTGCGAAAATTCGTGACAGAGCGTACCGATACCGTCAAACATCTCACCAGCGCCATAGTCCGCAAGTTCGTCCATTACTAGTCCTGAGGTCAATCTTACATTTTCAAATTGATGGTTCATCGAATAATAATAGGACGCCCATATTTGATCGCTCTCACCCGACACTTGCTCTCCCTGGCCAGGATATATCACGATAACGAAAAGTTCGCCCTTGTCGTTCAGATATTTGGAGAAATCCACACCTTTTGCTATCGCAGAATCCGTCGCTTCTGCCATATACGCAGTCGATCTCACGTCGCTACTGCCTTGATTTTTGCCATAATAATCATGGTCGTGGCTAACTTTTACCTTTGCCACTATGTCAAAAGAAGGACGGAATAAGCTGTCGCTTTGGGCAATGAAATAGTCTCGAACGCTGCCAGCACCACCCTCTTGGGTATATGAAGAGGCATTGAAGTGAGCGTAAAAACGTTGTTCGTCATTTCCTTCCGCAAACGACAAGTCTTGAAATTCAGCCAAGATGACAGCTATGCGAACATCGCCCCTACTCTTCACACTCGCGGAAGAAAGATTCCCAACGCCATAACGCGAGACACCCCTCATCCGAATATAATCAAAGAAAGCCTCACTGCTCTGCGATGCGACATGACTTTCGGCCACCGTACGCATCGTAGCTTCATGCGCTACAGTCGCAGAAGCAACAACATTGCCATCATTGTCAAATTCGGCATAGCAATAGTCTTCGCTATCATTAGGAAACACAGGAACACCATCACTGGTAATATAGTATAGCAAATGGTCCGCGCCCACTCGCGTAACGGTAAGCGAAGTCCCGTCAGACTGCCTTATAGTCTTGGTCACCCTATATACGGGACTCGCCATAAGGGAACAGACAAGAGTCAGCAACGACACAACAGCAATGATCTTATTCCTTAAATTCATATATTTCAGTTTTTATACGTGCGCAGATAGTAATCTATCAGTTGCCTGGCCATGCTCAGCGGCTTGGGAATCTTTGGCAATTCATGGATATCGAACCAATCGCCAGCAACCAGTTCAGAACTTTGCAATTTCAGTTTGCCGCCTTTATAGCGCGCCATAAAACCAAGCATCAGTCCCTGAGGGTAAGGCCAAGGCTGGCTTCCGAAGTATCTGACGTCGTCTACCTCAAGCTGTGTTTCTTCGACTATTTCCCGCACCACAGCGTCTTCCACAGACTCTCCTAGTTCAACAAAGCCTGCCACTAAACCATAGAAATCATCTTTGAACGATCTAGACCGCACGAGCAAAACCTTTTCTCCGTTATGAATCAACACGATAATTGCAGGCGAGAGCATCGGCCACTCTTCTTTGTGGCAATGTGGACACTCCTTGCTCATCGCGGAGGTATCTACAAGCTTTGTACCACACTGGCCGCAATACTGATGCGTACGATGCCAAAACAGAATCTCTGCGGCTTTGCCTGCACGCCGATATTCGTTCCATGTCAACAAGTCGTAGCTTTCACGGAGTCCCACTGTGGTACATCCGGCAGGAACCGTGTCTACTAAAGCTGCCACGCACTCCTCATCGCCGACGAGCGAAAACCCGTACTCAACAGTAGCGTTTTCGCGCGTTTGCGGAATCTTGTTGTCGTGGGTGAGCAGCAAATTGTCTTTATAGAACAAATAATATTGCATTTCTGTCTTTAGCGTGATTTGCGCGACGCACCACTCGTAGCGTCCGTTGCGGGCGTCGAAGTTTGAGAGGAGTCCACCGCTACGTTTTGAACATTGCTTGTATTCATAAGGCGTGCCTGCCTGTCCTTCTGCTGTTGCTGCGAAATCTGGTCTGCAGTGCGCATTTCCTTGTAGGTAACGCTTATCCCCGGATTCTGATTGTAGATGACATCTTTGAACATCTCTGGAGTATAAGCTACCGGCTGGCGCGTCAGCTCTGGCACATTGTAGCTCTTCAGGAGCATCAGGTTTTGCGCGGGGTCTTCCTGCGGCAGCATAAAGGCCTTACGCGGTTGTCCGTTCTTGTCAAAGTAGGCTATATACGGACGAGTGTATGAACCATCATCGCGCCGTGAACTAAACACAAGCCAACGACCGTTGGAACTCCAAGAGTGATAAGAGTCAACATCGTTTGAGTTTGCAGCAGCAAGTGGATACACTTCACCAGTCTGCAAATTCTTGACCCACTGATCTGAACTCTTGTGCCAGATATGGAATTGACCATAGTCACCCAATGTGAACAACAAAAACTTGCCGTCTGGACTCACGCGCGGAACCGATGCACTCTTGTTTTGGGAAACACAGTCAACCACAACCTCTGGAGTCCCGAACGTCATAGTCCGCTCATCAAAACTAACGCTCATGACATTGTACTGCAACCGGCGATAGTTATCAATCACGTAATTCATCTTGACAGAATCTGTCACGCCTGCCATCTCAGGCGATTCCGCCTGGCAAAAATATATTTTCTTTCCGTCTGGCGACCATACGGGGAAGGTCTCCATCGATGCTTCTCCCTTAATGATATTGCTTACTTCGTGTGTATCAGCGTTGTAGAAAATCAAGTCGCTCCCATAGTCAAGAACCTCAATTTTCTCGTTATCAAGCATGTGAAAGGTCTGACCAGTGAGGTTGGAGGAAAAAACAACATAGTTTTTCTTCGGATGCCACGAAGGATACACAGCCGACCCAAGAATAGAATCATTTTTGAAGTTTATCTTCTCTATCTTGCCGTCTTTTGCAATAAGGGTGCCGCCCATGTTGGCGCGCACGTGAAAAAGCATGTTTTTGCCACCATAATTCTGGTAATTGTGACAGTTGACACAATGATTTTCGTCAGATTTTTCGGCACGATTGTTCTCGTAGATAACTTTTTGTTCAAAAGTGGTGAGATTGCGCTGGTACAGTCCCAACTGACGGTAAAGTTCATAACCTGGTTCTATAAGCCTATACGACAAGTAAGGGTCTATCTCCTCTTTTGCCACAAAAAGTTTATAGGGCTTGAAACTGTGCCATTGATCCCCTTGCTTTTCGTAGACTACCACGTCCAGTTCGTGTTCCTTATTTTTTGTCAATAGGCTGCGCCAGAGGGTACTGTCTATTTGCACGACTCCGTCGTCTTGCGCTCCCGAAACGATTTCGTCACCATTTGCACCCTTGATACTCACCACATATTCCGAAGCATCAGACTTAACGATGAAGTTGAGTGGCGCGATATTGGGCGGAACAGTCACATCGGTGTAATCCGGATACATCACCACCTGTTTCCCATTAGGCTGCGCACCGTCAGGTACGACATAAGTCTTGCCGCATGAAAACAGTCCTAGACAGACGCAGGACAACAGTATTTTGCTAAGATTCAGTATTTGTTTCATTGTTGACATTGTCTATTAGTTGACTCCTCCCTTTTTGTCGGCGTCCGCCACCTCATAATTTTCATCAGGCACATTTTGGAAATAGTAGTAGTACTCATACGTGCCGAGATATTTATCCTTGAACTTGTGTGCTTTTTGTTTCATCCACTCGGTTTTCTCTTCCTTGCCCATCTGCTTTGTAGACTTCTCTCCTTTGGGGAAACAATCGCCCATAAAGTTTTTGAATTCCTGTAGCGTATAGGTGGACAATTGGATTTGCTTCAACACTGACAGATTCTTCAGATTCTTCACCACTATAGCCTCTTCAAACACTTTGGAGAGCATCACGTTGTTTTGAATCATAGTGATTATCCTCTCCCAGAAACCATTCAGGTCCTTTGAGTATAGGCAAGCATACAGGCAGTTGTTGAGGCCGCGGATGCTTTTGGCCTCCATGAGCCTGACATTATAGCCTAGAAACATAGGTTTGCGGTATTCTTGCTCAAAAGAGTCTTTTAGCGGCTGCAGCTCTATGACGCTAGCCAATTCGTTGTCTTGTGAAATTTTGTCGTAGTTGTACAACATGTCGCTGTACTTCTCCACAAAATCCGACTCAAACGGAACCTTCTTTAAAATGGCTAGATATTTCTCCGCCAATGCGTATTCCTTGTCAATCAGAGCGCATTTGACCATATACTTCAGTTTCACAATCGACGGTCCTTCAGTAACGGTCTGCTCCACTGCCTCGTGGTAGGCAGACCTGGTCAGGCCGGCATAGAAGTTGGCATAAATTACGAGAAAGTCTATACCGCTGTCAAAGTTGCCGTTGCTGCGCGTAAGATGTATGTTGCCATATTGCATCGGGATGTTGAACAACTCGGTAGCCATCTGTCCGTTTTGGTTTAGAGCCACTGCATAAAGTCCCATCACCGTTCGAGACGGCCGCGACGCCTGTTTTGCGGCATCAGCCATCTTGTCCCAGTCCTCATTATACATATACCTCTCCATCGTACAGGTAATGCGGTCATTTTGGGCATAAGTCAGCGCCACTGCCACGCTTGTGACCATCAGCGCCGCCATCACGCCCACCACCCAAAGGGTGCTACGTTTGCAGTCCGCCTCAAAAGGCTTGACTATCGTACGCAGAGATATGCTAGTCTTGAAAACTATTTTGGAGAGCAGGGCCATCACCGCTGCACACAACATGGCAACGAAGGGAATCGTCATTATCAGGCTCAACTCTCGCAAATAGACTAGATTCAAGCCCTTATAAAAAAGGAAGAACACATAAAGGAAAGGCAACACTGCAGTTGCCATGTGCCACCACCCTTTGAGTCTAAACGCGCGGTCAAATAACCATGTCGCTACAGTGAGCATTACAGCCAAGAGCAACGACGCCAAAATTGGACACGCACCCGAAAGCAACATAAATCGCCCTACGGCGTAGAGCCAACCTAACGGTTGCGACAAGTAGTATTGCATCGCGACGCTGTCAAAAGCGAAGAAGCTTCTTTGCTCTGCAACATATAGCACATCACCATACAGAATATAGAGAAACAGCCACAAGAACACAAACTCCACTGCAAAAACGCGAGTCTTTACAAATGCAGTAGCCAGACTGCGTTTTTTGCGAGAAGGAACTGAAACCGGTGCTACACCAGGCGTTTTATTGCTGCGAGTCCCGGCTCTATTATTGTGGGAGGCTTTGTTCTGTTTGCTTTTAGACATTGTAGCAGTGTGAATGAATTATCAAAGCAAAATTAGAAAAACTATCTTGAACAACCAAAAACAAGACCTCATTTGATGATTGTTACAACCCAAAACAAAAAAATTGCGGAAACCTTTTCGCATGTGTTTTTCAGACGAAACTCCTACACAAGCACCACAAGAATTTCAGAGAAAGAACTGCCTATATTTACCAACTAGCTAATCAACAAGCGTTTGACAACCTGCGGCGATATGCCATGCCACAACCACAAAATCGCGCAATATTTGTTATGAAACAAGCCCTTGACAGAAAAAATGCACCTTCCCCAATAAATAGTATTAAAAACATTGCTGACTTTAACTTAAATGCATTAAATTTGCGTATCTATTTTCTTAATTATAACACCAAAAATAATTTATGGCAACTAAACGAGTTTACACCTTCGGCAACGGCAAAGCCGAAGGAAATGCGCAAATGCGCGAGGCTCTTGGAGGCAAGGGCGCAAACCTTGCTGAGATGAACCTCATCGGAGTGCCCGTGCCTCCCGGTTTCACCATCACCACGGACACTTGCAACGAATACTACAAAGTGGGTCAGGACAAAATCGTGGAACTGCTCAAGAACGAAGTCAACGCAGCCGTATCACATGTTGAGGCTCTGATGAACTGCAAGTTCGGCGACATAAACAACCCATTGCTGGTATCAGTACGCTCTGGCGCACGCGCATCCATGCCCGGCATGATGGACACCATCCTCAACCTGGGACTCAACGACGAGGTGGCTGAAGGCATGTGCAAGAAGACCAACAACCCGCACTTCGTTTACGACAGCTACCGTCGCTTTGTACAGATGTACGGAGACGTCGTTCTTGGCATGAAGCCCGTCAACAAGGAAGACATCGATCCTTTTGAGGCCATCATAGAAAAGGTAAAGGAGGAGCAGGGCGTAACTCTCGACAAGGACCTGTCGGTAGACTCGCTCAAGAAACTCGTGGAGCTGTTCAAGAAAGCCATCAAGGAGCAGACCGGAGCCGAATTCCCAACCGACCCTATGGAGCAGTTGTGGGGCGCCATCTGCGCTGTATTCCGCAGTTGGATGAACGAACGCGCTATCCTTTACCGCAAGATGGAAGGCATACCCGACGAATGGGGAACTGCAGTTTCCGTTATGGCAATGGTATTTGGCAATATGGGTGACACCTCTGCCACTGGCGTATGCTTCTCGCGTGACGCAGGCAATGGTGAGAACTTGTTCAACGGAGAATACCTCATCAACGCTCAGGGCGAGGACGTTGTGGCTGGAATCCGCACTCCCCAGCAGATTACCAAAATCGGTTCGCAGCGCTGGGCTGAGCGTGCCGGCATTTCTGAAGAGGATCGCATTGCCAAATATCCGTCGATGGAAGAGGCTATGCCTGAACTCTACGCTGAGCTCGACTCTATCCAGAACAAGCTGGAGCAGCACTACCGCGACATGCAGGATATGGAGTTCACCGTTCAGGAGGGAAAACTGTGGTTCCTTCAGACCCGCAATGGTAAGCGCACGGGTACTGCCATGGTCAAGATTGCCATGGATTTGGTAAAGGAAGGCCTTATCGACGAAAAGACAGCTATCATGAGATGCGAGCCTCAGAAACTCGACGAGCTGCTCCACCCCGTGTTCGACAAGCTGGCTCTCTCAAAAGTTAAGCCCATCACTCAAGGACTTCCCGCCTCTCCGGGTGCAGCCTGCGGACAGATTGTGTTCCATGCTGACGACGCCGAAGCTTGGCACAACGATGGCCACAAGGTGATAATGGTTCGTATCGAGACCTCACCTGAAGACCTCGCTGGTATGTCTGCTGCTGAAGGTATCCTTACGGCTCGCGGCGGTATGACCTCTCACGCTGCTGTGGTTGCCCGCGGCATGGGCAAGTGCTGCGTTTCTGGCGCAGGTGCCATCAACGTAAACTACAAGACCAAGACCGTGGAAATTGACGGCGCTATATATAAGGAAGGCGACTTCATTTCTCTGAACGGTTCAACCGGTCAGGTGTTTGCAGGCGAGATTCCTACCAAGGCCGCTGAGTTGAGCGGAGACTTCAAGGAACTCATGGATCTCTGCGACAAATACACCAAGATGGAAGTACGCACCAATGCCGACACTCCCCACGATGCACAGGTGGCACGCGATTTCGGTGCCAAGGGCATCGGTCTTACCCGCACTGAGCACATGTTCTTCGACGGTCAGAAGATTGTTGCTATGCGCGAGATGATTCTTGCCGACACCGTTGAGGGACGCGAGAAGGCTCTTGCAAAGCTTCTGCCCTACCAGAAGAGCGACTTCTACGGAATACTCAAGGTTATGGATGGACTCCACGTTAACATCCGTCTGCTCGACCCGCCTCTCCACGAGTTTGTTCCCCACGATATCGCGGGTCAGGAAACCATGGCAAAAGAAATGGGTGTCAGCATCGATGAGATTCAGAAGCGCGTGAAGTCTCTTGCAGAAAACAATCCTATGCTCGGTCACCGCGGTTGCCGTCTGGGTATCACATACCCCGAGATTACCGCTATGCAGACCAGGGCTATCCTTGGCGCCGCTTGCCAGCTCAAGAAGGAAGGCTACGATCCGCGTCCCGAAATCATGGTTCCGCTGATTGGCATCCTGCACGAGCTGAAGCAGCAGAAGGACATCATCAAGAAGGTAGCGGAAGAAGTGTTTGCTGAAGAAGGAGTACGCGTAGACTTCGAAATCGGCACTATGATCGAAACACCTCGCGCAGCGCTCACCGCAGGCCACATTGCCACGGAAGCCGAATATTTCTCGTTCGGAACCAACGACCTCACACAGATGACGTTTGGTTACTCGCGCGACGACATCGCCTCATTCCTCCCCGCTTATCTTGAAAAGAAGATATTGAGCGTCGACCCGTTCCAGGTTCTTGACCAGAATGGTGTAGGCCAGCTCATCAAGATGGCTGTAGAGAACGGTCGTGCCGTAAGGCCCAACCTCCGCACCGGCATCTGCGGCGAACACGGCGGCGAGCCGAGTTCTGTCAAGTTCTGTGCCAAGGTTGGCATGAATTACGCATCCTGCTCTCCGTTCCGCGTGCCTATTGCCCGCCTCGCTGCCGCGCAGGCTGCAATAGAAGGCTAACGCAGGTCGGCTAGTAATATACAAAGGCTGCAAGCCACCTCACAAAAGGTGCTTGCAGCCTTTTTTCATTTGCCTATGTTCGACAAAGATCTTTCGGAACGACAAAATAATTGTCACCTCAGAAAACTCCTTTCGGAAAATTTGCAGATATTCGCAACAGACACAAAATCTACAAGAATCACCAACTGGACAAGGATATTTTCGACCTATGAAATTGCCATTTCTTATTAAAACAAGGCAGATGATAGTCTTCATCGGTCTTCAGGCCAGTGGCAAAACAACATTCTACAAGGAATTGTTGGCATGTCATGGGCTGGTGCACATAAATCTCGACACCCTCCGTACCCGTCATAAGGAAGCGGTGGCAATAGAGAAATGTCTTGAAAATGGGATTTCCTATGTTGTAGACAACACCAACCCACAAATCACCGACAGACAAAGATACATTCCTGCTGCCAAATCACATGGCTATGAGGTTATCGGCATTTTCTTTCAAAGCAAGGTAAAGGACTGTATAGAGAGAAATGACCTTCGCGACAATGGAGTGCCACTGCTGGCCATTACAGGCACATCCGGCAAACTGCAAATGCCATCCTGTAGCGAGGGCTTTGACCAGCTCTTTTTTGCAAGAATCGCAGACGCTGGTTTTGAAATTACTAACTGGAAAGAATAAGCAATGGACTTTGATACACTAGACAAACAGATGAGAAGCTTCGAGCAGTCACTCGACCGCTGTATGCTTCAAGGCGTCTACGTTGTGGCACGCTTGGACGGACATGGTTTCACCAGACTTACAAAAAAGGAATGGAATCTTGAGAAACCTTTCGATGTGCGATTCCGTGACTACATGATTACCACACTCCGCCGATTGATGGACTATGGCTTCAGAATAATTTATGGCTACAGCCAAAGTGATGAAATCTCATTGCTGTTTCATTTGGAAGATTCCACATTCGGACGCAAGGAACGCAAGCTGTTGTCGATTCTTGCATCAGAGGCCTCTGTCACTTTCTCAATGGCATCAGGAAGACACGCCGTATTTGATTGCCGGCTCATCCCGTTGCCAAATGACCAATACGTAATTGACTATTTCCGTTGGCGACAAGAAGACGTTCACCGCAACTCGCTCAATGGCTATTGCTATTGGCTGTTGCGAGCCGACGGCCTCTCAGCTGAAGAGGCACAGCAACGGATTGGCGGAATCTCTAATGCGCAAAAGAATGAGCTGCTCTACAGTCACGGCATCAACTACAACGATTTGCCTTCGTGGCAAAAACTCGGTGTGGGAATGTACTACACCGAAGTCCAGAAAGAAGGCTTCAATCCCATCACAGGACAAACTGTTTCATGCTTGCGACGTGAACTTAATTTAGAAGAGGACCTTCCGGTAGGCACAGCATACACCACTTTCTTGTCTCAATTGTTGAGCGAGCACAACCCAAAACAGAAGAAGTAAAATTCCTTCAATCAATACAGATTTGTTACTCGCCAATAGTACCAAGACATGAAAACTTGAACGACGTGGACTTTAATTCGCCGTTCCTTGACAACCCAGAGCCTATGCAAGCCATCTTGCTGTCCACCGCTCGTCTTACCTACCCGTTCGTTTCGTAGAGAGACAGCGCCTCCCTTAGTTTGTTCTGCATATACTCCATGGACTTGCGGGGAGAGATAATCTTTACCCCTGGTCCATAGCTCATAAAGACAGAATACATCTCGAAGTTGATGACCACGTCTATACGAAAGACACAGCTGCCGTCATCGTTCTCCCGCAGCAGCCGTTGCGAATGATGTAATGGCTTGGTCTTGATATACTTGCTCTGTTCGGCGGCAGCCCAGAACTTGACAGCACGGGCACGATTGTCGATATTCTTGCTGACCCCTATCACATCATTGAAGAAGCGTTCGGGGGCGAACTTCGGATTCTCACAAAATGGCACATCGGAAGGCTCTACCGAGACTATGCGGTCAAGAGCCAGATTAAACAATCTCAAGTCGCTTGCAGTGGAACCAAAGAGAAACCACCGGTTGCGGAACTCCTTCAGCAGATATGGGAAGAGTATGTGCTCAGCAGGTTCTTTGGCATTGAACGACTGATACATTATTCGCAGCGTCTGCTTGTGCGCTATATAATTATAAAGAGGACTAAGCAACTTCAGTCCCTTGAGGTCGGGCACGCTGTCAAAGTTGATAATGGGTTTGCGGTTGTTCTGCGTTATAGCCAGTTTGTCCTGCAAGCGACTTACCACGTCGCTCAACTCAGAGAACTGCTCGAAGTCCTCTAGTTGGCGGAGCATATCCACAGCCTCACGCATCACCTCATAGTCGTTCTGCGACATCGGCATGTCCATGATGGAATAGCCGTCGACCGCATAGCGATAGTACTTGTGGTCATACACCTCGATAGGGGCACGATAGCCCAACTTGTCAGAGCGCATCGTCTGGATGTCCCCCTGAACCGTACGGACAGAAACACCCTTGCTGATGCCCTCGCAGTCATAGAGGGCTTCGCAGCAGGCGTCAACCAAATCGCCCAGTGTCCAGCGACGATAGCGGTTGCGGAGGCAGTTGTCTATAGTCTTGTAGCGTATCAGCGCATTCTTGTTTGCCGGCATAGATTCAAGTCGTTTTGAGGTTAACCGCCACAAAGATAACGATTTCTGCGCAATCTATTTGCGCAGAAATAAAAAATACATTTTTTTCATTGCTTTTCACAAAGTTTTTTCCAACCACGCAGAAAGGCTGCGCACTTGACCCATAACTTTGCAGCACATTCCTGAGTGAATCTGGAAACTTATCCGCAAACCGAACCAAGACACCACCCTATATATATGTATAACACCCTCAATCCATTCGAGGCAAAACGAAAATCTAACTATGGAAGTAAAAATCATCAATCAATGTCCCGTAAAAATATGGACGGACAATGTGGAAGCCACAGCAATGCGTCAGATTGAGAACTTGACCACCCTGCCCTTTCTGTTCCACCACCTGGCCATCATGCCAGACGTCCATGCAGGCATGGGAATGCCTATCGGTGGCGTGCTGGCGTGCAAGAACGCCGTGATACCCAACGCCGTAGGTGTGGACATAGGCTGTGGCATGTGTGCCGTAAAGACCAATTGGAGAGTGGCAGACATTCCGACAGACGTGTTGCGCAAGCAAATCATGAGAGGCATCCGCAAGCGCATACCTCTCGGCACGGAGCACCACAAAGTGGCGCAAGACGAGAAATACTTGCCTACCGGCCACGACATAGAGAAAATGGAAATTGTAAAACGTCGCCAAACTGCCATCACCAAGGAGGTGGGGACACTCGGCGGCGGCAACCACTTCATCGAGCTGCAGAAAGACGAGGAAGGCACACTGTGGATCATGATTCACTCTGGTTCGCGCAATCTCGGCAAACTGGTGGGCGATTACTACAACGAGAAAGCCCGTACGCTGAATGAGCGCTGGTGGTCAATCGTCCCCTCAAGCTTACGGCTACCCTTCCTCCCGCTCCGCACGGACGAGTTCGCCAACTATTGGCGGGAGATGGAATACTGCATTGACTTCGCCTTGTGCAACCGCAAGCTCATGATGGAACGCATCGAAGAGGTCCTTTCAGACACAATCCCCGGAATCACCTTCGAGCCAATGATTAACATTGCCCACAACTATGCCGCATGGGAGGAGCACTTTGGCGAGCACGTCATTGTTCACCGCAAAGGCGCAACCCTCGCCACTAAAGGAACCATCGGCATCATTCCCGGTTCACAAGGCACAGCGTCCTATATTGTCGAAGGCCTCGGCAATCCACAGTCTTTCTGCTCCTGCTCGCATGGCGCAGGCAGAACAATGTCGCGTACAGCTGCCATCCGCGACCTGAACATGCAGGAAGAAGTGGCGCGCCTGGAGGCAAAGGGCATCATCCACGCCATCCGTGGACAAAGCGACATGCAGGAGGCGTCGGGTGCCTACAAGGACATTGAAACCGTCATAGCCAACGAGGCAGACCTCGTCAAGGTGAGAACCCGACTCCTCCCGGTTGCCGTCATCAAAGGTTAGTCATGCATTGCAAATATTGCAGTCCGCTAAAAACAGCCCACGCAATCGTTCCAATGCCTGTCTTAGAGCGCTCAGTTTCCTTATATATATAATAAGGTAGGCAACTCCGCAGAGCATAGTCCCTCCTTTTAGGGAAGTGTTGGAAAGGCAATCGTGCTCGACTGGACTCACTCCTCATTTTCAGCGCATTACGTCTGGCGCGCACTTAAGAATTTTTTAGAAGCACTTGAGCGATTGAAAACAAGGACTTAAAA